>NZ_JBIAPW010000021.1:0-133826 GCF_042888505.1 Streptomyces sp. NPDC002870
CCCCCGCCCCCCCCCCCCCCCCCCCCCCCCCCCCCCCCCCCCCCCCCCCCCCCCCCCCCCCCCCCCCCCCCCCCCCCCCCCCCCCCCCCCCCCCCGACTGTGCCGGCTCGCTCAGCGTTGGCTCGCTCAGCGCACCACTGCTTGTTCCACCAGCAGCCGCACTCCCGCCGCGATCGACTCGGCGTCGATCCCGGCCATGTGCAGCTGCTCCTCCGGCGTCGCCGACCCCGGCATGTTCCGCACGCCCAGCCGCACCAGACGGGGCATCGGGCGGCCGTCCGTGAAAGCCTCCGCCACTGCGTCCCCGATGCCGCCCTCCGGACGGTGGTCCTCCACCGTCAGCAGGCACCCCGTCGCATCCGCCGCCTCCTGGAGCGTCACCGCGTCCACCGGCTTGACCGAGTAGAGGTCGACGATGCGCACGTCGATGCCCTCCTGCCCGAGCAGTTCGGCGGCCCGTAGCGCCTCATGGACGGTCACTCCCGCGGCGACGACCGTCACCCGGTCCCGGTCAGAGGACCGCAGCACCTTGGAGCCGCCCACCGGGAACTCCTCGTCCGGACCATAGACGACCGGCATGTCGCCCCTGCTGGTGCGCAGATAGCTCACGCCCGGCAGCTCGGCCATGGCCGCGACCAGCCGGGCCGTCTGGTTCGCGTCGCACGGATAGAGCACGGTGCTGCCGTGCACCGCCCGGAACATCGCCAGATCCTCGAGCCCCATCTGCGAGGGGCCGTCCTGGCCGATCGCGACGCCCGCGTGCGAGCCGACGAGCTTGATGGCGGCGCGGCTGACGGCTGCCATCCGTATGAAGTCGTGGGCGCGCGTCAGGAACGCCGCGAAGGACGACGCGTAGGGGACGTAGCCGCGTGCCTGCATCCCCACTGCTGCCGCGACCAGTTCCTGTTCGGCGATGTAGCACTCGAAGTGGCGGCTCGGGTGGGCCTTGGCGAAGTACTCGGTGCGTGTCGAGTCGCCGACCTCCCCGTCGAGGGCGACGACGTCGCCCCGCGCCGAGCCGAGCGCGGCGAGGGCCTTCCCGTACGCGGTACGGGTGGCGACCGAGTCGCCGACGTCGAACGTCGGCAGGGAGAGCGGCCCGCCGAGATTGGTGTGCAATACCCGTGCAGCGGGGGGCTTGTGGACATCGACCCGGATGAACCGCGGCCCGCCCAGCTCCTCGATGGCCGCGTCCGCGTCGGGCAGTGGCTTGCCGTGCATGCCTTCCCGGTCCTCGACCTCGGCGACGCCGCGCCCCTTGCGGGTGCGGGCGATGATCGCGCTGGGCTGCCCGATCGTGGAGCCGGCCTCCGCGAGCGCGGCGTCCACGGCGCCGACGTCATGCCCGTCGATCTCGATGGTGTGCCAGCCGAAGGCGCTCAGCCGGCGAGCGTACGCCTCCAGGTCCCACCCATGGCGGGTGGGCCCGCGCTGGCCGAGCCGGTTGACATCGATGATCAAGGTCAGATTGTCGAGATGCTCGTATGCCGCGTGCTCGACGGCCTCCCAGACCGAGCCCTCTGCCATCTCACTGTCGCCCGCCAGCACCCACACCCGGTAGGGGATCTGGTCGAGTCGCTTGCCCGCCAGCGCCATGCCCACACCGACCGGCAGCCCCTGGCCGAGTGATCCCGTGGCCACGTCCACCCACGGCAGCCGCGGAGTCGGGTGCCCTTCGAGGCGGCTGTCGAGGGAGCGGAAGGTGAGGAGCTCCTCGTCGTCGATGGCGCCGGCCATTCGATAAAAGGCGTACAGCAGCGGCGAGGCATGCCCCTTGGAGAAGATCAGCCGGTCGTTACCCGGATGGTCGGGCCGGTCGAAGTCGTAGCGCAAATGGTTGGCCAGAAGCACGGCGGCCAGGTCCGCGGCCGACATGGAGGACGTCGGATGCCCGGAGCCTGCCGCGTCGGCGGCGCGAATCGCGTCCACTCGCAACTGCTGTCCCAGTTGTGCCAGTTGCTCGTTTCGCATGTCAACTCTCCTTGTCGGGCCCGCCCGGCACCCGGGCCAGTTCGGGCGAGGCTGTGTCGAGCGGGACGGACCATGAGCGGACGAGACCCAACTGGACGGACTGGCGCGGCAGCACGGCGTCCAGCAGCCAGTCGGCGGCGACGCGCACCCGGTTTCCCGGCATGGCGGCCAGGTGGTAGCCGCGGGTCACGGCCCCGGCGAGCGGCCCGGACAGCGGTACTCCCATGGGGTTCGCGGCGGCCTGCACGCCGCCGAGGTCGACGGCGAAGCCCATGTCGTGGTGTTCGTAGCTGCGCTGCTCGCCGTGGCCGAGGGAGGCGGCGACGTTGAGACCGGCCGCCTTGCCCTGTCGCGAGGCGTGCTGCGCGGTCATCGGGGTGTACTCCCCCGGCCGGGTCAGGTCGGGCACGGCGGCCGCGTCACCGCAGGCGAAGACCTCGGGGTGACCTGGCACGGTCAGCTTGGGGTCGACGAGGAGCCGGCCGCGCTCGAGGGCCAGTCCGACTTCGGAGACCAGCGGGTCGGGACGTACGCCCACGCACCAGATGATCGTCCTGGTCTCGATGAACTCTCCGTCGTCCAGCAGGGCCCCGTCGCGGGTGGCCTCCTTGACCGAGGTCCCGGTCCGCACGTCGACGCCGCGCCGGCGCAGCACCCGGTCGGCCGTCGATGACAGCCTGGGGTCGAGCTCGGGCAGGACGCGGTCGGCGATGTCCAGCAGCACCCAGCGCGGGCGGGGGCGCGACCCCTTGCCCCAGGCTCGCTGCTTGCGGGCCAGGGCATCGGTGAACAGCTGGCCCTGGGCGGCGACTTCGGTGCCGGTGTAGCCCGCGCCGACGACCACGAAGGTGCGGCGGGCGGCACTGGCTTCGGCGGGAGCGCCGGTGGCTGCCAGTTCGATCTGGCGGGTGATGTGGTCACGCAGATAGAGCGCTTCGGGGATCCCTCGGAAGCCGTGCGCGTGCTCGGCGATGCCGGGTACGGGAAGCAGTTTGTTGACGCTGCCGACGGCGAGGACGAGGCGGTCGTACGCCAGCACGCCGGGAGCGCCCTCGGGGTCGGTGTAGTGCACACGCCGTTCGTCCAGATCGACCGTCCCGGCCTCGCCGAGCACCAGGCGTACGCGCGGCAGGGTGTCGGGGAGCGAGACCGTCACCCGGCGGGGTTCCAGGATGCCCGCCGCGACCTGGGGCAGCAGTGGCAGATACAGGAAGTAGTCGGTGGGGTTGAGCAGCACGACCTCGGCTTCGTCCCGGACTGTCCGGGAGAGCGTACGGGCGGCATGGAAACCGGCGAATCCGGCTCCGACGACAACGACACGCGAACGACTCACGATCGCCTCCGGTGCGGACGAGGGTGTGGATCGGCGGACGGGCTCCCGGGTGCCCCTGCGCCACCAGGCCAAACCCGGGTGCCGGCCGCGCCGAAGCTCACTCGTAGCGGCGGCGGTCCCGCTCGTCTTCGAGCAGCGGGGCCGACGGCGGCATGACCACACGTCGACGCTTGGCGATGCTGGTGAAGGTGGCGACGCCGATAATGCCCACGGCCATCAGGATCAGGCCGATTACGTCGAGGTTGGCGCCCTTCACCTGCCAGTCCGTGGCGAATGTAAGGATCGCCCCGACCGCGATCAGGATGATGCATCCTCCCAGGCCCATACCTCTCACCTTCCGTGCCCTAGTGAACAGTGACTGCGTCCGGGTACCCCTGCCCGGACCAGCCATGCCTGCGGGGCCGCCTTGCCTGCGCGGCGGTCTGCCTGCGCGGCGGTCTGCCTGCGCGGCGGTCTGCCTGCGGGCGGCGGGGACTCGTCCGCGACCGGGCGGTCACACGGCCCCTCCAGGGTGTTCTCGGCGAGTACCTCGCCCTGTCACACCGGCGTCACCGCCCCTTCCCTTCCACTCGCTGCTCTTGGACACTCCGCTCACTCCTGTTTCCTCACAACCAAGAGGACTCCACACTCATGTCTGAACTCAATCGGCGCCGATTCCTTCAGATCGCAGGCGCGACGGCGGGATTCGCGGCGCTGTCGAGCAGCATCGACCGTGCCGCCGCCATCCCCGCCAGTCGCCGCTCCGGCACCATCAAGGACGTCGAGCACATCGTCGTGCTGATGCAGGAGAACCGCTCCTTCGACCACTACTTCGGCGCGCTGAAGGGCGTACGCGGTTTCGGCGACCCGCGCCCGGTGACTCTGGACAGCGGGAAGTCGGTCTGGCACCAGCCGGACCGCGGCAAGGACGTGCTTCCCTACCACCCGGACGCCGAGGACCTCGGCATGCAGTTCATCGAGGGCCTCAACCACGACTGGGCCGGCGGCCACAAGGCCTTCAATCAGGGCAAGTACGACCAGTGGATTCCCGCCAAGACCGCGGGGACGATGGCATACCTGACCCGCGAGGACATTCCGTTCCACTACGCGCTGGCCGACGCGTTCACCGTGTGCGACGCCTACCACTGCTCCTTCATCGGAGCGACCGACCCCAACCGCTACTACATGTGGTCGGGCCACACGGGCAACGACGGCAAGGGCGGCGGGCCCGTGCTCGGCAACGAGGAGGTGGGCTACGACTGGACGACCTACCCCGAGCGTCTTGAGCAGGCGGGAATCTCCTGGAAGATCTACCAGGACATCGGCGACGGTCTGGACGCGGCAGGGCACTGGGGCTGGATCGAGGACGCGTACCGCGGCAACTACGGCGACAACTCGCTGCTCTACTTCGACAAGTACCGCAACGCCAAGCCGGGCGATCCGCTCTACGACAAGGCACGCACCGGCACCAACGCGAAGGCCGGCGACGGCTTCTTCGACATCCTCAAGGCCGATGTGAAGGCGGGGAAGCTGCCGCAGATCTCCTACATCGCCGCCCCCGAGGCCTTCTCCGAGCACCCCAACTTCCCCGCGAACTACGGTGCCTGGTACATCTCCCAGGCGCTGGACGCGCTCACGTCCAACCCGGAGGTGTGGAGCAAGACCGCGCTCTTCATCACCTACGACGAGAACGACGGCTACTTCGACCACATCGTTCCGCCGTATCCGCCGTCCTCCGCCGCCCAGGGCCTGTCCACCGTGGACACCGCGCTCGACTACTTCGGCGGCAACGGCAGCTACGCCGCCGGTACGTACGGTCTGGGGCAGCGCGTGCCCATGCTCGTCGTCTCCCCCTGGAGCACCGGCGGCTTCGTCTGTTCGGAGGTCTTCGACCACACCTCGATAGTCCGGTTCATGGAGAACCGCTTCGGCGTGGGCGAGCCGAACATCTCGCCGTGGCGGCGCGCCATCTGCGGCGACCTGACATCCGCCTTCGACTTCAGCCTCAAGAACACCACGCCGGCCGCGCTCCCGGACACCGACGGGTACGAGCCGCCGGACAACGAGCGGCACCCCGGCTATGTGCCGAAGCCGCCCGCCAACCCCGTGCTGCCCAAGCAGGAGAGGGGTTCGCGGCCGGCCCGCCCGCTGCGGTACGCACCGCTGGTGGACGGCGCCGCTACGCCCTCGACCGGGCGCTTCACGCTCACCTTCAGCGGTGGCGCGCGAGCGGGAGCGCACTTCCTGGTCACGTCGGCGAACCGTACGGACGGGCCCTGGACGTACACCGCCGCGGCAGGCAAGAACCTCTCCGACACCTGGAACACGGCCTACTCCAAGGGCGTGTACGACCTGTCGGTGTACGGCCCGAACGGCTTCCTGCGCACCTTCAAGGGCCCGGGCACGACCGCGGGTCCCGAGGTGACAGCCCGCCACATCACGTGGAGCGGCCGCGTCGAGCTGACCATGACGAATGCGGGCAGCGCCGACTGCCACCTCACGCTGACGAATGCGTACGGCGGACAGAAGCAGACGTTCACGGTGCGCGCGGGCGGACGCGTCGTACACACGGTGGATCTGCGCGGCAGCAAGCGCTGGTACGACCTGAGCGTGGTGTCCGACACCGACAGCACCTTCCTGCGCCGGTTCGCCGGGCATGTCGAGAACGGTCAGCCGGGTGTGAGCGACCCGGCGATCATCACCGGCTGAGCGACTGACCGGCTGCCGTCCCAAGCGGCCGCCCGCACTGCCGCGGGCGGCCCCGCGCCCTGCTCCGAATGGCGCCCGAAGGCCGCCGATCGACCGACACCTGGTCGGGGATTCGCCCCCAAATACGCGCCCGGGCACTCATTCCGTGATTCCGTCGGACAGTTGAAATCCGACATCGGAGGAGTGCTCTGTGCGCAGTTTCACTGTCACGGCTGTTCTCATCGCCTCGCTCGCCTCGGGCGGATCCCTCTGGGCGGCCGACAGGTCCGCTTCCCGCTCACCTGTCGCAGGCGAGACCAACGGCACCAATGTCCTCGTCGTCGGAATCGACAGTCGTACGGGCCTGTCCGCCGAGGAAAAGAACCGCCTGCACGTCGGTGGCAAAGGATGTAATTGCACGGACGTGATGATGGTCGTGCATATCGCAGAGGACGGTCGCCGCATGACTGTGGTCTCCATTCCCCGGGATTCCTATGCGGAGTTCGCCGATCACGCACATCCACGGCACCTCGGAAAGATCAACGGTGCCTTTGCGCACGGCGGCGGGGATCTCGCGGTACGCACGGTGGAGAAAGCGACCGGACTGCGTATCGATCACTATCTGGAGACGGACTTCACCGGCTTCGCGGACACCGTGGACCGCCTCGGCGGAGCGAAGGTATGTACGGACAAGCCCCTGCAGGACCTGGGTTCCGGGCTGAACCTGACTGCGGGGACGCACGAGCTGAACGGTAACCGCGCCCTGCGTTACGTCCGCGCCCGGCACCTCTCGCCACCCGGTGACCTGGGCCGGGTACGCCGTCAACAGCGTCTGCTCATCGAGATGCTGTCCCGGCTGAGATCTGAGGGAGCCTTCGCCGGCCCGGCAGCCGCGGCCCGCACGGCCCTCAAGCTGCGCGCCTCCGTACGCACGGACCCGGACACGAGCCTCGCGGACCTGATGAGGCTGGGCTCTCAACTGCGTCGGCTGGAAGCGGATCGTACGGAGTTCGCGACCGTGCCCATCTCGGATTTCGATCACCGCGTACCGCAGTGGGGCTCCACGCTGCTCTGGGACAAGGACCGTTCCGCCGCTCTGTGGGCCGCCCTGCGCGCGGACCGGCCGATCGTCGGCGACTCCCGGATCCGGCCCAGCATGGACGTCCCGGTCGAGATTCCACCGGCCGGGCTCAGTCTTCGGGTCACGGATCAGGAGGTCGCGAGCGCGCTGCGGGCGAACGGCTTCGTCGTGGAGTACGTCCCGCGCATGCCCGACCAGCCACGCCCCGACGGCCCGACCACCATCACCTACGACCCGGTCTGGGCCCGCCACGCGGCCACGATCGCAGCCGCGCTGCCCGGCGCCAGGCTGCATGCCGTGGCCGGGCACGGCCAGGTCTTCGACGTCGCGGTCGGGTCAGAGGCCACCGCGGTCGTCAAGGTCGTCCACGACAGAAGCAGCGTGGAGGGGGCGCCCGTCCACGGTGACCAGCTGCGGTGCGCGACGCCGTCGGACGCGCCCGCCGGGTGACCGGGCGGCCGGGGGGCGTCTGCCGCCCGGCCGCCGGGCTTCAGGTCAGCTGGAGGACGGAGAGGGTATTGCCCGACGGGTCCGTGAACCAGGCGATGGGCGGGCCCCCCGCACGGAAGACGCCCTTCTCGTCCTGGTCGAAACCGGCGTACCGCTCGAAAGTCACCCCGCGTCCGGCCAGTTCGGTCACGGCCTCGTCGATGTCCGGGACCGGGAAGTTGAGCACGGTGAAGGAAGCCGCGACGTGGTTCGGCTTGGGGTAGACGAGGATCTCGGTGCCGCCCTCGAGATGCAGCGTCAGCATGCCGCCGGTCGCGTCGCTCTCTTCCGTGACCCGCAGGCCGAGCGTCTGGCCGTAGAACTCCTTCGCTTCCTGCAGATCGTTGACCGCGAAGCCGCTGAATGCCTTGCTGTTCGTGAGCATGACCCCTCTCCTTTCGTCTGGCTCAGCTCTTGTCGCCGGGATCGGCGCCGTGCCACACCGTGGTCACGTTGCAGAATTCGCGGATGCCGTGGCCGGACAGCTCCCTGCCGTAACCGGAGCGCTTGACGCCGCCGAAGGGCAGCGCGGGATGGGAGGCCGTCATTCCGTTGAAGTAGACCCCGCCCGCCTCGATGTCGCGGGCGAACCGCTCGGTCTCCTCGTCGTCGCGCGTCCACACATTGGAACTGAGCCCGAAGGGCGTGTCGTTGGCCAGGGAGACGGCCTCGTCCACGTCGGACGCCCGGTAGACGGTGGCGACCGGGCCGAAGGCCTCCTCATGGTGGATCCGCATGTCGGAGGTGACGTCGACGAGGACGGTGGGCTCGTAGTACCAGCCCTGGGTCGGCTGCTCGGGGCGCCTGCCTCCGCACCGTGCCGTCGCGCCGCGGCTCAGGGCGTCGTCCACGAGCTCCTCGATGTCCGCGCGGCCCTGTTCGCTGGCGAGCGGTCCGACGTCGGTGGACTCCTGCATCGGGTCGCCGACGGTCAGCTGCTCCATCGCGGCGGTGAAGCGCTCGCAGAAGTCGTCGTAGACGTCGGTGTGGACGATGAACCGCTTGGCGGCGATGCAGGACTGGCCGTTGTTCTGCACCCGGGCGGTCACCGCCGTCCTGGCCGCCCGTTCCATGTCGGCGGACGGCATCACGACGAAGGGATCGCTCCCGCCGAGCTCCAGTACGGTCTTCTTCACCTCGTCCGCCGCGATGGCGGCGACGGACCGGCCGGCCGGCTCGCTGCCGGTCAGGGTCGCGGCGGCAACCCTGCGGTCACGCAGGATGTTCTCGACCGCGCCCGATCCCACGAGCAGCGTCTGGAAGCAGCCCTCTTCGAACCCGGCGCGCCGGAAGAGCCCCTCCAGATAGAGGGCGGTCTGCGGCACGTTCGATGCGTGCTTGAGCAGACCGACGTTGCCGGCCATCAGCGCGGGGGCGGCGAAGCGTACGACCTGCCAGAGCGGGAAGTTCCACGGCATCACGGCGAGGACGACGCCGAGCGGGCGGTAGCGGACGGTCGCCCGGGAGGCACCGGAGTCCTTCAGATCGGCGTCCGAAGGGTGCTCGTCGGCGAGGAGGCTCTCGGCGTGTCCCGCGTACCAGCGCATCGCCTTGGCGCACTTCGCCGCCTCCGCGCGGGCGGCGGCGATCGGCTTTCCCATCTCGGTGGTCATGGTCCTGGCGATGTCCTGCTGGTCCTCGTCCAGCAGCTGTGCGGCGCGGCCCAGCAGGTCCGCCCGCCGGGCGAAATCCGTGGTGCGGTGGCGGGCGAAGGCGGTCGCCGCGAGCGCGAGTCGCCGGTCGATCTCCTCAGCTCCCAGCGGATCGAAAGTCTTGAGCGTCTCACCGGTTGCCGGATTCACGGTGGCGATGGGCATGCGGCTGTCCTCCTCGAACTCGGTCCTTCGACATTCGCGCGGTACGCAGGGTCCCGCAACGCGGAGCGGGGTCCGGCCGGGCTACCGCTAGCGGCCTCCGCTCTCAAGCCGCAGCTGAACGTCCTTCTCCTGGTCGCCGGCGGCCATGCCCTCCTCGGTCACCTCGAACGCGGCGGCGAGCGCGTCCCTCGTCCGGTCCACCGCCCAGTAGCCGCCCTGGATTCCGACCTGGAGGGCGGCGGTGAGCCGCGCGGGCTTGTCCGGATCGGGCGCAGGCTTGTCCGGAGCGTGCGAGGGCGCCACGTCGAAGGTCGCGGTCCATACGCTCAGATGAGGGTGGGGCGTGTACTGCGGGGCGTCATCGTCAGCCCGGTCCGAGGCGAATGACTGCCCCAGTACGCGAAAGACGGTGTCTGCGTCCTCCTTCGAGCAACCGCTGAGCGTCACCACGACCGGCGTCGTGGGCTCCTGTGTGCTGTTCACCGTGGTTCCTGCCTCTCCGAACGCTGTTCAAGGGCCGCCCGCTGGGGGCCGACGGTGTACCGGGGGTCCTCGGCGGAGGCGATGCCTGCGGCGAAGACCCCGAAACGTGTGCAGGCCGAGCCCGCGAGGAGCGCGAGGCCGCTCGCGACGGCGGCCGGCCGGCTGCGATGTCCCAGGAGCACGGCGCCCACCGCGCCTGCCGCGGTGAGCAGCCTGGCGGAGCGCAGCAGTGTGCCCGCGCGTCCCTCGCGCCAGGTTTCTGCGACCATGCCGAGCCGCCGCTGGGCGGCGTCGGCGGCCGTCGCCTCGGCCGCTGCGGCCAGTGCGGCCGCGCAGCGGGCCGGCGCCGTCTCGTGCCGGGGGCCCAGCACCAGAGCCATCCCGGAGGCTGCCGCGGTCGCCGACGCGGCAAAGACGTACGGCAGTTCGCGGTGCGCGCCGTGCCAGGCCGGTACGGCGGTGTCGGCCGCGAGCACTGCGGTGTAGGCGGCGAGCGCCGGTCCCAGCACCGCCGCGCCGGCCGTGGCCGTGGCTCCGATCCGCGGCAGCCGTCCGGTGACCGCGCTCGTGGCAGCCGCCCCGGCAGCGGGTCCGTACACCGTCAGCAGCCAGGAGCCGACGCTCATGGGTGAGGTCGGCTTGAAGACACGCAGCATGTGGGCGAATCGGCCGGGCTTGCCGAGGTCGTTGACGAGTGCGGCCGCGGACAGGGAGACGGCGGCCAGCGAAGAGACCTTCATCGCGGTCGCGGTGCACGTGCGGCCCGTCAGGTGCGCGCCCGCGGCCAGGACCGATCCGGCCCCGGCGAGCCCGCCGAGGAAGAAGTATCCGGCGATGTCACGCGCTGCCCAGGCAGGCGCCTTGATGACGGGCCTTCCGTAGTACGAGTCGAACTCGGCCCGTGGCACCATCAGTTGCTCGCCGCGGCGCTTCATCGGCGTACCTTCCGTCCGGTCATCGCGGGGAGCGCGAACGACAGCGCGAAGCTGCCCGCCAGGGCGAGCGCCGCGGCGCCCGCGTGCTTCCACATCGTGGGGAGGTCGCGCGTGGTGACCACCGGGTCCGGAGGCAGTCCGTAGACCTCCGGCTCGTCCAGCAGCAGGAAGAACGCGCCGTCGCCTCCGACGCCGTCCTGCGGATCGTGCCCGTACAGCCGTGCGTCGCTCACTCCGCTCGCATGCAGCTGGTCGACCCGAAGCGCGGCCCGTTCGCGCAGTTCGTCCAGGGGGCCGAACTGGATCGACTCGGTCGGGCATGCCTTGGCGCACGCCGGCTCCTGGCCGGCGCCGAGACGGTCGTAGCACATGGTGCATTTGAAGGCGCGGCCGTCTGCGGGCCGTTGCTCGATCACGCCGTAGGGGCACGCCGGAACGCAGTAGCCGCAGCCGTTGCAGATGTCCTCCTGGACGACGACCGTGCCGAACTCGGTCCGGAAGAGCGAACCGGTCGGGCACACGTCCAGGCAGGCGGCGTGCGTGCAGTGTTTGCAGACGTCCGAGGACATCAGCCAGCGGAACTCGCCGTCGGCGAGCGGGAGTCCGGCCCGGTCGCTGCCGCCGTCGACGAGCGGGAGTTCGGTGCGCCCCCCGGGCGCCGGCTGCTCGATGAACGCCACGTGCCGCCAGGTCGACGCCCCGAGCCCCCCGGTGTTGTCGTACGACATCCCGGACAGCGACAGCCCGTCCTCCGGGATGGCGTTCCACTCCTTGCACGCGACCTCGCACGCCTTGCACCCGATGCAGACGGAGGTGTCCGTGAAGAAACCCATGCGCTCCTGGTCGGCGGTCACTTCCCGGCCTCCGTTCCGGTCGTCTCTGTGATGCCCGCCATGCGGCGGTATTCGGCGACGAGCTTCGGCAGATCCGGTCCGCGCGGCCGCCGTCCGGGGCGGATGTCGGCGGTGAGCGCCTTGTCCTCCTGGATGTGGGCGTTGGGGTCCAGGGCGATGGCGACGAGTTCGTTGGCCGCGTCGCCGGTGGCCACTCCGTTGGGTCCCCAGTGGAAGGGCAGACCGATCTGGTGGACCGTACGGCCGTGCACGGTCAGGGGTTTGATCCGCTCGGTCACCAGCACGCGCGCTTCGACGGCGTTGCGGGCGGTGATGATCGTGGCCCAGCCGCCGTGCTCCAGACCCCGCTCGGCGGCGAGTTGCGGGGACAGTTCGCAGAAGAACTCCGGCTGCAGTTCGGAGAGGTACGGCGACCAGCGGCTCATGCCGCCCGCGGTGAAGTGCTCGGTCAGCCGGTAGGTGGTGACGACGTACGGATAGACGTCGGCACCGGGCTCGTCCCCGCTGGGGTGGTAGCGGTTGCCCTCCCTCGGGTGCAACTGCCGTACCGGGGAACGGGAGACCGACGGGTACAGGGCGTTGGTGAAGGGCGAGTCCTGCGGCTCGTAGTGCGTGGGCAGCGGGCCGTCCTCGAGGCCGGCGGGTGCGTACAGCCAGCCCTTGCCGTCGGCCTGCATGATGAACGGGTCGTCGCCGCGCAGCGCGTCCGGCCCTCTGGCGTCCTCAGTCGGTACGTGGCCGGGGGCGCGGTCCGGTACGAAGTCGGGGATGTCGTGCCCGGTCCACCGCGCGTCGGCCTCGTCCCACCAGACGAGCGCCTTGCGCGCGCTCCATGGTGTGCCGTCCGGGGCCGCGGACGCCCGGTTGTAGAGGATGCGGCGATTTGCGGGCCAGGACCAGGCCCACTCGGCGGCGATCCAGTCCTGTTCGGTGTGCGGCTTGCGTCGGGCGGCCTGGTTGACGCCGTCCGCGTACACACCGCAGTAGATCCAGCAGCCGCACTTGGTGGAGCCGTCGTCCTTGAGTTCGGTGTACGCCGAAAGCGGCGCGCCGTCGGGCCCGTGCCCGTTGATCTCGGCCAGGACTGCTGCCGCGATGGGTTCGCCGAGTGGGCCCTCCACCGGATAGTCCCAGGTCAGGTCCTGTACGGGCCGGTCCATCTGGTCGGTGGAGGCGGCCAGTTTCGTCTTGATGCGACGGCCCAGGTGGTACGTGAACCACAGGTCGCTGCGCGCGTCGCCCTCGGGCTCGACGGCGGCGTGGTGCCACTGGAGCCAGCGATTGGTGTTGGTGAACGAGCCGGACTTCTCGGTGTGCGAGGCGGCCGGGAAGAAGAACACCTCGGTGCCGATGTCCTCGGCGCGCATCTCGCCGGTCTCGGTCTCCGGCCCGTCCTTCCACCATGTCGCGGACTCGATCAGCGAGAAGTCCCGTACGACCAGCCACTCCAACTGCGCCATACCGAGGCGCTGGAGCCGGGTGTTGGCCGAGCCGACGGCCGGGTTCTCGCCCATCAGGAAGTAGCCCTTGCACACTCCGTCGAGCTGGGCCATGACGGTCTCGTACGTGCTGTGGGATCCGGTCAGCCGCGGCAGGTGCTCGAAGCAGTAGTCGTTCTCCTCGGTGGCCGCGTCGCCGAAATAGGCCTTGAGGAGGCTGACGCTGTAGGCCCGCATGTTGCCCCAGAAGCCTTTGTCGGTGCGGCTCGCCTCGACGTAGGCGGCCAGGTCCTCGTGGGCGTGCGCGTGCGGCATCGGCAGATAGCCGGGCAGCAGGTTGAAGAGGGTGGGGATGTCGCTGGAGCCCTGGATGGAGGCGTGGCCACGCAGCGCCTGGATGCCTCCGCCGGGGCGGCCGATGTTGCCGAGGAGGAGCTGGAGCACGCTCGCGGCCCGGATGTACTGCGATCCCACCGTGTGCTGGGTCCAGCCCACCGCGTAGACGAAGGCGCTGGTGCGTTCGCGGCCGGAATTGGAGGTGAGGGCTTCGCAGACGTCGAGGAAGGTGTCGCGGGGGACGCCGCAGGTCTGCTCCACCAACTCCGGGGTGTAGCGGGCGTAGTGGCGTTTGAGGATCTGGTACACGCAGCGTGGGTGCTGGAGGGTTTCGTCGCGGGGGGCCCGGTGGTCCGCCCGCGCACCGCCCGAGCCGTGTGTCTCGGCTGCGCCGGCGGCGTGCAGCCGGTCGTGGGCGCCCGGATCCTGCACGCGGTGCTCGTACCGCTCGTCGACCTCGTCGGCGGGCGCCTGGACTTCGGTTCCTTCGTACTGCCAGCTCAGCGGGTCGTAGTGGTGTCTGTCCTCGTCCAGCCCGGAGAAGACACCGTCGATGTCCTCGGTGTCGCGGAAGTCCTCGCCGACCAGCGTGGCGGCGTTGGTGTACGCGGACACGTACTCCCGGAAGTCCTTCTCCTCGGTGAGGACATGGTTGATGATCCCGCCGAGGAAGGCGATGTCGCTGCCCGCCCGGATCGGCACGTGCAGGTCGGCGAGGGCGCTGGTGCGCGTGTAGCGGGGGTCGACATGGATGATGCGTGCCCCGCGCGCCTTGGCCTCCATGACCCACTGGAAGCCGACCGGATGCGCCTCGGCGTAGTTGGAGCCCTGGATGACGATGCAGTCGGAGTGCTGGAGGTCCTGCATGAAGGTGGTCGCGCCGCCTCGGCCGAACGATGTGCCGAGGCCGGTGACGGTCGAGCTGTGGCAGACCCGGGCCTGGTTCTCGACCTGGATCACGCCGAGGCCGGTCAGCAACTTCTTGATCAGGTAGTTCTCCTCGTTGTCGAGGGTGGCGCCGCCGAGGCTCGCGATCCCGAGCGTGCGCGCGGTGCGCAGCCCGTCGTACTCCCACTCCCACGTGCGCCGCCTGGTCTCGACGACCCGGTCGGCGACCATGTCCATGGCCGTCTCCAGGTCGAGCCGGATCCAGTCGGTTGCGTACGGAGCCCGGTACAGCACCTGGTGACGGCGGGCGGAGCCGGTGGTGAGCTGGAGCGTGGCGGAGCCTTTTGGGCACAGCCGTCCCCGGCTGACGGGCGAGTCCGGGTCGCCCTCGATCTGTACGACGCGATCGTCCTTGACGTACACCTGCTGGCCGCAGCCGACGGCGCAGTAGGGGCAGACGGACCGCACGACCCGGTCGGCGGTCGCGGTGCGCGGACGGAGCCGCTCCGTGCGGGCCGACGTGACGGCCCGGCCTCGGCCCAGCGGGTCGGAGCCGGTGAGCTGCCGGTAGACAGGCCAATGGCGGATCGGTTCGAACACACCCATTCGCTCCTCCAGCAGATCTGCGGTCTTGGGTCTCGCAGGGGTGTCACCACAAGACTCCCCCGGTGATCGTCGGTGTGCGACCGGACTTCAGCCGGAGGGTTCGTCCGGGATCGGCTGATCGGGGCGTACGCCGCCGCTGCGGGGCGCACCGCGGCGGCCGGCCCCCGTCTCGTCCACGTCGGGGATGCTCTGGTCGGGCTCGTTCGTCTGCTCGCCGGAGTCCTCGAACTCCTCGGGGCGGGGTGCGTCGAGCGCGTCGTCGCCGTCCTGCGGCTGCTGCTGATCGGGCGTGTCCCGCGGCACCGGGGCGTCGCTATTCGTGTGGTCTTTCTGGTCTTTCTGGTCTTTCGGCTCTTGGCCAGTCATGGGGTCCTCCTCCTGTCCGTGCGAACGAGACGAGTGCCCTTCATGGCGGAAATCAACCGGACGCCCAGGTGGGCGGCAACCCGGCGGCGAAGGCCTGGGCGGGCGCCAACGCGTGCCCGGGCGGGATCACCTGGATGAACGGAAATGACTAATCGCGGCGAGGGGGGTACGCGATGAGTGCGCAGATCGACGAGGACCTACCGAGGAGGACGAGATGTGGACAACCCTGTACGTCGTCGGGATCGGGCTGGTCGTGGCGTTGATCTGGCTGGTCTGGTGGGACAGCCGCAGGAAGCGCGCCCAGCCGCCGAGTGTGGAGGAACAGCCTCGGCGCCCCAAGCACCGCCCACACGTTGACGAGACCCGCGAGCCCGACGATTTCGGGGCGGAGGGCGAGCGTCTGAGCCCGCACGAGTTCCATGGCTACGGAAACATCGGTTCCAGGCCCTCCGGCGAGAAGCGGCCGTCACACAATGACGAGAGCGGTGGAGCCTTCGGCAGCGGCGGAGACAGGACCTGACCTCCTACGCCGCATGCTTTCGGCCCGGTCCACCGGGTGCGCCGCCCGTCGGTTAGCTTTCACTTATGACGCAGACGGATGAGTTCGGTGAAGACCTTGCGGATTTCGTCAGACGCGTGGGGGAGCTGAGGGCCGCGCGTGGTCTGCCCTTGCAGGAGCAGCAGACCCTTCTGGATGCGGCCCTCTTCGAACTGCAGCATGTCGCCGAGAATCTCTGGCCGAGGTACGAGCGGCTGGCAACGCAGGGCACCGGCAGAGCCTCTCCCGACCGGGCAGAGGAGCAGCTGCTCAAGGCCGTGTTCCAGCTGCTGCCCGTGCCCGTGGCCCTCACCGGAGGTGACACGGTGGTGAGGCGTATGAACGCGGCGGCGACAGAACTGACCGGTGTCCGCGCGGGCCATGCGGCAGGCCGGCCGCTGGCGGGCCTGCTGCGACCGGGCGACCGGGCGGCCCTGCGCACGCAAGCGGCTGCGGTGGCACGCGGAGAGGGCGACCGCAGCCTGCGGGTGCACCTGCAGCAGCGGCCCAGCGAGCCCCTGCTGGCCACCCTCGCCGCTCTTCGTACGCCGAACGAACCGCAGCCGGTCGTCCTGGTGGTGTTCCAGAGCGACGCCCTCCGTACCGGGCGGAAGCTCCGATCGGCGGCCGGAGCGCGCCCGGCGCTGCCCGACCTGGCCGAGGCGACCAGGCATGCGGAGCTGATGGACCTCCTCGACAGCATGACAACGGCTCTGCTGAGCGGCCAGGTCGCGGACCCGGAGGGCACTCTCGCCACAGCCGCCTCGGTGCTGGACGGCCGGTTCGCGGACTGGGTGATCGCCGACCTGTTCGCGGACGCCCCGCTCAGACGCACGACGGTGCTCGGCCCCGCGGGAGCCGGGGCCGAGGCGCTGCTGAAGACGATCACGGACCAGGACCCGGCGGCCTGCCCCCTTGTGGTGGAGAGCGCCCGCAGCGGATCGCCGGCACTCCAGGTACGGCCGGACGACCTGGAATGCTTCGGCCGCGACGGCACCGGCGCATCGGTTCTCCTCCAGGCAGAGGTGACGTCCCTGCTCTGCGTGCCGCTGCGGGGCCCACAGGACAGCGATCCCGTACTCGGCGTACTGACGCTCTTCCGGACGGGAACGAGACTCGCCTTCTCCATGGCGGAGGCCCGCGTCATCGACGTCATCTCCCACCACATCGCCCTGGCGATGCGACGACCCGTGTGACACCGGGATCCGCATGGCTCGCGGGCATGGCTGCCCAGGGGGAGGATGGCGCTGGGGGTGAGTCAGAGCGCGTCGGGCGTTTCTGCCCCGTGATGCTCTCCTTCGATCGGGACACTGAGTGAGATGGACAAGAAATCAGCGGCGGCAACAGCTGTGACATCAAGCCATGACGTGTTCGGCGCCCCCTGCTGGATCACCCTGTTGGCACGCAACATGAAGGACGCGCAGGATTTCTACGGCGCGGTCCTCGGGTGGCGGTTCAGGCGAGCAAGACTTGGCAGCGAGGGCACCGAGTTCAGTCTCGCCCTGTCCGACGGCGCACCGGTCGCCGGAATCGGCGTGCTCGACGCCGCCCTGCAGGCCCCGGGCGGCTGGACTCCGTACTTCGCGGTCGCCAATGCGGATGAGACAGCAGCGCGTATTCGGGAGCGCAGCGCCACCGTCGCGGTGGGGCCGCTCAGCCTGTCCGTGGGCCGCGGCGCGCTGGCGGCGGACCGGGACGGCGCCGTCTTCGGCATCTGGGAGGGAGAGCTCATCCCCGACTGGCTGACCTGGCGCAAGAACGCGCCCGCGTGGGTGCACCTGCGGACCCGGAACGCCTTCGACGCCGCGATCTTCTACGGAGAAGTCTTCGAGTGGGCGTCCGACAAGACAGGCTGCTGCCAGGTGGACTACGAGGAGGACGAGGTCGTGCTGCGCCACGAGGGGCACGTGGTCGCACGTCTGAGCTCCGGCGCGGCGGAAGCCGCTCCGGACCCCATGATCCGGCCCCGCTGGCACGTCTATTTCCCCGTGGCCGACGTGGAAGCAACGGTCCAGGCGACGCGGCACAAGGGCGGCCAGGTCCTGGCCCGTCGCTCCACGGACCACGGCTCGGAGGCGACGCTGCGCGA
Organism: Streptomyces sp. NPDC002870; assembly: GCF_042888505.1. NCBI lineage: Bacteria > Bacillati > Actinomycetota > Actinomycetes > Kitasatosporales > Streptomycetaceae > Streptomyces > Streptomyces sp. NPDC002870. The sequence continues at coordinate 17,893 of NZ_JBIAPW010000021.1, forward strand.
CGCCGAGGGCGCGATGTTCACCGTCACTTCCAGGGCGTAGTCACGTCTCCGCTGGCCGGAGTGGCTCGCCTCCACTGAGCCGTTATCGGGCCGTCAGCGGGCCGTCATTGCCGGTCAGCGGGCCGTCAGTGGCCGGACGACTTCCTCGCCTGCTTGGCGGCCCTCTCCTGAGCCTTGCCCCTCATCTGCTCGCTGCGGCCCTCGGCCCGCATCCGGTCATTGTCCAGGGCTATGCCATTGGCTTCCGTCATCTTCCCCTTGAGCTGCCTGGCCTTGGCCTTGAGGGTTTCTTTCGCGCTGCCCATGGCCTTCCTCCTTTCAACCACCGCCGTCGGACGGCTATCGCTGCCTGGCCAGAGCGCTGACGATCTCATGAGCGGTCCGGTACGTCCCTTGGGCCGGAAGCTCGCCGACCAGCTCGACGAGTCGGTCGGGGGCGTGATGCCGCTTCAGCGCCTCCACCAGTTCCCGGGGCGTGGCGGGAAAGGCCGTACGGCCCAGGTGCCGGGCCAGTTCGCCCCGCAGCGCTTCCTCGGGCCCGAGTGAGCCGAGCGAGGGCACCGGACCCGATGCGATCTCCGGGTCGTCGTCCGCCGCGGGCTCGGGGTCGTGCCACTCCTCTACCCGAGTGGGGTGCCCCGACCGGAGCAGGCCCTGCAGTTCATGCTTCCTCTCGTCGTCCCTGCGGGCGCTGAGACGGTCGCTGCCTCGCTGCATGTTTCCCTCCTAGAGGCTGGGGACTGGTCCAGGTACCCGATCTGCCACCGGTGACACGGGCTGAGCGAGGCATTTCGAGCCAGTGCGACCGCGCACGTTTCCGTGCCATGGAGGCGGGCACATGCGTCGTGTGCTTCGGACAGGAGGCACGCCCGTGGGAGCGAAGGCTCCGGGCGTGCCCTGCCCGCTCGGTCTCCCACGGTGAGAGCAAGCCCCACACCGGCAACAGAGACCTCTCAGGGAGCTCCGAGAATCATGCGCACCAACGCACACTCCAAGCACCCGCACTCCGATGCCCCCGACACCGCGAGCGCCTTCCGCAGGATGGCGGCTCTGCCCGACGGGCCCGAGCGTGACCAGGTCCGTCAGGAAATAGTCTGCGCCTGGCTGCCCATGGCGGACCGGCTCGCGGGCCGCTTCCGCAACCGGGGAGAGAACATCGAAGACCTCAAGCAGGTCGCGGCCCTGGGCCTGGTCAAGGCCGTCGACGGCTACGACCCCGCCCGCGGCAACGCCTTCGAGAGCTACGCCGTGCCGACCGTGGTGGGCGAGGTCAAGCGCCACTTCCGGGACCATATGTGGACCCTCCATGTGCCGCGCCGGGTCCAGGACCTGCGAAACCGGGTGCGGTTCGCCCGCCAGGACCTCTCCCAGACGATCCCCGGCCGCGCCCCCACCAACGCCGAGATCGCGGAGCACGCCGGCATGACGGAGGAGGAGGTGCGCGCGGGGCTCGACGCGCTCGACAGCTTCACCGCCCTCTCCCTCGACGCCGAACTGCCCGGCTCGGACGACGGCTATTCGCTGCGCGACACGCTCGGCACCGCCGATCCGGCGCTCGACGTGGTCGTCGACCGGGAAGCGGTCAAGCCGGGGCTGAGCCGACTGCCCGAACGCGAACAGGAGATCCTCTACCTGCGGTTCTTCCGCGACATGACGCAGAGCAGCATCGCCGAGAACCTCGGCATCTCGCAGATGCACGTGTCGCGGCTGATCAGCCGCTGCTGCGACCACCTGCGAGAACAGGTCATGCAGGACGCCGCGTAGCCCGCGCGGGGTTTCCCGGCAAACTGGACGGGCAGCCGCATCCCGGAAGGAGGAACTACGCCATGCCGCCCGCACCGGAATTCACAGCCGACCCCGCCTCAACCGCCCGTGAGCTGTCGAAATTCACCGAGCAGGCGATGCACTGCGCGAACGCGTGCTGCGGGGCCGTTGCCACCGTAGCGAAGGGCAGCTCCGACCGTCGCTCGACGGCCACCCATCCCGATCTGACGGCACTGCTCTCGGTGGAGCTGGCGTCGGGCGAGGGGCCCACGCCGAGCGCACTGGACGCCGGCGAGCCGGTGAGCGCTCAGGACCTGCTGACCGAGGACCGCTGGCCCGACTATCGCGCCGTCGCCCTCGACTCCGGCATTCGGTCCAGCGTGACGATGCCGTTCAGCCGGACCGAACTCGAGGTGACGCTCAGCCTGTACAGCTTCCAGCCCGGCGCGTTCACCGAGGTCTCCCACCAGCCCGTGTACATCCTCGGCGAACACTTCGCGGAGGGGCTGGTGCGCGACCACTACTACCGAGCAGCTCTCGCCGAGGTGGACCAATTGGAGAGCGCGCTGCGCTCACGCCCGGTCATCGACCAGGCGAGCGGCATTCTGATGCATGTCATGGGATGCGGCGCCGCTGAGGCCTTCGGGATGCTCCGCCGTCTCTCACAGCGCAGCAACCGCAAGCTGGCGGAGGTTGCGGAAGCCGTCGTACGCAACATGGGGAAGGGCCTCGAAAAGGAACTCCCCCGACTGGACCCGCCTACGTAGGCGGACTCAACGGGCGGCCCTGCGACGGCGCTTCTCGAGTACCCATTCACGGATCGCTGCCAGCCGGGGATACCGTTCATGGTGCTCACGGGTGACACGGTCCAGCTCCTCCATCAGGCGCCGGGAGCGGTGTTCCGTATCCAGCTCGTCCAGAATCCGGTCGATCTCGGTGAGCAGCGCGCCTTGCAGTTGCCACTGGCGAGGGTTCCGCTGAATGTCCTGGAGCAGCAGCTGCGCCACCTCCTCGCGTTTCATGGCCGCCGCGGCGAGTTCCCCGGCCAGCCGGGTTTCCGCTGCCTCGGCGCTCTCGCTCACCTGCGTGGTGACCAGGACCGCGAAGCTGACGAGGGTGTCCGCCACATGGGCGAGCAGTTCCTCGAGGGCGACTGCCACCTCCTGCGGGAACAGGGCTTCCTCTTCGCGTTCCTTGGCGAGGTCGGTGAATGTCCTGGCCAGTACGCGCAGGACGACAGCGCAGATCTCGAGGGTGTCGAGCCCGGTGCGCAGGACGACGCGGTGCAGCAGTCCCTCCTTGACCCGGGGGTTGAGCCGGAGGCTGTCCTCCGCCTGCCGGAGGGCCGCGTCCACGTCGGCGATGTCGTTGTCGAGACGACGCGCTTCATGCAGGTGGGCGGCGGCACGCGCCACCGGGGTGGGGCTGCGCAGTTGCTCGCCGATGCCCAGCACCAGTCGGCGCATGCGCCGGGCCAGGTCCTGGATGGACTCGCCGGCCGTGCCGACCCATACAGGGGGCACGAACAGGACGTTGAACAACAGGCCGACCACGGCGCCGATCAGCGTCTCCAGGACCCGGTCCCAGGCGGCGCCCCCCACCTGGGTCACTCCGAGGACCAGCATGGCGCTGATCGCGACCTCCGGAACGAACTCGCTCACGCGGACGATCCGGCCCACGATCAGCGAAGCCAGGATGATCAGGCCGAGGCTCCACCAGGTGAGTCCGACGAGCGCGCTGAAGCCGATGGCGAGCAGCACACCGGCGACGACGGAGTTCACCCGCCGGATGCCTGTGGTGAGCGTGGAATAGAGGGTGACCTGGACGACGAGCAGTGCGGTCAGAGGAGCGGTGAGGGGCGCCGGTTCGCTGCTCAGCTGCAGGGCGACGACGTAGGAGATGGTCGCGGCCAGGGTGGAACGCACCGTCTGGCCGACAGCGGGCTCCCTGCGCAGGCGGGCCGGCCACGCTCTTACCGAATCACGCACATCACGCACCCGTTGGTCCTTCCCGCTCGTCAGCAGGGCAGACCTGCCTGGCTGACGAGCGCGCCCGGGTCAGCGCCGCCTGAAGGCGCCGGTGGGGCCCTCCGCGCGCTGCGGGGTCGGCCGTACGCGACCGAGGTAGCGTTCCGCCGCAAGCATCGCTTCACGGGCCGTACGCTCGCCCATCAGCACACACAACGTATAGGCGGTGTCCTCGAAGCGCCTTCGGGCGATCGGGTCGTGCGGGGCGGCCAGAACGAGGTGTTCCTGGGCCCGGTAGCGGGCCATCACCCTTGCGATCACAGCTGCGTCAGGCATCAACATCAGTGCCCTCCCGGAGTGAGACCACCAGAAGGCAGTCGGGCCGGGACTCATTCTGATCCGCGGCGGTCACGTCCGCCATCCGTATGATTACGTTCAGCGACAAGAGCCTCTACTCCGCCCTGGGGAGCAGCGGTCCGAGCGGCCCGAGATCGATGTTGAGGTCCCCCGGCTCCAGCCCGAATGTGTCCCGCAGGACGTCCATGCGGTCTTCGAGCAGCATCAGGGTCAGTCCGATCCGCTCCTCCTGGTCCTCGCTCAGGTCCCCCTCGTCGACCCGGCGCAGCGCCTGGCGCTCCATGAGCTGGCGAAGCAGTTCCACCACGGTCAGGACAAGCTTGGCGAGGTCGCGTTCGACGGTGTCGGGGTCCAGGTCCAGCCTGCGCGGGGCGCTCACGGGGACTCCTCCCACAGGGACGGGACCCGGGCGCTGACGGAGCTGATCAGGGCGTTGAGGTCGATCCGTACGAGATCGACGTCCGCTATCCGCAGGGTGAGGTTCCCCGTGATCACCACGCCGCCGGCGAGCAGCCGGTCGAGCAGATCGACCAGCGCGAGCTCGCGCTGTGCAAGAGGTGTCGGGCCGGTGACCGTCATCGGTCGTCCTCCTCGCCCGCGAAGGAGTACGGGGCCCAGGGGCCGGTCAGTTCGACCCGCAGGCCCGGCCGGTCGGGACGGAGCCGGTCCAGGCACTCGACAAAGGCTGTGCTGTCCTCGCGGGGGACGAGATAGGCGGCGTTGAGGACGTTGTGGCCGGGGGCGTCGGAGAGTTGGGCCTGCTGCGGCCGGTGCAGCATTCCGGCTTCGGCCCGCTGGGAGAGTTCCTCGTGCAGGCGCCGCGACACCGCGTCGGCCAGCTCCCAGGTTCCTTCGCGGGAGCGGCGCTGATTCAGGCGCCGGCGCAGATATTCGCGGCCGGTGGGCGCGGGGTCCGCCGGGCTGTCCGTCTCGCGCGCGGGTGTCTCCGCGTACACCTTCACGCCCCATTCGACGCGCCCGTCGAGCCGCTCCAGGGTGCGTACGAAACGGTCGTGCCCCGCGTCGAGCAGTCGGCGCACCCCGCTGTCGTCCCGGCAGACGGTGGCGAGCCGGAGCGGCAGCGGGCAGGTGACCGAGATCAGAGCCGCGACCACGGCCTGGTGGGCGCGGGCGGTCCCGGTCAGCCAGTCGAGGTCTTCGAGCCGGGCGCGGAGCGGGATCTCGTCGAAGTCGTCGGCGGACACCGAGGAGACGACTGCGACGAGGTCGCCGTGGGACAGCAGGCGCGGTGGCTCACCGGCGATGCCGCGGACGTCCTCTGGCAGCGCCCCGTCGAAGTGGCGGGTGACTGCGTAGACGTAGCGCAATTGGTTCATGCGGGATCCCTGCGTTCGCTCCTGGCCCCGGGGCCCGATTCCAGTTCGGCGATGCGGCGCTGCAATCGCTCGTTCTCCTCGGCCAGTTCACTGCGGCGCGCGCCGCAGGAGAGGGCGGGATCGTCCTCCCACCAGTCGATTCCCATCTCCTTGGCCTTGTCCACGGAAGCGACGACGAGGCGGAGTTTGATCGTCAGGAGTTCGATGTCCAGGAGATTGATGCGAATGTCGCCGGCGATGACAATCCCCTTGTCGAGCACGCGCTCAAGGATGTCGGCGAGATTCGCACCGTCCGAGGAGCGGTACGCAGTGGGCAGGCCGCCGGCGCCCCCTTCGAGTTGCCGGTTGTTCATTGTGTCTGCCTTCTGTTCTGGATGGTCTCCAGCCGGTCGAGGAGTTCGTCCTCGCGGCGGTCGAACTCTTCGTCGTCGATCTTCCCCGCCTCCAACCGCTCGGCGAGACGCGCGAGTTCGGCCTGGACGACCGAGGGGTCGTAGTACTGCCGCTCCGCCTCCTCAACCACCTGGCGCAGCACCCACGCGGCGCCGCGCACAGGGGCTGTGGGCAGGAGCAGCAACTCTCCCAGCAGGCCCATGAGTCACTCCACGAAGCTGTACGGCGGAAGGGGCCCGGTCACCGTCAGTACGAGGTGCGGCTGTTCCTCCCGTACGGATTCGACGGCGGCCACGAACTCCGCGATGTGTTCGCCGTCCACGAGGAAGGAGAGGTTCGTCAGCCAGCCGGTGCTCTGCGGACCGGCGCTGACCGCCTCGGCCGGGCCTTTGAGCGTCTCCCTCAGCAGATCGGCGTCCTGTGCCTCGCGCAGCCGCACGGCGTTTGCGATCCGCTCGCCGAGCTGCAGCTTCCCCTCGTACGCACCCCCGTCACCGCCGGACCGGCCCGCCTCGGCCATGGCCCGCAGCTCTGGGTCGTCCGCGAGCACCAGTCGCAGGACGGACTGCTCGTCGTGGGAGGCCTTCACGTTGTATTCGGACTTGCCGTCGAGGGCCCGAAGCCGCTCCAGATAGTGGTCCTCGCGCTCGGCGAGGACGGCTGCCAGGGTCTCGTCGTCGGGCGAAAGGCCTCCGAAGCGCAGCGGAAGGACGGTGCCCTGCGCCCCCGCCGCCCGGAGGACCTGCTGATGCGCGAGCAGGTCGCGCCGTTTGGGCCGCAGATTTTCGGGCGCATCGCTGACGAGGGCCATGAGCCGGCCCTGCCGCAGAGCGCGCACAGGCTGCGGCGGATCGCCGACGCCGCCCAGCTGTTGCGGAGGACTCGGGTGCGTGCTCCTGGCGATGCCGTAGACGTACGTACTCACTCCGACTCCTCCTTCCTGCTGCGGGACGTGGTGCGCCTGCTGCGCGGCTTGGATTCGGTCTCCTCCTCGTCGTGGTCCTTCGAGAACACGTCCGAGATGGTCTGTGCCGCGCCGGACAGCGCGCCCTTGGACTTGCCACGGGCGCCTGACTCGGTGATCTCCCCCACCAGATCGGGCAGTCCGGGGTTCTTGCGGGGGCCCGCTTCCAGGTCGAGGCGGTTGCACGCCTCGGCGAACCGCAGGTAGGTGTCGACGCTGGCCACCACGATCCGAATGTCGATCTTGAGTATCTCGATGCCTACGAGCGAGACGCGCACAAAGGCGTCAATCACGAGGCCTCGGTCGAGGACGAGTTCCAGGACGTCGTAAAGACTGCTGCTGCCGCCTGATCCTCCGGCCTGCTGTGCCGGTACAACGGTCATCGTTGGCTGCCTCCTTGTCGTGTGGTCACGGGCGGGACGGGCCGCCTGGGTCCGCCCTGCCCCGTACGTAGCGCCGGATCCTGCGGTAACCGGTCAGCTCGGCCCGGGAGTCGAGAGTCACCTCGTAACTCGCAAGCAGGCTCGTCGTGTCGGGGATCCGGCTCAGTTCCAGCACTTCGATCTCCAGCGACCAGCCGTCGTCGGTCTTCGTGACCGAGGAGACCGCGTCGGTCTCCATCCCGGTGAGCTCCGCCAGCTGTGTGCGCGCTCGGCGCGCCACCTCCAGAAGGCTCAGCTTCTCCGCCGCGCTCTGGTTCTTCTTCTCTGTGTTCTCCGATGAATTGGGCATGTCACCTCGCCCCTGCGAGTAACACGATTGAGCCGTTCCAAACCCCAACTCATGGCTCGGCGTGCCGATGGGCGCCCGGCAGGGGACAGTGGAAGGGACTGCCGCCAACGGTGCGGAGGGATGAGATGCGCCCCGTCGCTGCTCTGGAACGGATCGCGTTCTTGCTGGAGCGTGCCGGTGCGGAGAGCTATCGGGCGCGTGCCTTCCGCAGCGCGGCCGCGGCCCTTGCTCAGATGGACGACGACGAGATCGCCCGGCGTGCGGCGGCGGGCTCGCTGGAGGCGGTCAAGGGCATCGGCCCGAAGACGGCGCAGGTCGTGCGGGAGGCGCTGGCCGGCGATGTGCCGCAGTACCTTCAGCGGCTGGAAGGCGAGGCACCCCCCGTGCCGACGGAGGGCGGAACGCAACTGCGTCAGCTGCTGCGCGGTGACTGTCATCTGCATTCCGACTGGTCGGACGGCGGCAGCTCCATCGAGGCAATGGGGCTTGCAGCGGCCGCGCTGGGGCACGAGTGGGCGGTGCTCACCGACCACTCGCCCCGGCTCACCGTCGCACGCGGCCTGTCCGCCGAGCGGCTGCGCGAGCAGCTGGACGTCGTGGCGGAGCTGAACCGGCAGTGGGCTCCGTTCCGGCTGCTGACCGGCATCGAGTGCGACATTCTGACCGACGGTTCGCTCGACCAGGAACCGGAGTTGCTCGACCAGCTCGATCTGGTGGTCGCCTCTGTCCACTCCGAACTGCGAATGAAATCAGCCGACATGACGCGGCGCCTGGTCAAGGCCGTACGGAATCCGCTGGCCGATGTGCTGGGCCACTGCACGGGGCGGCTGGTCACCGGCAAGGGGCGGCCCGAGTCGCAGTTCGACGCGGAAGCGGTCTTCGCGGCCTGCGCCGCTCACGGCACGGCGGTGGAGATCAACAGCCGCCCCGAGCGGCTGGATCCCCCGCTGCGGCTGCTTCGCCTCGCGGTGGCGGCCGGGGTGTTCTTCGCCATCGATACGGACGCCCACGCGCCGGGACAGCTCGACTGGCAGATCTTCGGGTGCGCCCGGGCGGAGGCATGTGAGGTGCCCCCCGAGCGGGTGATCAACGCCTGGGGTGCAACGGACTTGCTCGCCTGGACACAGTCGCGCGACCGTCCTTACGTCTGACGAGCCTGGCAACCGAACAGCTCTGACGTCGGACGGCCCCGACCTCCGACCGGCCCGGCGTCCACAGCCCCGGCGACCGGGAAGCCACCGGCAGCGCTGCGCCGGGACCACCCTGCCGCGCCCGGTATGCGAGGGTAGAATCCGGTTCGCGATTGCACGGCCTCCCCGAGCTGGAGCAGTCATGATCATGCCCGAACAGGCGCCGCTCCCCGAGCCCCCGGCCGGGACGGATGGCCTCTGTGCCGCGGTCGCTGAACTGACCGCCGAGGTCGCGTCCCTGCGAGGCGATCTCGCCCGCCGCCATCTGCTGGATCTGGCCGTCGGCATCCTGGTGGCCCAGCTCTCCACGCCGCCTCCCGACGCTGCGGAGCACCTGGCCCGGCTCGCCGACTCCACCGGGATCGGCCCCGAGGACCTCGCGGCCGACATCGTGAACGCCGCATCCGGCGCCGTGGTGGCCCACGCGCCGGACGAAACGGAATCACCCGCGGACATACGGCGCAGGCGCAGGGCGGAGATCACGGCGGAGTCCTTCGACACGATCGACGAGGTCGCCGAGGCACTGCTGGACAGCGGCCTGCGGCCGTTCGGCGCGGCGGCCCTGTTCCTGTGGCGCCGTACGACGACCGACTGCCTGCAGCTGGCCGGGCACGCGGGCGTCTCCGCGCTGGAGGCCTCGCACTGGCGGTGGATCCCCCCGGAGACCAGGGGGACGCTGCACCGCGTCCTGGCACAGGGCTCGCCCGACTGGCTCCCTGCGGGGCCGCCGCCGGACGAGCGGCTTCCGGGGCCCGCCCCGGACGCCGCCAGAGCCGTCCTGCCGCTCTGGAACCATGGATCGGTCACCGGTCTTGCCCTGATCGTCTGGCCAGGGCCCGCCGACCTCGACGACCCTGTGCGCCCTACGCTCACGGGCCTGATGGACACGGCCGCCCGGATGCTCGACGTGGGTCCACAGGAGGCCGCCGGCGAGCCGCCACTGCTCGGCCCGCTACTCGACCTGCTGACCCGTCCGGCCATGACTCTGCGCGCCGAGCCCGGCACGTCCGCGCTCCGCGTCGAGCACCTCAACCCGGCGGCGCTGCAGTCCTCCGGGGGAGTTCACGGACCGGTGGGGCGTCCACTGGCTCAGGTGTTCCCGGCCGCCCACGCCGATCTCGTACGTCTGGTGCACAGCGCGCGGTCGGGCGCGGCCCCGCAGCGTGCGGCGCGAATTCCCGCGGAGCTGCGTCCCGGCGGCCCTGACCCGCTGCTCGATGTACGCGTACTGCCGGTCGGGCCGGACCGCAGCGTTGTGCTCTGGCACGGGGCAACGGATCCCGGCCTGGCTGTGGTGAGGGTCCTCGATCACCTCGAGAATCTGGGGTCCTTCGAGGACGATCTGATCCGCGGCGAGTCCCGCTGGACGGACGAGACGTACACGATCTTCGGGCTGCCGCCGGGCAGCGCGCCGATCCCGTTGCGGCTGCTGGGACCGAGACTCCATCCCGAGGAGGCAGGCGCTTTCGATGACCTGCTCGTCGCGCTGACCGAGCGCCGGGTGGGCGCGCAGACCGTCGTGCGGACGGTCCGGGACGACGGCGGGCTGCGTCATGTGCGCATCGCCGCCGAGCCGTTGCTGACGGGTGGTGTCCTCACCGGCATCACGGGCATCTACCAGGACGTCTCCGCGCAGCACCGCACCGAGCTCGCGCTCACCGCGGCTTTCGACCAGCTGACCGTCGCCCAGGCGCAGGCCGCGCTCCGGCACCAGGTGGTACTTCAGCTTCAGCGCGCGATTGTCCCGGAGGGACCCACGCTGGAGGGGCTGCCCGGACTCCAGGTCGCGGCCCGCTACCGGCCGGCCGCCCAGGAGTACCGCGTCGGCGGCGACTGGTACGACGTCCTGCCGCTGCCCGACGGCCGGATCCTGCTGGCGGTGGGCGACATCGCCGGCCATGGCATCGAGTCCGCCACCGGCATGGTCTCGCTGCGCAATGCGCTGCACGGCCTGGCCTTCACGGGCAACTCCCCCGGCCGGCTCATGGAATGGCTGAACGACCTCGCGCTGCACACGGACGGCAGTCCGACCGCTACCGCGGTGTGCGGCATCTACGAACCGGCGGACCGGACCCTGCGCTGGGCGAGCGCGGGCCACCTGCCGCCGCTGCTGCTGCGCGACGGGCGCGCCCAACTGCTCGACGCCCCGCGCAACATCCTGCTGGGAGCCCTGCCGCACGCCATCTACTCGCAGACCACGACACGGCTGCTTCCCGGGGACACTCTGCTGCTCTACACCGACGGGCTCGTCGAGCGCCGGCACGCGGGGCTGGACGAGAGCCTGGCCGTACTGCGGCGCGCTGCCGAGCGAATGGCCCCCGGCGGCGTCGACGAGCAGGCGGACCAACTGCTGAGTGCCGTCACCGGCGATACGGACGACGACACCAGCCTGGTCGTCCTGCGCGTGTCCTGACGGCCCCCTGCGTCACGAAGGCTCCCGTGTGTCCGGAAGGCAGCGTGCGTCCTCAAGGCCCGGTGCGGCGTGAGTGTCAGTCGCCCAGCCACTTGTGGATTCTGGCGATCAGCTCGTCCGCGTCGACGGGCTTGGTGAGGTAGTCGTTGGCGCCGACGGCCAGCGTCCTGGCCCGGTCGCCGGGCATCGCCTTGGCGGTCACCGCGATGATCGGGACCTCGGCGAAGCGTGGCATCTCCCTGATCGCGGCGGTGGCGGAGAGCCCGTCCATGCCGGGCATCATCACGTCCATGAGGACCAGCTCCACGTCGCCCCGCGCGGCGAGGAGCTCGATGCCGGCTGCTCCGTCGTCCGCGCGCAGGACGCGCATGCCCTCGCGCTCCAGGATCGCGGTGAGCGCGAAGACGTTCCGCTCGTCGTCGTCCACGATCAGCGCCACGCGCCCGGTCAGCGTCGGCGCCTGCGGACGGGGGCCGTCCTCATGCGGCCGCCCACTGGCGCTCGCCGCCTGCTCCTTCGGGTGCCCGGCGCCGCGGACCGGCAGGTAGAGCGTGAAGCTGCTCCCCTCACCCATGCTGCTCCTCACCCCTATCTCGCCGCCGAGGAGCTTGGCCACCTCACGGCTGATGGAGAGCCCCAGTCCCGTACCGCCGTAGCGCCGTCCTGTGGCCACGTCGCCCTGCTGGAACGCTCCGAAAATCGTCTCCAAGTGCTGTTCGGCGATGCCGATTCCGGTGTCGGAGACCCTGAACGCGAGTGCGGGGCGGCCGCGCAGGGGGGCCGTCAGCTCATCGTCGGCGGCGTACTCGACGCGCAGCTCGACCTGTCCGTGCTCGGTGAACTTCATGGCGTTGGAGAGCAGATTGCGCAGCACCTGCCGCAGCCGCGCCTCGTCGGTGACGACGGCTTCCGGCATATTGGGCGCCCTCACCACCTGGAACTGCAGATCGCGTTCGCTCGCCAGGGGCCGGAAGGTGATCTCGACGTAGTCCAGCAGCCGGGACAGGTTGACGGGTTCCGTATGGACGTCCATCCTGCCCGCCTCGACCTTCGACAGGTCGAGGATCTCATTGATCAGCTGAAGCAGGTCGGAACCCGCGGAGTGGATGACTTCGGCGTAGTCGACCTGCTTCTCCGTCAGGTTGCCCTCCGCGTTCTGGGCGAGGAGCTGGGCGAGGATCAGCAGGCTGTTCAGCGGTGTGCGCAGCTCGTGGCTCATGTTGGCCAGGAACTCCGACTTGTACATCGACGTACGCGAGAGCTGGAGTGCGCGGGCCTCAAGCTCCTGGCGGGCCGCCTCGATCTCCAGGTTCTTGCCTTCGATGTCCCGGTTGCGCTCCACCAACAGCGCCGCCTTCTCCTCCAGTTCGGCGTTGGAACGCTGCAACTCCTCCTGACGCGACTGGAGTTCCAGGGATCGGGCGCTCAGTTCGCTCGTCAGACGCTGGGACTGCTCCAGCAGCTCGTCCGTACGGGCGCTGGCGATCAGCGATTTGACGATGACGCCGACCGTTTCGCTGAACCGGTCGAGGAAGTCCCGGTGGATGCCCGTGAAGGGCCGTAGCGCCGCGAGCTCCATCACGCCGAGCACCTGGCCTTCGACGACGATCGGCAGCACGATCAGGGTCGTGGGCTCGGCCGAGCCGATACCGGAGGACATCGTCGCGTATCCGGGCGGCAGACCGTCGACGGTGAGCGTGCGCCTGCTGCGCGCCGCCTGACCGACCAGCGACTGGCCGAGCCGGAAGCGGCGCCGGGGCTCGTCCGGTCCGTCGGGCCCGCCGTACGAAGCCATCATGACGAGCTCGATGTCGCGCCCGTCGGGCGTCTCCTGCGCCAGGAAGAAAGCGGCGTAGGGCGCGGAGACCAGCCGGGGCACCTCGTCCATGATCAGCTCAGCGACCGCGGAGAGGCTGCGGCTGTCCTGCATCAAGGAGGAGAGGCGGGCCAGATTGGTCTTGAGCCAGTCCTGCTCCTCATTGGCGCGGGTGGTCTCGCGCAGCGACTCGACCATGGCGTTGATGTTGTCCTTGAGGTCGCCGACCTCGCCCGGCGCCTCCACCGTGATGGAGCGGGTCAGGTCACCCTCGGCGACGGCGCTGGTGACCTGGGCGATAGCACGCACCTGCCGGGTGAGGTTTCCGGCCAGCTCGTTCACGTTCTCGGTGAGCCGCTTCCAGGTGCCGGAGACGCCCTCCACCTCGGCCTGGCCGCCCAGCCGTCCCTCGCTGCCGACCTCGCGGGCCACCCTGGTGACCTCGGCGGCGAACGACGACAGCTGGTCGACCATGGTGTTGATGGTGGTCTTCAGCGTGAGAATCTCGCCGCGCGCGTCGACATCGATCTTGCGGGTCAGATCCCCCTCCGCGACGGCCGTGGTGACCTGGGCGATGTTGCGTACCTGATTGGTCAGGTTGTTCGCCATGGAGTTGACGTTGTCGGTCAGGTCCTTCCAGGTACCCGAGACGCCCCGTACCCTCGCCTGACCGCCGAGGTTTCCCTCTGTGCCGACCTCGCGGGCGACGCGGGTGACCTCCTCCGCCATGGTGGACAGCCGCTCCACCATCGTGTTGATGGTCTCCTTCAGCTCCAGGATCTCCCCGCGGGCGTCGACGCGGATCTTCTGGTCGAGGTCGCCCCGCGCGACCGCGGACGCGACCTGGGATATCGACCGGACCTGCGAGGTGAGGTTGTCAGCCATCGTGTTGACGCCGGTGGTGAGCTCCAGCCATATGCCGCTGACCTCGGGGACGCGCGCGTGGCCGCCGAGCCGCCCTTCGCCGCCGACTTCGCTGGCGACCCTCGTGACCTGGGATGTGACCAGGGACAACTGGTCGACCATGCCGTTGTAGACAGCCGCGATCTCGCCGAGGAGCTCCGCCTCGTCGGCCGGCAGCCGGTGGGAGAAGTCGCCGTCGCGTACTGCGGTGAGCCCCGCGAGCAGTTTCCGGAGCCCTTCTTCGCTCAATTCCGCCGATGGGCGGCCGAGCCGTTCACCGGAGGTGTGCGCAGAATCCATCGCTGACCTCGCCCTGCTACGACCGACGACACGTCCACTCTCGCACGTGGAGGTGTTACGGACACCCCGGAACCGACTGCTCACCACGGGGGGGTGAAAGGCATCAAAACGTGCCATTCGGGTAAATATTCGGCAGGTGCTCGTACGACGATCCCCAAGCAGCGTCGAAGGAGCCTCATGTCCAGCCTCTCGCGTACCCGCGACTCCGCCGTCTCCGCCGCGCCCGCACCACGCCCGCCGGCGCTTCTCGGCCTTCCGGAGATCCCGGACCCACGGACGATCGGCACCATGGACGCGCGGGCACTCTCCGTATCGCTGTTCCAACGGCTCGTATCACTGGAGGAGGGCACACCGGAGTACGCGTATGTGCGCAACACCCTGGTCGAGCTCAACCTCAGCCTCGTCAAGTTCGCCGCGACCCGGTTCTCGCACCGCAGCGAGTCGATGGAGGACATCCTCCAGGTCGGGACGATCGGCCTGATCAAGGCCATCAACCGCTTCGATGTCGAGCGCGAGGTCGAGTTCGCCTCCTTCGCGCTCCCGACCATCGAGGGCGAGATCAAGCGATTCTTCCGGGACGCCAGCTGGGCTGTGCGGGTGCCGCGACGGCTGCAGGAGCTGCGCATCGGCATCGCCAGGGCGTCGGACACACTCGAGCAGCGGCTGGGGCACCCGCCGACGGATGCCGAGCTCGCCGTCCACCTCGGCGTCGACGAGGCGGAGGTGCGGGAGGGCCGGCAGGCGGCGAACGGCTACACCGCCCATTCGCTGGACGCGCCGCTCGACGACGACAAGGCCCCGGGCCCGGCGCAGCGGTGCCTCGGCCAGGACGAGGGCGCCTTCGACACGGTCGAATGCGTCGCGGCACTGAAGCCGGTGGTCGCCACCCTTTCCGAGCGGGACCGGCTGATTCTGTCCCTGCGGTTCGTAGAGGACCTGACGCAGCGTGAGATCGGTGAGCGGCTGGGCATCTCGCAGATGCATGTCTCGCGGCTGCTGGCCCGCGTCCTTACGCTGCTTCGCGAGGCCCTGCTGCTGGACGACGGTGACGAGGACCGCGGCGACGGCGGTTGACGACCGTTCCGACGACGGTTCGGGCGACGGTCGGACGGCAACTCGAGACGGCAGCGGGGAGAGCGCTCCGCTGCCGCTCACCCTGCTAGCGCGGTGGCGCCGCCACCTCCACCCACACTGTCTTCCCGGTTCCCCGAGGCACGGATCCCCAGCTCCGGGAGAGCCGCTCCAGGACCACCAGACCATGACCGCCGGGCACACCGACGGCGAACGGGCGCGGCCGCGGGTGAACCGGGCTGTCATCGGTGACCTCGATCCTCAGCCGGTCCGGTGAGCAGTGCAGCGTGAGTTCCCGGGGCCCGTGGGCGTGCAGGCAGGCGTTCGTGACGACCTCGGACACCAGCAGAAGCACATCCTCGACGACCGCCTGGCCGTCCTCGTCCGCGGCGGGAATCCATTCCCAGTCGGTCAGGGCGTCCCGGCTGAAGTCTCGGCAGCGCCCTACGACACCCTCGGTGCCGTACAGGGCGAGCCGGCGGGTCTGCCCCCGCGCCGGGAGGACGACACTCACGACCTCCTCCTCTACCTCTGTCACCTCTGTGAACTGTCCGCCAGAGCCTCGTCGAGACTCGCGTGCATACGGAAGACGGCGCCCGCGCCGGTGATGTCGAACATGCGGGCAACCGGCGGTTGCAGAGCGACAAGTTCCAGTCGAACGCTCGCCTCGCGTCCGACGAGTCGACCGTGCAGCAGAGCATTGAGCCCGGTCGAGTCGCAGAACCGCAGGTCCGAACAGTCGGCCAGAATCCGGCCCGCCCCTGACGCCAAGCCTTCGGCAAGAGCTTCGCGCAGCGCCTCGACCGAGTCATGGTCGAGCTCACCCGCGAGTGTCAGCACAAAAGCACCCTGAGCCGGCATCTGCCGGACTGCGACCATGAGGCGCCGCTTGGCGGCGTCGGCACGTCCAACCACGACGCACCACCTCTCGTTCCGCGTCCGGTCCCCCTGGCGGTGGGGGAGCGCGATGGCCCTCTTGAGGGATGGGTGCCCGGAATGCGTCGTTGTATGCCGTGGCCGTTCGGCCGGCCCAGCGGCGCAACACGGGCAGCCCGCTCCCTGTCGTCATCGGCCTCGACGAGGCGGGCGTCGACTACACCGGCGGCGATTTCCTGCTCGTGGAACAGCTCACCACCCGGGACCGCCCGGTGCGCTCCAGGCGCGGCTGGTCCGCCTCTCCCGTCCGGCACGGCGTCAGCGCGGTCCGCTCGGGCCACCGGCACACCCTTGGCCTGGTCTTCCACGACGCCACCTGACGACAGTCCCCTGGCCGGTCTCGGCGAGCGACAGTAGGCAGTAAAACACCACGGAGCGTGATCCACATCACATCCTGCTACGACCCGTGATGTTTTGGCGGCGGGGTGCGCTGGGTAGCGCAGGCCGCCCACGTGACGGGCGTGCCGCAAGTGAACTTTTCGGAGAGGTGGGGCACTTGAGCCCGCGTACGTCGCATGCGTACAGACCACTGAGCATGAAGCGCCGAGTCTGGCTGACCGTGGGCGCTGTCGTCCTCGGCGGGGCGGGGGTGGTCACCATAGCCACCGCCAACCCGTCCGATTCTCCCAAGAAGCCGCACCAGGAGGAGCGGGCGGCCAAGCTGCGCACGCTCGAGCTCGCCAAGGGCGGAGCCACGAAGAGGGAGCTGCCGAACACCGACACCGAGCCGTTCTCCCTCGTCGGCATCGGCTGGGACAGCTCGGCCGCCGAGGTCGAGGGCACGGCCCAGGTGCGTACGCGCAGCGCCGAGACGGGCAAGTGGTCCGACTGGCAGGCGCTGGACCTGGAGGCACACCGGCCCGAGGGCGCCGAGGGCGGCGACCGCGGAGCGTCAGAGCCATTGTGGGTCGGGCCGTCCACCGCCGTGCAGGTACGCGTCGACTCGGGCAAGGCGCTGCCCAAGAACCTGAAGCTGCACATGGTCGACCCGGGCGTCAGCAGGGCCGAGGCCAAGAACCCGGCCGCGCCGCTCATCGACAACGCGGCGTTCGCGGAGGAGGAGACCCCGTCCGCCTCGCCGACTGATCCGGTCACCCCGACGGACCCGGCTTCGCCGACCGACACCGTGACTCCGACCGACTCGGCGACCCCGACCGAGACGGCCGGCCCCACGGCGACGCCGACCGAGACGCCGGTCCCGACGCCCACCAAGCCGACCGCGCCGCCCTCGACGGTGAAGCAGCCGCCGATGGTCAACCGCGCCCAGTGGGGCGCCGACGAGTCGATGGTCGACGACCCCGCCGAGTACATCGACAAGGTGCAGGCAGTCTTCATCCACCACACCGTCGGCTCGAACAACTACAGCTGCGCCGAGTCGGCCGCCCTGGTCCGCGGCATCATGACGTACCACGTCAAGACCGAGGGCTGGAACGACCTCGGCTACAACTTCCTGGTCGACAAGTGCGGCCAGATCTTCGAGGGCCGCGGCGGCGGGACCGATCTGCCGGTCAAGGGCGCGCACACCTACGGCTTCAACAGCTACTCCACCGGCATCGCGCTGCTCGGTGACTTCGAGGGCGACGCCGCGACGAGCAAGCCGGCCGGGAGGCCGACCCCCGCCGCGCTTCAGTCGGCAGCCCGCGTCGCCGCCTGGAAGCTCGGCCAGTACGGCGGCAACCCCAAGGGCACGGTGACGCTGACCGCCCAGGGCAACACCGGGAAGTACACCGAGGGCCAGCAGGCCACGCTGAACACCGTCTCCGGTCACCGCGACGGCTTCGCCACCGCATGCCCCGGCAAGAACCTGTACGCCAAGCTCTCCTCGATCCGTGACTTCGCGGCGGGCCCCGGCCGCAACTCCGCGATCCCGACCACCGACTTCAACCGGGACGGCATCACCGATCTGGTCGCCGGTCTGCCGCGGGTCGCGAGCGGCGACGGCTCGGTCACGGTCCTGCCCGGCACCGTCAACGGCCCGACCAGCGCCGGGAAGCGCACGCTCAACCAGGAGAGCGCGGGCGTTCCCGGACGCTCCGAGAGCGGTGACGCCTTCGGCGCCTCCTCCGCGTACGCAGATGTCAACGGCGACGGCTACGCCGACCTGGTCGTCGGCGTCCCGGGCGAGAACGAGCTGG
This sequence comes from Streptomyces sp. NPDC002870, assembly GCF_042888505.1. Classification (NCBI taxonomy): domain Bacteria; kingdom Bacillati; phylum Actinomycetota; class Actinomycetes; order Kitasatosporales; family Streptomycetaceae; genus Streptomyces; species Streptomyces sp. NPDC002870. The sequence continues at coordinate 36,171 of NZ_JBIAPW010000021.1, forward strand.
CGTCGCAGGTCGACACCGGCTCCGTCAGCGTCCTGTACGGCCCCGCACTCACCAGCGGCAAGGCGTACTGGACCGATGCCGCCGTCCGTACCAACGGCGAGAAGCTGGGCACCACGGTCGCCGCAGCCGACTTCAACGCCGACGGCAAGGCCGACGTCTTCTCCGTCGCCCCGGGAGTGCCGGGCCGCTGGTGGGCGTACGACTCCGCGACCGGCGCCGCCAAGTCGGGCCTGCTGAACACCGCCGCGTACACAGGGGCCGTCGCCTACGCCTCTGCCGCCGCCGGCGACTTCAACAAGGACGGCTACGCCGACGTCGCGGTCAACTTCCGCGACCCGGGCGGGATTTCGCGGCTGCTGTGGCTGAAGGGCTCCGCGTCCGGCCTGCAGCGGGTCGGGATCCTCGACGCACGGGGCGGCCGTGCCCTCGCGGCCGGCGACGTCAACGGCGACGGATACACGGACCTCGCCGTCGGACAGCCCTCGGCCACCGAGTCCGGCACGACGGCCAAGGGCGGTGCGGTGACGGTGGTCCTCGGCTCGGCCACGGGCCTGACCTCCACCGGCCGGATCACCCTCCACCAGGACTCCGCCAGTGTCCCGGAGGCGGGCGAGACCGGTGACGACATGGGTGCCGCCGTCTCCGTAGGGGATCTCAACCTCGACGGGTACGCGGACATCCTGACCGGCGTGCCGGGCGAGGACATCACGCGCAACGGGGCCAGTCGCGCGGACTCGGGCATGGTGATCCTGCTGCGCGGCTCGGCCGCGGGCCAGACCGGCACCGGCTCGTTCGCCTATACGCAGGACACCACCGGGATACCCGGTGACGCCGAAGCGGGCGACCGCCTCGGCTCATCCGTATCGCTGACCGATCTGTCCGGCTACACGCGGGCGGACCTGGCCATCGGCGCGGACGGCGAGGACGCGAACAACGGCACGATCCTTCAGATCGACAACAGCAGCACGTCCGGCGTGATCCCTTCGTCCGGTGTGTACTTCGGCACCGCGGCGCTGGGCGCACCCGCGGGCGTCCGCATCGGCCAGGTGCTGACGCCGTAACCGACCGATGCCGGCCGGCTGCGTGGCCCAGGCCCCCCGGGGGCCCGGTCCGCGCGGCCGGCCGGCATCTCGCGCTCAAGGACGGCGCGAGGGACAGCGCGCTCAAGGACTGGATGGGGCGGCCCACGATGAATGAACGAGAACTGCTGGCGGCAGTAGCCCACTTGACCCATCGGGATCCGCGGAAGCTGGCGTGCGGTGAGCCCGGTCATGCGGCGGACCATGTGTGCCTGAACGCTTCCGGCCGGCCACGTCTGCCCCGCCTTCTCGACGCGGTGAGCGAGCGGTACGGCCGGCCGCGCCCGCTCGTCAGGCGCGGGCACCGCGCTCCGACGCTCACCGAGAGAACCGGACTGCCGCTCCTCGCCCCCTTCGGGGAGGACGTGAAGGAGATGTACGCATGGGCGTACGGCACCTACTGGATCGGCTGCGGCATCGTTGCCGTCGGCAACGGCGTACGGCCTGTGGTTCTCGTCGCGCATCGGGCCGCCCCGGCACTGGAGGAGCTTGCGGAGGACGCCACCTGGGTCGACCGCGTCGTCTTCGTCACGGGCCAGGACGGGGAACTGACGCACACGGTCGGCTGGGACACGGCCGAGGCCTGGCTGGGTACCGGTCTGCCCAGCGACTACAAGCAACTGGTTCAGATCTTCGGGTGCGGCGCCTTCGACGGCTACCTCGACATGTTCCTCCCCAATGGTCCGCCCGGGAGCCTCGACATCGTCGAGCATGCGCTGTCGATGGCCTCGTGGGACGGCGAGGACGGCAACAGCATGTGGGCGCCGCACCGGTTGTTCCCTGCCCCGGGCGGGCTCCTGCAGTGGGCGGGAAGCGAGCGGGAGGACTCGTTCTACTGGCTGACGGAGGGGGCTGACCCCGACCGCTGGCCCATCCTGGTGCCGAAGGACGACTACAGCGACTGGATCCGGTTCGACGGCTCGACCGCGGAGTTCATCTTCCGCATGCTCACCGACCCGCGGCAGCCGTGCTCGACCGCCGCGTACTTCGACGCACACTGGTTCATGAGCTACGGGCAGTGAGGGGCACCGCCTACTGCTTGCCCGGCGGTTTCTTCGTCTGAGCGGCCCCACTGCCCGATCCGCCCTGCTGCTCCGCGGGCGGCGCGTCCTGCCTGCCGCCCTCGTCCTTGGGCGGGCGTGCCTGCGGCGACGCCTTGACAGGCTGCTCGCTCAACAGCCGGGCACAGTACGCCGCCACCGCGTCCGGGCCGCCCGCCGCGTCCTCGAACCGCTGCCAGGCGGTGCCGTCCAGGGCCCCGCCCCGCCCCTCCTTCGACTCGTACGCGCGGCAGTGCGCCACATCGTCCTTCGCCGCCGGCGGCCGCTCACCGGGGGTGCGAGCCCCGGGTCCGGTCGTCGACGGGTGCTCCGGCTCCCCCGGAGTCACCGCCTGGCGTGACGTGGCACTCGGCGTCGGCGCCGGCTTGAGCGGCGGCTCTGCGAACGGCGTCGGGATCGCACCCGCTGCCATGGCTACCCCGCCCAGCATGACTCCCGCCACGAGAGCCCCGATTCCCACCCTGATCCCCCGACGCCCAACGGCGGGATTCTTCGAGCGCCAGTCGTCCTCGGGTTTCGTGGGCGCGGCTGACGCGCCCTCGTCACGCGCGGCCCGGAACGCGGCCAGGGCCCGGGCCTCGGCCTCTGCCGAAGAGGGCAGGGGACGCGCGGCGGCAGCCAGCAGGTCCTCGAGCGTCGGCGTCTGCGTCTGCTGCTCGGGCTTCATGGCACCTCGGGGTGGGGTTTCGGTCATCTCGCCTCTCCCAGCGCACGAGAGTCCGAATCTGTCACACGCATGGGCTGAAGCGCAGCGAGGTGTTTCTCCAGCCGCTTCAGCCCGCGGTGCGTGGCGGAGCGTACCGCTCCGGGCCGTTTGCCCAGCACCCGCGCGGCCGACGCCCCGTCGAGTCCGATGACCGTCTGCAGGAGCACCGCTTCCGCCTGCTGCTGGGGCAGCTTCGCGATCAAGGCGAGGGCTTGCTCGGTGGAGATGGATTCGATTGCCTCGCCGGCCGTGTCCTGCTTGGCCGGCAGCTCGGCCAGTTCGCTCTCGAAGAGCGTGGCCCGAGGACGGCTCTTCAGCCGGCGCAGATGGTCGATGGCACGGTTGCGCGCGATGCTCGCGGTCCACGCACGGAACCCCGCTCCATCTCCGCGGAACCGCCCCAGATCACGGGCGATCTCGAGCCATGCCTCGGACGCCACGTCCTCGGCGTCGTCCCCGACCAGACCGCGCAAATAGCCGAGGAGCGGGGGATGCACCCACCGGTAGGCGGCGGCAAAGGCCTCCTCGTCCCCGCCCTGCGCCCGCTCGACCGCCTCACCCAGCTCTCCGTCGAACGTCTGTGCCCGGCGGTCGCCCCCACGCTTGCCCACTCGTTCCTCTTCATCGTGCTGACACGGCACGCCTGTGCCGACGTCCCCCATAGATCACTGCGTCAGGACTCACGGAAGTGTCACAGCTGTTCGGAGCGATGCCGCGGAAGGAGCGGGCGCCGCTGCCCCGCCAACAAGGTCCGAGCGATCTACCCTCTTTATAGAAGGCGGGCGGAGAGGCCCGGCCTGTCGACCACCGTCGACCTCTACCCGGAGGAGGCGGACATTGAAGGCGTCGATACGACGGTCCGCGATCCACACAAACGCGGCCGCGCTCACCAGGAGGTACCCATGAGGATGCTCATCAACGTGCCGGAGACCGTCGTCGCCGACGCCCTGCGCGGTATGGCCGCCGCACACCCCGAGTTGGCCGTCGATGTGGAGAACCGGGTGATCGTACGGCGGGACGCACCCGTCGCCGGCAAGGTCGGGCTCGTCTCCGGGGGCGGCTCCGGGCACGAGCCGCTGCACGGCGGCTTCGTCGGGCCCGGGATGCTCTCCGCGGCGTGCCCGGGAGAGGTCTTCACGAGCCCGGTGCCGGACCAGATGGCGCGGGCGGCCGCCGCTGTCGACAGCGGCGAGGGGGTGCTGTTCATCGTCAAGAACTACACGGGCGACGTCCTCAACTTCGACATGGCGGCCGAGCTCGCCGAGGACGAGGGAGTCCGTCTCGCCAAAGTGCTCGTCAACGACGACGTCGCGGTGACCGACAGCCTCTATACGGCGGGCCGGCGCGGCACCGGCGCGACCCTGTTCGTCGAGAAGATCGCAGGTGCGGCCGCCGAAGAGGGTGCGCCGCTGGAGCGGGTCGAGGCGATCGGCCGACAGGTGAACGAGAGCTCCCGGACCTTCGGTGTCGCGCTGAGCGCCAGCACCACGCCCGCGAAGGGCAGTCCGACCTTCGATCTCCCGTCGGGTGAGCTGGAGTTGGGCATTGGCATCCACGGTGAACCCGGTCGTGAGCGGCGCCCCATGATGACGTCGCGGGAGATCGCGGACTTCTCCGTGCACGCCGTACTGGAGGATCTGGAGCCGTCGGGCCCGGTGATCGCACTCGTCAACGGCATGGGGGCGACGCCGCTGCTGGAGCTGTACGGCTTCAACGCCGAGGTGCAGCGCGTGCTCGACGAGCGCCAGGTGCCGGTCGCCCGTACGCTCGTCGGCAACTATGTGACCTCGCTCGACATGGCAGGCTGCTCGGTGACTCTCTGTCAGGTCGACGAGGAGCTGCTGCGGTTGTGGGACGCGCCGGTGCGGACCCCCGCGCTCCGCTGGGGCCGCTGACCGTCCAGGATCTGCGCCCGGCCCCGCCGCCTCGCCGACCACCCGCTCACCACAGGGAGTTCATGTGCTCGACGCCGACTTCTTCCGCCGCTGGATGACGGCCTCCGCGGCTGCTGTGAACCGTGAGGCGGACCGCCTCACCGAGCTGGACTCGGCGATCGGCGACGCCGACCACGGCAACAATCTCCAGCGCGGTTTCGCGGCCGTGACGGCGGCCTTGGAGAAGGAGGCCCCTCAGACGCCCGGGGCCGTACTGACCCTGGCGGGACGGCAGTTGATCTCCACCGTGGGCGGTGCCTCCGGTCCGCTGTACGGGACGCTGCTGCGGCGTACGGGAAAGTCGCTCGGTGACGGCGTCGAGGTGACGCCCGGGCAGCTGGCCGATGCGCTGCGCGCGGGCGTCGCCGCGGTGGCGCAGCTCGGCGGGGCCAAGGCTGGGGACAAGACGATGCTGGACGCACTCGATCCGGCGGTCGAGGCGCTCGGCGACTCCACCGCGTCGTTCGCGGCCGCACGTGAGGCGGCAGAGCAGGGCGCGCTGGCGACCGTGCCGATGCAGGCGCGCAAGGGCAGGGCAAGCTATCTGGGCGAGCGCAGCATCGGGCACCAGGATCCGGGGGCGACCTCCTCCGCCCTGCTGATCGCGGCGCTGGCGGAGGAGGCGGAATGAGCACCGACAAGCCGGTCGGGATCGTGCTGGTCTCGCACAGCGCGGAGGTGGCCGAGACCGTCGCCGAGCTCGCCATAGGGCTCGCGGGCGGCGGCACGACCGCGCCCGTCGCACCGGCGGGCGGCACTGCGGACGGCGGCCTCGGGACCAGCTCGGAGCTGATCGCGGCAGCCGCGGCTTCGGTCGACGGGGGCGCGGGGGTGGCCGTCCTGGTCGATCTGGGCAGCGCCGTGCTGACGGTGAAGGCACTGCTGGCCGAGGGCGACGAACTCCCGGACGGGGCACGGCTGGTGGACGCACCCTTCGTGGAGGGGGCGGTGGCTGCCGTGGTGACCGCTTCGGCGGGCGGCGATCTGGACGCGGTGCAGGCGGCAGCCTCGGAGGCGTACGACTACCGGAAGGTGTGAGCCCGGCCCGGGGCCCGACGGACGCCGACCGAGCACAATTGTTAACGGGAACCATTTTCATGTAGCGTCACGGGCACGTCCCACCCAGGAGGTTCCCGGTCCCATGGCCGTACCCAAGCGCAAGATGTCCCGCAGCAACACCCGCCACCGCCGCGCCCAGTGGAAGGCCACCACGCCCCAGCTGGTGACCGTCACCATCGACGGCGTCCCGTACCAGGTGCCGCAGCGGCTCGTGAAGGCGTACGAGCGCGGTCTGCTGCGCCCGGAGGGCTGACGGACATGACTGCCCCGACGAGCGCGGCGGACCGCCGGCTGCCGGTGACCGTCCTCTCCGGATTCCTCGGCGCCGGCAAGACGACTCTGCTCAACCATGTCCTCGGCAATCGCGAGGGCCTGCGGGTCGCCGTGATCGTCAATGACATGAGCGAGATCAACATCGACGCCGCGCTCGTGCGCGGAGGCGCCGCCGCCCTGTCGCGCACCGAGGAGCGGCTGGTCGAGATGACCAACGGGTGCATCTGCTGCACCCTGCGCGACGATCTGCTGGAGGAGGTCGACCGGCTGGCGCGCGAAGGCCGGTTCGACTACCTCCTCATCGAGTCCAGCGGCATCTCCGAGCCGATGCCCGTCGCCGCCACCTTCGCCTTTCCGCGGGACGACGGCGCGACCCTCGGCGATCTGGCCCGCCTCGACACGATGGTCACGGTTGTCGACGCCGCGAACTTCCTGCCCGAACTGACGGGCGGTGACGGGCTCGCCGAGCGCGGGCTCGACCAGTACGAGGACGACGAACGCACCGTCAGCGATCTGCTCATGGACCAGATCGAGTTCGCCGACGTCATCGTGGTCAACAAGCTCGACCTGGTCGGCGAGGAGCAGGCGGCCCGGCTGCGGGCGGCGCTCACTCGGCTCAACCCGGTCGCCCGTATCGTGCCCGCGCAGCACGGCCGGGTCGATACCGCCGACATCCTCGGCACCGGCCGCTTCGATCTGGAGCGCGCCCAGCAGGCCCCGGGGTGGGTCATGGAGCTCAACGGCGACCATGTGCCGGAGACCGAGGAGTACGGCATCTCCAGCACCGTCTTCCGTGCCGACCGGCCCTTCCACCCCGGGCGGCTGTGGGAGTTCGTCACCGAGGGGCTGGACAGCGGCGCGTACGGCGAGGTCCTGCGCTCGAAGGGCTTCTTCTCGCTGGCCGGGCGCGAGCTCGTCACCGGTCTGTGGTCGCAGGCCGGTGCCGTCGCCCGCTTCGAACCGTCGGGCATGCACGCGGCGGAGAGCGGTCAGAGCCAGGAGCTGGTCTTCATCGGCACCGGACTGCGCGCAGAGGCGCTGCGCGGCGCGCTCGACAGCTGCCTCGCCGGTGCGGACGAGACGGGACCGTGGCACGACCCCTTCCCCGCTTGGGACGTTCACTGCACCGAGGATCACCTCACGTCCTCCGTGACGCTCCGTTAGGGCCTGGGGGCGGCGACCGGACCCGGTGGCTCGCTCCCGCGGAGCCACCGGGGTGGCGCCGTCACTCGATCGGACTCGCGTACGCCGCGGATCGGCCGGGGCTCCCGGCCGTACCGCGTGACCTGGCACGACCGTCGCGGCCACTGCGACGGACGGGGGGTGACTCGCCGGGGCCGCGCCGTCCTCGCCGCATGCGCCGACCCCGTCGGCCTCCTAGCGTCTTTCCCAACGAGGGGCATTTCTTCTCCAGCGCGGAAGTCATCCGCAATGGCCCTCGGGAACACGGAGAACTGACCATGCGTGCGATACGTGTCGCCTCCCTCGCCCTGATCGGCACCACCGCGCTGACTATCGGCGCCCCGGTGGCCCTGGCCGCCGACGAGGGCGACATCACCCCTGCCGGATTCACCGTCAGCCCCTCGACCGTTGCGCCCGGCGGCACCGTGATTCTGAATGCCACCGAGTGCGACGACTCGACCGTGACCGTGTCCTCGGGAGTCTTCGAGACCGTCACGCTCGATGAAGGCCGGCCCGGCACGGCGAGGATTGACGCGGAGGCCAAGCCGGGCGCCGAGGACGAGGTCACTTTCGACTGCAACGGCGAGAAGGTCACCACGGCCCTGGCCATCAGCAACGACTCCGGCTCGCTCAGCGGGACCGGGCCCGGGACCGAGGCCGGGACCGAGGCCGCGGCCGGGGACTCGCCCACCGGGACGGAGGCTGATGCCCTTGACGCGCTCGTCGGGACGGCACCCGGGACCAAGTCCGAAACCGGCGATCTGCCCACGGGGATCGAGACCGGTGACGTGCTCACCGAGGGCGAGGCCGAGACCGGCGACTCGCACACCGGTACCAAAGACGAAAGCGGCGACTCGCACACCGCGGCCAAGGACGAGAGCGGCGACTCGCACACCGGGAAGGAAGACTCCCACACCGGGCAGGGCACCACGAAGCCCGGCGCGGGCGTCGACGCCGGCGCAGGCGGCAGTTTCGCCGATCTGAGCCCCGCGCAGATCGCGGTCGGCTCGGCACTCGTCGCGGGTGGTGTGCTCGGCGGCGGCGTCCTTCTGCTGCGCCGCAGGTCCTCAGAAGGCGTCTGACGCCGACACAGCGGCTCCGCCGCCCCGGGCCCCGAGGTCTTGGCCGGCGGAGCGCCACCTGAGACACAGAACGGGACTGAGGAAGAGCGCCCATGGACACGTTCAAGGACCGCGGCTCCTGGTTCACGGTCGCCTCTGTCCTGCTGCTCGGGGTGTTCCTCCTGCGCAACGGATCCACCGAGCCGGTCGGCGGGCCGCCCCAGCCCGGCTCCGCCGTCCCCGCTCGCCACAGCGAGGCCGCCCCGCTGCCGGCCGTGCCCCATGCGCTCCCCCACTCCCCGCCCCGGCGGATCGTCATTCCGTCCGTCCGGCTCCACGCCCCGGTCACCGCGGTCGGCCTCGACGAAGACGGCGGGATCGACGCGCCGCCGCTGGAGAAGAGCAATCTCGCCGGCTGGTACAACGGCGCGGCCGGCCCCGGCGAACGGGGCACGTCCGTCATCGTCGGCCATGTCGACAACAAGGCGGGCCCGGCCGTCTTCTACGCACTCGGCGCGCTGGAGCGGGGCAGTCGCGTCGAGATCCTGCGCGAGGACGGCCGTACGGCAGTGTTCACGGTGTACGGCATCGAGATCTTCGCCAAGAAGAAATTCCCGGCCGCCCGCGTCTACCAGGACACCCCGGCACCGGAGTTGCGCCTGATCACCTGCGGCGGCGGCTATACGAAGAAGACCGGCTACGACGGGAACGTCGTGGCGTTCGCCCGCCTTGTCGAGGTGCGCTGACGAGGTGGAGAGATCCACCGGGCCGAGATCAGCACAGCCCTGGCCTGCGAGACCACCCCACGTCCGCACCCTCGAGGACAGGTGGGCGGTACCCGACACACTTCGGCACAGGAGTGCCTCCGGCTTTCACCCGACGCCTGTCACTCGCCTCGCCGAATGTTGTCCGCGGCTGCCTCTTCGATGGCGCGTCGTTGCCGTTCGACCGCCAACTCCTGCAACGCGTCATTGACTGCGGCGAGCACTGTCGCCGTCGCGTCTTCGGCTACGCCCGGGGAATCCCCGGTCTGATCGTTGCGGATCCCGAGGGCCGCCGCCAGGGAAGCGAGGACTGGCTCGTTCGATGTCCAGCGGTCGGCCGCCAGGCGGCGGGCGGGCGAGTCGACCAGCTCCGTCCGGCTGGTATGGAAGAGCATCCAGCGGCGGCGTCGTTGCCGCGTGAGATGCCCTTCCGCCTCGAAGGCAGCCAGATAGGCCGCTGACAGGCCGCGGCCTCTGCGCCACAGCCAGTCACCCACCGACTCGTACGGTGCTTCTCTGGCAAGCGACGCCGCGGCCTCATCCAACAGGCGGTCAGCTATGGCGCGCCTGATGCTCGGCACGATGTGATCGCCGTCCAGTCTGATGTCCTGGGCATCCAGGAGGTCGATCATCTCGGCTCCCGCGAGCGCGAGCGACAGATCGCCTCGCTCCACAGGTCGACTGGACGCCATGTCCAGGGCAACGATCATCAAATCCCGCGCTGTGGTCATGAACGGCTCCACCTCGGTACTCCGGCTCAGTGCTCCTGAGCCGCCGGCTCCAGGACGAAGACCGGGAGCCGGCGGTCCGTCTTCTTCTGGTATTCCGCGTAGTCGGGGTAGGCCGCGACCGCGCGCTCCCACCACAGGGCCTTCTCGTCCCCCGTCACCTCACGGGCCCTCATGTCCTTGCGGACCGGGCCGTCCTGAAGTTCCACCCGTGGGTCGGCGACGACGTTGTAGTACCAGACCGGGTGCTTCGGAGCACCGCCGAGCGAGGCGACGACCGCGTACGTGCCCTCGTGTTCCACGCGCATCAGCGGGGACTTGCGGATCTTGCCGCTCTTGGCGCCGCGGGTGGTCAGCACGACGACGGGCATGCCCCGCATCGTCGTGCCTTTGGTGCCGCCGGACTTCTCGTACAGCTCTACCTGGTCGCGCACCCACTTCTCCGGGCTCGGCTCGTACTCACCCTCAAGCGGCATGCCATCCATCCCATCGTCGAAGATTTTCCCGTAGCAGGCTCAACGCCCTGGAGCCAGGCAATCATTCCTGGGGGCGCTCGTAGCGGAGCAGCACCGTCCGCGAGTCGAACGAACACCGATCGCGCGCAGTCGCCATCCCGGAGGAGAAACACTCCGCCAAGGGGCCGCAACGGCATTGCAACCTCGCCGGTGCTCTGCTGGACGGATGACACAGTCATCGCGCGTGGAGCTGACCCTCGCGGCCGCCGGTCTCTTGCGGCGGCTGCGGGCGGCCCACGGTCCGCTGATGTTCCACCAGTCGGGCGGCTGCTGCGACGGCAGCGCGCCCATGTGCTACCCGGACGGGGAATTCCGTACGGGCGCGTCCGACGTCCTCCTGGAGACCCTCCGAGTGGAGGGCGTCGAGGAGCCGGTCCCGTTCTGGATCTCCAGAAGTCAGTACGAGGTGTGGAGCCACACCCGGCTCGTGGTCGATGTCGTCGAGGGCCGGGGCAGCGGCTTCTCGCTGGAAGCGCCGGAGGGAGTGCGGTTCCTGATCCGGTCGCATGTGGTCGAGGGCTGAGCCTCAGCCGTCGCGTCGGCAGGCATGTGGTGCAGGTGGACGACGTCCGCGGCAGCTGCTTCGAGCTGCCTGCGGACGTCACGGCCTGAGGCTTCCGACCACGTTGGCGGTGGCCGCGATGCCGTCCTGGATGGTCGGCGCCATGCTCGTGCCCGCGAGGAAGAAGCCGAGCAGGGCGCAGACAATCGCGTGGGAGAGCTTGAGTCCGCCGTTGCGCAGAAAGATCACTGCGAGCACCAGCAGAAGCAGCACCATCGAGATCGAAATGGCCATCGCCAACCTCCTCCGCCGCGCGGAATTGCGGCATTCGGCGGTCAGTCTGGCGCAGCGGAGGGCCCGTACGGCCGACTGGCGTGTCCGCCGTACGGGTGATGTGTGGCGGGACCGAGGCGGCGGCCCCTCGGCGGCGGCGATGGTCGCCGCGAAGGGGCGCCGCGGCGGGCTCCGTCTACTGGCCGCGGGCGCGGAGGAAGCGCTCCAGGCCGGCCAGGTCGTCCGTATTGATGTGGTCGACGCGGGCGGCGAGCAGCTCGGTCCACAGAGCGTCGCGTTCCGGCCCGGCGACGTCCGGGGTTGCCCAGAAGCGGACGCGCTGGCCGCGGTCGTGGGCGGTGGCGACGATCGCGTGCAGCTTCTCCCGCTCGGCGGTGGGGAATTGGCCGACACCGCGCCAACTGAAGCTCTGCGTCCAGTTGCTGGAGATCAGCGGGATGAAGGAGGCGGGGGCGGGGGCGGCGGTGCCGAGGTCGTCGAGCCGGCCGTCGTAGAAGGCGTACCGGACACGCTGGGCCTCCATGGGCACGCGGGCCGCGCGGTCGCCGGAGATGACGGGGGTCACGGCGCCGAGGCGGACGTGGCCGTAGGAGTAGCTGCTCAGCATCCGCCGGTAGTGCCGTAGCTGACGGTCGAGTTCGAGATAGGCGGCGACGCCGTCCGTCTTGATGTCGATCAGCAGCTGAACGGGACGGTGGTAACCGCGGTACACGGAGCCGTGGTTGGCCTTCACGCGCGCGAGCAGCGGGTCGAGATAGAGCGAGCGCAGCGTGCGGGTCGGGTCGAGGCCGGCGGGCTCGTGGGCGACGAGCAGGTCCCCGCCGACCAGGAAAATGTCGGCCTCGACGCTGGTGAAGCCGTGCGACAGGGCGTCGTGGAGGGGCCGTTGGTGGAGATAGTCGTTGTGGGCGTGGGCCCGGCGGAGGGGGCCGTGTCCCCTGCTCTCGGCCGCGTGCGCGTACGCGGGTGCGGCGACGGTTCCTGCGAGGGCGGTGGCGAGGATGGTGACGGCTCTGCGTCGGGTGGTGAGCGGCATCATGACTCCGGGCGGGACGCGTGGGACAGGACACGGTGGAGTATGCGTGCCGGGGCCGCCAAGGGGCGGCGCCTGGGGAAGAGTTCGGCCATCTGTCACCGGGGCGTCAGAGGGCGGTGCGGTGGCTGCGCCGGTTCATGGGTCCGGGGGCGCCAAGGGGACGCGATACGCGCTTCGCCCGGGGACTCGGGTCCGCCGAGGGGCGTGCATCGGGCCGGGACTGGGGTCCGCCGCGCGGGGACCAGTGCGGGCGCGTCGTGCGGGTGCGTCGTACGGGCGCGTCGTACGGGCGCGTCGTGCGGGCGCACATCGAGCCGGGACGCGGGTACAGGCGACAGCCGAGTACCTCGCGTCCCTACCCCCCCGCCGTGCCCCGGCCCGGGCACGATCAGGCCGCCGCGCCGGTGGTCGGTGCGGCGGCCAGAAAGGACGGGACTGTCTCCGGCCTCCTACGGAGCCTGGAGACCGACCAGTTCCGCCAGTGCCTCCTTGTGGCGCCCCGGCGTGCCGAGGGCGACCTCGTCGGCCTTGGCACGCTTGAGGTACAGATGCGCGGGGTGCTCCCAGGTCATGCCGATGCCGGCGTGCAGCTGAACGCACTCCTCCGCGGCGTGCACGGCGACCCGGGAGCTGTACGCCTGCGCGACGGCCACCGCCACAGCGGCCTCCGGGCTGCCGGTGGCAAGCGCGTCGGCGGCGTTGCGGGCCGCGGCACGGGCCGAGACGACCTCGAGCCACACCTGCGCCATACGGTGCTTGAGCGCCTGGAAGGATCCAATCGGCCGGTTGAACTGGTGCCGCTCGCGGGTGTGACGGACCGTCTCCTCCAGACACCACTCGGCGAGTCCCAGCTGTTCTGAGGCGAGCAGCCCGGCCCCGGCCAGCAGTCCGCGGCGTACGGCCTGCTCGGCGGCTGCCGCGTCCGCAAGGCGGGTTGCCTGCGCGGTGTCGCCGACGGTGACGGCGGCGAGCGGACGGGTCAGGTCGAGCGGGATCTGCGCCTCGACGGTGGCGGCCGCCTTCTCGACCGCGTACAGCCCGTCGGACTTCAGCACGAGCAGCACATCTGCCACGGCTGCGTCCGCGACCCCGGTGACCCTGGATGCGTCGACGGGAAGCGGCCCGTGCGGAGAAGCCGACAGCGGCACGGCGAGCACAGCGGCCTTGCGGCCGGTCGCGAGGGCGGTCAGCAGTTCGGCGACCTCCGCGGTTTCGGTGTCGAGGGCGAGCAGCGTCTCGGTCGCGATCACCGCGCTGGTGAGGTACGGCGCGGGCGTGACGCCACGGCCCAACTCCTCCAGGACCACCGCGGCCTCTCGGTGCGAGGCGCCCTGTCCGCCGAGCTTGTCCGGTACGAGCAGACCTGCCGCGCCTATGTCAGCGGCGAGTCCCTTCCACAGCTCGGGGTCGTACGGCGCGCCCGCCTCTGCGCGCACCAGCGCCGACGCGGTGTCGCCACGGTCGGTGAGCAGGGAGCGTACGGCGGCGCGCAGATCGTCCTCGGCCTCGGAGTACAGCAGATCGGGCTGCGGGTTCATCGGGTCAGGTCCTTCCAGGCGACGTCCTTGTCGTTGCGCGGCTCGGAGGGCAGCCCGAGTACTCGTTCCGCGACGATGTTCAGCAGCACCTCGCTGGTGCCGCCCTCGATGGAGTTGCCCTTGGAACGCAGATAGCGGTAGCCGGCGCCGCGCCCGGTGAAGTCGACGAGTTCGGGGCGCCGCATGGTCCAGTCGTCGTACAACAGGCCCTCTTCGCCGAGGAGTTCCACCTCCAGACCGCTGATCTCCTGGTTGAGGCGGGCGAAGGCGAGCTTCATTCCGCTGCCCTCTGGGCCCGGCTGTCCGGCGGCGAGCTGCTGGCGCAGCCGTTCACCGGCCAGCCGGGCGACCTCGGCCTCCACCCACAGGGTCAGCAGCCGCTGGTGGACATCGTGCGTGCGCAGCTCGGGGCGTTCGCGCCAGGTCTGCGCGATCGGGCCGATCATGCCGCCCTCGCGCGGGATGCGGCTGCCGCCGATCGAGACGCGCTCGTTCATCAGGGTGGTCTGGGCGACCTTCCAGCCCTCGCCGACCTCGCCGAGCCGGTGCGCGTCGGGAATCCGCACATCCGTGAGGAAGACCTCGTTGAACTCCGCCTCACCCGTGATCTGGCGCAGCGGCCGCACCTCGACGCCGGGGTCGGTCATGTCGCAGATGAAGTATGTGATGCCACGGTGTTTGGGCAGATCGGGGTCGGTGCGCGCGATGAGGATCGCCCAGCGGGCCACATGGGCGCTGGACGTCCACACCTTCTGCCCGTTGATCACCCAGTCTCCCCCACTCCCGGCTTCCCCCGAGCGGGAGTTGCCCCCATCGTCCCGTACCGCGCGGGTGCCGAGCGCGGCCAGGTCGGACCCCGCGCCGGGCTCGCTGAACAGCTGGCACCACACCTCCTCGCCGACCCAAAGAGGCCGCAGGAAGCGCCGCTTCAGCTCTTCGGAGCCGTACTTGAGGATGGTCGGCGCGGCCATGCCGAGGCCGATGCCGATTCGGCGCGGATCGTTGTCGGGCGCGCCCGCGGCCGTCAGCTCGGCGTCCACTACGGCCTGCAGGGCGCGCGGGGCGTCGAGTCCGCCCAGCCCCTTCGGGTAGTGCACCCAGGCGAGGCCCGCGTCGAAGCGTGCCTTCAGGAAGTCCGTGCGGTCCGTGCTCGCCGGAGGGTGCGCGGCGAGCAACTCCTTTGTACGGCTGCGCAGTTCGGCGGCGTCCGTCATCGGCTCTCACCTTCCGGGATGACGACCAGGCGGCCGGTGGTCGTGCCGTCGGCGACCCGCTGGACGGCGTCGGCGGCGTCCTTCATGGCGACGCGCCCGCTGATCAGCGGCTTGACCACGCCCTCGGCCGCGAGCTTGGTCAGCTCCTCGTGGCAGCCGCGGATGGCGGCCGGGTCCATCTGGTTGTAGAGGCCCCAGTGGAGGCCGACGATCGAGTAGTTCTTCACCAGGGCGTGGTTGAGACCCGGGGTGGGGATCGCGCCGCTGGCGAAGCCGACGATCACGATCCGGCCCTCGAAGGCGATGCACTTCACGGACTTGGCGTACGCGTCGCCGCCGACCGGGTCGTAGACGACGTCCGCGCCACGGCCGCCGGTGGCCTCCTTGACCGCGGCGACGATGTCGTCCTCGCGGCGGTCGACGACGACGTCGCAGCCCAGCTCCCGCGCGACGCGTGCCTTGTCGGCCCCGCCGACGACACCGATGACCCGCGCGCCGGCCGCCTTGCCGAGCTGGACGGCCGCACTGCCGACGCCGCCCGCGGCCGCGTGCACCAGCAGGGTCTCGCCCCGCTGGAGGCGGGCGCGGCGGTGCAGACCGAACCAGCCCGTCTGGTAGCCGATGTGCAGGGCGGCCGCCTCTGCGTCGTCGAGGGCATCGGGCGCGGGCAGCACGGCCGCGGCGTCGGCGACGACATAGTCGGCGAGTCCGCCGTTCGGCAGCGCCGGGTTGGCGATCACGCGGCGGCCGTCCTCGGTCTCGCCGCAGATCTCCACGCCCGGCGTGAACGGCAGCGGCGGCCGGACCTGGTACTGGCCGCGGCAGAGCAGCGCATCGGGGAAGTTGATGTTCGCGGCCCGGACCCTCAGCAGCAACTGCCCCTCGCCCGGCGTGGGCCGCTCCACCTCTTCGAGCCGCATCACCTCGCTCGGCTCGCCGTTCCGGTGCACTCGCCATGCCTGCATTTCGGAGCCTCCACAAACCGTAGGCAGTACCACGCTCCGATGCATACTAAGCGGTCGCTTGCCTCCTCGGGAAGACCCTCGTCAGCCGCGCTTCGGCCTGGCCCGCACATGCATGCGCTCGCCCTGCGGGCCGAACAGGCTCAAGAACTCCACCGGCCCTTCGTCCGCCGGGCCGAACCAGTGCGGCACGCGAGTGTCGAACTCCGCCGCCTCGCCTGCGCCGAGCACCACATCATGGTCGCCGAGCAGCAACCGCAGGCGGCCGGACAGGACGTACAGCCACTCGTACCCCTCGTGCGTGCGCGGCTCCGGCTCGGCACTGCCGGGCTGCTGCACCACCTTGTACGCCTGGAGGCCGCCCGGCTGACGGGTGAGCGGCAGCAACGTCCTGCCGTGCCGGACAATCGGCTTCGACCGCACCCGCGGATCACCGACCGGCGGCGCGCCCACCAGCTCGTCGAGCGGCACCTGGTGGGCCCGGGCAATGGGCAGCAGCAGCTCCAGGCTCGGCCTGCGCCGCCCCGACTCCAGCCGGGACAGCGTGCTCACGGAGATCCCGGTCACCTCCGAGAGCGCGCCGAGCGTGGCACCGCGCTCCCGCCTGATCCTGCGGAGCCGCGGCCCCACCTCATCGAGTACGGCGTCCAGCCGTGCGTCGTCGTCCATGGAACCATTTGCGGAACCAGCAATGCGGTTTGTCAATCCCGCCGGTCCGGAGCCGCCGTCCGAGGAGGGCACAGAGTGTCGGAGGCGGACACAGATGTACGACGTGGAGGACGTCCGGCGGGTACGACGTGGAGGGCGTCCGGCGTCGCGCGGCCGACGGCCCGGTCAGGCATCCCCGCGGGCGAGGGCGAGCAGCCGGTCGAACACGCGGGGACCGCTCGCCCGCACCCCGTCGTGCTCGTACTCGTCGGTGACCCAGGTGCGCAGTCCGCGGATGGTGCGGGCGGTGCGCAGCGAGTGCTCCGTGTCGACGTACATGTCGTCGTGGTACACGGCCGCGGCGACCGGAACCTCGTTGGCGGCGAGCCGGGCGGGGTCGTACAGCGGGGTCCAGTCGGTGCGGGCGGCCAGCACTTCGGCGGTCTCGCGCAGCGGTCGCAGCGCGGGGTCCACCTCGAAGTGCCACGGGTGGACGCTCTCCCCCGTGAACAGCAGCGGCCCGTCCCCGGCCAGCGTCTTCGCCGCGTCGAACTGCGGGAATCGGGCGCGCACCCGCTCGGCGGCCCAGGCGGTCGGCTGTGTGTCCTGGGCATAGATCGCCTCGTGCAGCACGGCGTACAGAGGATGCGCGGCGTGCGAAAGGACGGCGAGCACGCCCTGCTGGAAGGCGTCGGAGAGTTCGTGGCCATGTCCCGTACGGACGAAGGCGTCTTCGAGCAGATAGTGCAGCTGGTGGCTGCCGTCACCGCCGCCGAGCAGGATCCCGAGGGACTGGAATGCCTCGGGCGTGAGGGTGTAGCCGCCGGGCAGCACGGGCCGGTACTCGGCGAGGTGCTCGGCGATGCGGCGAGCCCGTCGTACATCTTGCGGATAGCGGTCGTAGTGCGCCTCGACCTTGCGCTGGATACGCGGGTACGCGGCCCGGTAGACGTCGTCGGCAGGGGTGTCCAGGGCGGGCAGACCGCCGGTGACGATCACCGTGCGCAGCCCTTCGGGGGCCGTGGAGAGATAGTGCGTGGCGCAGAATCCGCCGAAGCTCTGGCCGAGGACGGTCCAGGGAGCGCCGCCGGTGACCAGCCGTCTGATGGTTTCGCAGTCGCGCACGATGCTGTCGGCGCGGAAGTGGGCGAGGTACTCGGCCTGGGCCTGTGGTCCGCCGCGCAGTGGCAGGGTCTGCCGGTTCTGGGGTGTGGAGCGGCCGGTGCCGCGCTGGTCGAGGAGCAGTACCCGGTACTCCTGCACCGCCCGACTGAGCCATGCCTGCTTGCCGACGAAGCGTCGGGCGCCGAAGCCGGGGCCGCCCTCCAGATAGACCAGCCAGGGCAGATCCGCGCCGGACCGCCCGCTCGCGACGACCTCGCGGCCGTACAGCTCGAGCTGCTCCCCCGCCGGGTCGGCATGGTCGAGCGGGACGGTGAAGCGCCGGTCGGTGAGAAGGATTCCCGGCTGGCGATAGCTGGTCACTGATGCTCCGTTCTGTACGCCCCCGCCCGCCCATGGGATCACATGGGCGGGCGGGGGACGTTCGGAGCGGGGTCAGCTCGTCGGGAAGTCGTCCGGGGTCCTGGTGCGGTCACGGACCCAGACGCCGGCGGGCTTGAGCGGCCCGGTGCCGGTCCAGGGACCGTTGTTGTCGCAGGTGCCGCCCTTGAAGACGGCGCCGGAACGACTGTCGTCGGAGTAGTTCCAGTTGGACCAGCTGATCTTCTTGCTCGCCATCAGATCGATGTACTGCTGGGCTCTGCTGAAGTTGTTGCCGCCGTCGCCGGATGCGGTCTGGGTGCCGAACTCGGTGACGAACATGGGGAGTCTGTCGGCGGCACGGGAGAGGGTGGCCAGGTACTCGGAGCCGTGCGACGCCGCGTAGAAGTGGAACGTGTACATGATGTTGGACGCGTTGACCGGGCTGTTCACGATCTCGGTCTCGTCCGAGCCCTCGGAGACACCGAGGGAGGACCAGGCGCGGGTGCCGACGAGGACGGGGGTGTCCGGGTCGTTCTGCCGGATGACCGGGATGAGCTGCTCTGCGTAGCTCTTGATCTTCGACCAGCTCACGCCGCTGGGCTCATTGGCGATCTCGTAGAGCAGGTTGTTCTTGTTGGCGTGGCGCTGCGCGATTTCGGTGAAGAAGGTCTTGGCGCGGGAGAGGTTGTGGTTCGGGTCGCCGGGGCTGAGCATGTGCCAGTCGACGATCGCGTACATGCCGCGCGCGGTGGCCTGCTCGATGATCGAGTGCACCAGGTCGGTGAACTTGCGCGGGTCGGTCTCGTAGCCGCCCTCCTGGATGTACATGGAGATGCGCAGGACGTCGGCGTTCCAGTCGGTGGCCAGGGCGTCGAGCGATCCCGAGGTCACGCACTGGCTGTACCACTGCAGACCGTGGGTGCTCATGCCGCGCAGTTGGATGGGCTTGCCGTACTGGTTGCAGAGCTTGGTGCCGCACACCTTGAGCTGCCCGTTGATCTCGACGGGGGTCTTGCCGCCGGGGGCGGGGCCGCCCGCGTCCATCGCGAGGTGGTCCACGTTGGGGCCGCCGTTGGCGGTGGTGGCGGTGGCCCGCACGGTGTTGGCGCCGGCCTTGAGATTCGCGTTGATGGTGGTCGTCGTCCAGGTGGTCCAGGCGCCGGTGCCGGGGAAGGCGCGGGATGTGGCCGCGGCGGCGCCGTTGACGGTGATGTCCATCGGACGGTTGGTGGTGGTGCCGTTGGCGTAGCGGATGGTGAGCGACGCGCTGCCCGCCTGGGCGGCGTTCACTGTCCACTGGACGTAACTGCCGGTGTTGTTGTTGTAGTTGACGAAGCCGCTGCCGGTGAAGCCGGCGTGGTTGGACTCCACGACTCCTTGCGAGACGGCCGCGTTTTCGGCCTCGTGGGTGACGGCGGCTGCGGGGGCTGCCGCCGGGGCCTCGGACGCCGTGGGGGCGGCCGGGGCGGTGGGTGCCGCGGTGAGGCCGAGGAGCAGGGCGGCGCTGAGCGTGCCGACTCCGCCGAGCGAGCGTAACCAGAACCGTGCCGGTCTCATGGGGGTCTCCGTTGCCTGGGCTGGTGGGACGGCTCAACTGAAAGGAAACTTTCCTAACCGGATGGAATAGCAGCGTCCACCCCGTCCCGCAAGGGCCATGACAAGAATGATCGGCGGCGGCGGTGAGATCGGGCGCGTCGCACTGCAGTGGTGCCGTGCTGTGGTGCTGAAGAGTGAACGCCGCTCCGGGCGGGGCGTGGCGAGGTGAGGACCACACCGTACGGCGCACTCGGTGTCTGCGACGTCGGCTACGGTGCTGGGTGTGGTGATCACCGGAGGGGACACAGCGGCGCCGGGGACCGCGCTGCTGATCGCGGCCGCGCCGGTCGGCAAGGGGCGTCTGATCGAGGCGAGTTCCGTGTTGCCCGCGCTCGCGGCCGTCCCGCCCAGCGCGCTGACCGGCACCCCGGCCGCGACCGTGATCGAACTCGCCGATCCCCTCGACCCGCAGACCGTACTGACCCGGATCCGGGCGACGGCGGCCGCGGAGGGGCCGCTGTTCCTGTACATCGCCGGGCAGCTCCAACTCGACCGGAAGCAGCGGCTGCTGCACCTCGCACTCGCCCGCACCACGCCGACGACGATGCGTTACACGGCGCTTCCCTGGCACTGGCTGACCGCAGAAACGACGATCCGGCCCCCCGGCACCACGACCGTGGTCGTCGACCTGGTCGCCGACGCCGAGGCATGGCGGCACGTCACGTCGCGGGGCCTCGCCCTGGGGCAGGGCATCCGCCTGTACGGGCGGGTCGCCCCGGCACGGCAGCGGCGGGGCGCGGCCACGCCCGACTATCTGAAGGCGTGCGCCGCGATCTGGCGCAGCGGAGCACGGCCGGACCTGGCCGTGCTGCACGAACAGGCCGCGGCGCGGGCCGGCGGCGATGAGGCGCTGCTGCTGACGGCCGGGACCTCTCCGGCCGAACAGCAGGCCGCGGCCGCCTGGAGACCGGCTACGCAGGTCGCACCCCCGCAGGTCGCGACAGTCCCGAATCCGGCTGCGCAGATCGCGACCGCCCCGAACCCGGCTGCGCAGGCTGCGGCCAAGCGGCAGGCAGCCACCACGCAGTTCGCGACCGCACAAGCCCTGCCCTCGCCCGACGACCCGCATCCGGCGATCCTCGCGGCCGCGCAGTCCGGGCGGCACAGCGAGGCCGCCGCCGCTGCCGCCGCCTGGGAGCAGCAGGAGCTGCGGATCCACGGGCCCGGCTCGGTGCAGGCGATCCACTGGCTGGAAGTACGCGCCGACCTCGCCCGGCTCGCCCAGGATCCGGGCCTCAGCTGCGAGCTGTGGATGGCCGCCGCCGAAGCCCGGCTGACGCGCCGCCAGGCCCCGGACGACCGGGACGTCGAAGGCGCGGTCGACCGCGCCCACCACCAGTGGGAGCAGATCCGGGACCTGCCGCGGGCGCGGGCGCTCGCGCCGGGTCTCGTACGGCTGCGCCGCAGCGTTCCCGGCCGTCAGCGCGGGGCGCTGCAGGTGCTGCAAAGGCGCCTGGAAAGCCTGCACTCGGGCCGCCCGGCCTAGCCAGGCGGGACCTAGCCCTGCTCGGCGCCGGTCCTCCGGTCCAGCCCACCACGTACTGCTGGAGACCGTCGAACGACCGGACGTTCGTCCGCGTCGTCCTGCACGAGCCATTTCCGACATGCCGCCGCTAGCAGTTTGTCGCCCGGCGCGCATCTCGTATCGTCCGAATGCCGCGCCCACAGGGCTGGTGGATGGGTGGGACGGTTGCTCGGCATGCGGCGCGCGGCGTGCCGGAGCACCCTGGTCCTGGAGCTGCCTGTCCCCCCGGCCGGCAGCCGGGCAGGAAAGGGTTGGCAGCGATGTTCGCGAGGCTGAGCACCTATCAGGGATCACCAGTTCCCGCGGAGGGCAACCTCACCGCGAACTGGGAAGCGGTTCTCAAGCAGGTCCAGGAGGTTCCAGGCTTCCGGGGCGTGTACTACCTCGTCGACCGAGCCTCCGGGAGGGCCAAGTCGCTGACCTTGTGGGAGAACGAGGCGACCATGCAGGCCAGCGAGGGCCGCGGAACCCGACTCCGCGAGGAAGCCGCAAAGCGGGAAGGCCAACGGGTCGTGTCGGTCGAACGCTTCGAGGTGGGATTCAGTCACCTGGAGCAATAGCCGCGCAGACCCACCCACTGGCGCGCGCAGCTGGACGACCATGCCTTCCGGCGTGACGGAACACAGCGGCCCGCCTGAACCGTCGCGCGCGCCGGACCGGGCGTCGTCGCACGTCATGGATGCTCGCTCATGGGGTATGCGAGTAACTGGATCCGTGGTCGATCGCGGCCGATCCGGTTCCTCCGGCTCGCCGACGTCCGGGGAGCGGTGTTGAGCCATTCGTGTTGTGATCGATGGCGGAGGACACAACGCTCTCAGGGACGGGAGGAAATCATGGCTGAGAAGCTGCGAGCCCGCGACATCATGTCCGGTGGCGTGCAGTGCGTCGGCGCGCACCAGTCGCTGTTCGAGGCGGCGAAGATGATGCGCGATCTGGACGTCGGTTGCCTGCCCATCTGCGGCGACAACAACAAGCTCACAGGCTTGATCACCGACCGTGACATCGTGGTCAAGTGCTGCGCCGAAGGCATCGACCCGGCAACCGTGCAGGCCGGATCTCTCAATGCCCAGGTGCACTGGATCGACGCCGAAGCGGATGCGACCGAGGTCCTGACGACCATGGAGGAACACCAGATCAAGCGGCTGCCGGTGATCGACGTGCAGAGCGGCCACCGTCTGGTCGGCATGATCACGGAGGCGAATCTCGCGAAGAACCTGAGCGACGAACAGATCGCGGAGTTCGCGAGCCGTGTGTACGCGACTGCTCGGAAGTCTGGTCAGTCCCAAGGTTGAGGTGTCTGATCGAACCTCGGACGGATCAGCGTCACGGCGGTTCACAGCTCTGACAGGCCGGGGTCTGGCGGGACCTTCGGAGAGAAGCGCTCAGTGGACGATCGTGTAGCTCCGCCAGGCGGGGGCGCGGGGCGCGATGCGGTTGGACGACTCCGTCGCCAGATACGTCGTGTCACCCCCAGAGCAGTCGGGGCTGGGGTACAGGACGATGTCGACCATGGTGTTGTTGATGACCTCAGTGGCGCCTGCCGGCGCGAGGCGGTGGCAGCCCTTGACCGAGGGGTTGGACACCATCACCAGGCGCTCCCCCTCTGTTTCGTAGGAGATGGTGCCCACCGCGTCGCGGCCGAGGTCGGAGCAGCCCGCGACGGCGATGGTCAGGAGCGCCGCCCCAGCGGCAACGCCGAGGCGCCGGTGATCGGTCACGGACATGGGCAGTCCTCTTCTGTGCGGAGAAGTCCTGGTGGAGGCCACCCTGCCGGGTTCCCGGCGGGGCGGCATCCGGTGAGCGGCCGGCCGGGCTACAGCACCGCCACCGGCCGACCGCCCGCACGAGGGGACATACCCTGGTCGGCCCCGGACATCGCCGATGCCGGTCCAGGCGTTGGGCTCATCGAGGATCGCGCCCGATCAGACCGAGCAGCCGGTCCTGCAGCGGCGCGTCCTCCGGGACCGACACCTCCGGGCCGAAGACCTTCACTCCCGGCCCGAACGCTTCCGGCGTGCGCAGCATCTCCAGCACTTCCTTCGGGAGCGCCGAGGTGTTCGACCACATTCGCTCTACGTCTGCCGGGTCCATCGTGTCGTCCTGCCCGGTGGCTCGAGCGAGGTCCCACCCGTGAAGCACCATGTCGTCACTGATGACCTGGTCGATCTGCTGCTCGACCGTCATACGGCCGTTGGGGGTGTCGCATTCGGTGCCGGCGCTCTCGGGGTCGTCGAGGACGGCCTGGACGTCGGCGCGGGCGGACTTGAAGGCTCCAAGCGGGTCGTCCTCCAGCGACGGTGCTGGGCTGAGGGAGCGCCCGAGGGGGCGCAGCATCACCCCGTGCATGTCGATGACGTGGCCCACGACGTCCCTGGCCGTCCAGTCCTCACACGGTGACTGGCTGGACCACTGGTCGGACCCCGCGGCGGCGACCTTGCGCTCGAAGGCGTCGGCGTGTCTGCGATAACGGTCGGCGATCGTGTTCATTTCCTTCTCGTTCCCGTTGGCGGGCAGGGGTTGGAACCCTATTGAGGGCGCAGCACTTGGACTGTGGTCGTGGCCAGGACTCATCGGTCGAGCGGACCCCCGGGGACACGGGATCTGCCTGCGGCCCGATGTTCGAGGCGCACATGCACCGTGACGTCGGAGCTCACAGGACGTTGACCAAGCCATGAAGAAGCGAAGCATGGCCGCTGTTGCGTCCCTCGTCACCGGCGTCGTGGCATCCCTCATCGCGCCCTCCCCCAGCGCGCACGCCGACACGCTCGACAACCCCCTGGGGCTGCCGCTCGCAGTGCCGACCGTCATGGACGGATCCCTTGAAGACGCCGAGGAAGTCCTCTCGGCCGAGTAACGGGGGCCGCTGCGACTGCCGCCGTCAATTCGAGCGGCGGCGGCCGGTCCGCCGCCGCAGTGACGGCATCGCCGCTCGGTCCCGACGCCCCCGCCCGCACCGATGACCAGCACTCAGGGCATCAGAGCCGGACCTTCCAGCTGATGGTGGACTTAAGCGCGGCGATCTCCGGGTCCCGCACTGAAGGCGTACGGTCCTCTGCCGTGACCGACAACTTGTGCGTGCGCCGGTCGAGCAGCCACAGGGCAAGCTCCGAGACCCGTACCTGAGTACGGCCCGCGAAGGGCTTCAACTCCTTGCCGTCCAGATACCAGCGGATCCTCAGCTGACGCCCGTCCGCGCCCGTCAGCCGGGGTACGGCGGCTTTCGCGGTGTCTCCCAGCCGTAGGGTGCGAGCGGTGGGGGTGACCGCGGTGACGATCCGCGCGTGGCGGTAGAAGCCGCCGATCATCGCCTCGACGCCGGGCAGGTTGAAGGGCCTGTCGAGAGAACGCATCAGGGAGTTGTCGGTGGGCCGGTACAGCCCCTTGACGTAGTAGCCCCCGCCCTCGTACGTACCGACGGGGCCGCCGTCGGGCGACTCCTCGCCGAGCCAGCGGTGCCACTTGGCGCGCTGCCCGGACATGTCCGCGGCGGCCAGCGTGGAGATATTGGAGTCGGCCGGCTCGGCGCCCGTGTATTCCTCGTAGTCCGGTTGGCCGGGGTAGTAATACTCGTCGGCGAGCTTGCCCAGTGAGTGGCCGGTCTCGTGGATGGCGACCTGGCCGGACTTCTCGTTGCCCGCCGAAGCGGTCGAGATGCCCTCGTAGCCGAGGGTCTCGCTCGGCTCGTTGTAGCCCGCGCCGCCGTACTTGGCGCTGTTGGCGAGGACGAGCACCAGGTCGGCCTCCGGCGCCTTCGCCACGTACCCGTCGACCTTGTCCTGGTCGATGCAGAGCAGCCGCTCGATGTCGTCGCACCAGAAGTACGAGCTGAGCGCGGTGTCCCGGACGACGTCCGGACCGGGGTCGCCCGAGACGCCGGACTGGTTCGACACGGCGTCGACCGCCCAGACGTTGAAGAGTCCCTGGTACGTCGTGTACGGCTCGACGGCGGCCAGCTCGGCCCACTTCTCCTTGGCGTCGGTGTGGAACTGGGCCAGCTCGGCGGCGGTATAGCCGTCCCCCACGACGACGATGTCCAGCCGGTCGGCGGTGGAGCCGTTGTCCACCAGCTTGGTGACCTCGCCGTCAGCGGCCTCCTCGGCTGCCGAGAGCCTGGAGGGCGGCTGGTCCCGGCCCTCCTGCGGTACGCGCGTGTGGCCGGATCCGGCGGCTGTGCCGTGTTCCGGCCCGGGTATCTCGACCTCGACCCCGGCGCTGCCGGGTGTCGCCGGATCGGCGGCCGCGCCGCCCGGTGCGGCGGCCAGTACGGCCGCGACGGCAGCGGCCACGCCGACCGCCGCCATGACTCTGCGACGCGCTGAACGCATGAATCCTCCCCCTGACACGGAAGTTAAGTGACCGAGTAAATGCGATGAACGAGTTGCTTAAACTAGGCGGAGGAACAGGACGTGCGCAATGGCTACTGCCCCTGAATACTGGGGAGTTCGAGAACCAAGGGGGACCCCATGGACGAACCGGCCGAGATCGGCCGCCGGGTGCAGCAACTGCGTAACCAACGCGGGCTGACGCAGCGGCAGTTGGCCGAACCGTCGTACACGCCCGCGTACGTCTCGACACTGGAGTCCGGCAAGGTCCGGCCCTCCGAGACCGCGCTGCGTTTCCTGGCGGAGCGGCTCGGCACCACGTTCGAGGAGCTGGCCACCGGACGCCCCGCCCATGTGGCCACCGAGCTGCGGCTCGCCCTCACCGACGCCCAGCAGGATCTCGCCACCGGATCCGCCGACGAGGCTGCCGTCCGCTATCGCCGGCTCCTCACCGACGCGGAACATCTCGACCTCGCTCCTGAGCAGGCCGAGGCGCTGCTCGGACTCGGTGAATGCGCACTGGAGACAGGTGAACTCGCCAACGCGGGGCGGCACTTCGAGGCTGCCGAGCGGCTCTTGGCGGGTGAACCGCTGCCGCGCCGTGCCCGCGCGATCCGGGGCCGCGCCATCGCGCACCTCCTGGCCGGGGAGCTGCGCTACGCCTGCTATCTCCTCGAGTCCACCATTGACGAGCTCGGCGCGAGCGGCCTGGCCGACCCCGAGGCACTGGTACTGCTGTACGCCGCCGTCATCGGCCCGTACATCGACATGGGCGCCCACGCCCGCGCCGCACACGCCGCCGAGCTCGCCCTGGCCCTGGCGCCACAGGTCAGCGATCCGGTGCTGGTGGCGGGCATGCACCGGCAGGTTGCCCGTACATTCCTCGCCGAAGGACGTACGGCCGACGCCGACGCATCCCTCGCCAAGGCCCAGGCGATCTACCGGCAGCTGAGACTGCGGACCGATCTCGCCCACTGCCACTGGATGCGCGGCTACGTCCAGGCACAGAACGGCGAACTCGCCCTGGCCGAGCAGGAGTTGCGCACTGCCCGGGACATGCTGACCGCCAAACGCGCCGTGCTCTACACCGCCCAGGTGGAGGTGGAGCTGGCCGATGTACTGCGGCGGCTCGGGCGGTACGAGGAGGCGACCGGCCTGCTCTCGGCGCTGCTGGAACTGGGCGACCGGCACGGCGCGGTGCACGCCGGCGGCGCGCACCGGCTGCTCGGGCTGATCGCCGAGGAGCGGGGGGAGGCCGAGGCCGCCGAGGAGCACTATGTCCTGGCGCTGGGGCTGCTGGAGCGCAGCGGGGCCAGCGGAGACCTCGCCGACCTGTGCCGTCTGCTGGGCGACCTACTGCGCCGTGGCGGCCGTACCGAGGCCGCTCTGGACGCGTACCGCACGGGACTTGGGCACCGGGCAGCCCCCGGCACGACGACCCTGGGACCGGCCCCGGCGGCTCCGTCGATCCCGCAGCGCTGAGGGCGGGCGGTCTAACCCCAGGTATTCGGCACGTTCCGAGTCACCCCCGCATCGCGCAGGCGGCGGGCCCGTAACACCAGCTCCAGCTTGAAGCGCCGGTCGGGATCGTCCACCTCTTCGCCCAGCAGTTCGCGGATCTGGCGCAATCGGTAGCGCACGGTCTGCGGATGGACGCCGAGTCGTGCCGCGACCTCGGGGGCGCCGCCACGTGTCTCCAGCCAGGCGAGCAGCGTCTCGACGAGTCGTCGGCTGTGCGCGGGGGCGCACTGGTCGAGCGGCGCCAGGCAGCGACGGGCCAGGTCCTCGATCAGCTCCTCGGGCGGCAGCAGAACAAGCGCCTCTGTGTGCTCCGTGCAGTGCAGGACCTGGCCGGCCGGGAGCAGCCCGCGTTCCATCAGGCGTACGGCGGCCAGGGCCCAGTGCAGCGACTTGGCGGCCTCGACGAGCGGAACCGGCGGTCCCATCGCACCGGACCAGCCCGTCATCGCACGCTCCAGCAGTTCCGGCCGGCCGGCCGCGTCCGGCTCCGGGACGACCATGCGCGGCTGCTCGTACTCCATGTCCAGCAGCACGTCCTGGCCCACGGCCGGGGCGACGGCCTCCGGTGCCGGTCGCAGCAGTACTCCGACGGCGACCTGCTCGGGCAGCGGCCAGCCGATGTGCTCGGCATGCTCGGCAAGGGCGTCGGTGGGATCCGTGCGGTGCTCGCTGAGCATCAGGCTGATCAACTGCCGCTGCAGTCGCAGCCGTTCGCCGGCCTGGCGGGCGGCGGCTTCGACGTAGCCGCGTACGGACTGTGCGACGAGCGCGTCGAGATACTCGAATCCCGACTCCACCAGCTCGTACATGGCGGGCGGCGGGATCTCGACCTGCTGACCGATCTCGGCGAGGCGACGCCACGCAAGCCGCACGCCGAGCCGGTAGATGGCCTGGAGCGAGTCCAGGCTGCGGCCCTGCAGCACTTCGCCGCGGCCGAACTCCTGGAAGACCTCCAGCTGACGCCCGCGCGGCCGGTTCTCCTCGACCACGAGGTGGCCCACGAAGTCCTCCAGCGCCTCGCGGATGCCGATCAGGGCCATGGGCTCGCCCGAGTCGTCGACGACGAGCGGCAGGCCGGGGTACTCACTGCGGATCTCGCCCAGGATGGTTTCTGCGAGTGCGGGCACCTCGGCCATGGCCAGGGATGCGAATCTGCGTGCCCGCAGGCGGGGCACGTCCCGCCAGGCCGTGCGCACGGGCATGGGTTCCTCCCTCGCTGCTGGTCGGCTACGGCTGCGGGGACGCTGTCGGCCGACCGGTCTCGAAGGAGACGAGAGGCACATTGGGCTGCTCGGGTGTGGCGTTGAGGGCGGCGACGATGCCGAAGGCCGTCCCCACGGCGAGGACGGCGGCGGCCATGGTGGTCAGCACGGCAGCGGTCAGTCTGTGCATGGTTCAGCGAGCCTTTCTGTCGGAAGGCACCCCGCCCCACGGCACCGGCTCGGCGAGTGCCCAGTCTGCGAGCGTCATTGACACTCCGTCAAGAGGACGCCTACGGTCCCGGGCCGTACAGACGCGCACCGTCCTCAGCCCGCCCTCGTTCCCGGGAGTGCCCGAATGCGTCGTACCGCTTCGCCGTTGTCGCTGGTCCTGTTGGGTGTCGGCGTCTTTCTGCTGGTACTGGCTCCGATGCTCGCCTGGTACGTGGAGCCACGTGCCGAACGCACCCCGACCGATGTCGATGTCACCACGGTGTTCACCGGCACCGGCGAATATTTCGACACCCAGAGCCTCAGACCCGTCCGGGCGAAACCGATCACCATCACCCGACGGGTGCTGGGCGATGTCGCCGCGAGCGAGCGCAGCGGGCGGGCGGTGTGGGACGTGTCCACAGCCATCGACACCCCGGACACGCTGGCCTTGCGCGACCCGCGCAGGTCCTACCAGTGGACGCTGGAGCGCTGGGTGACCGACCGCCGGACCAACGCTCCGGTGCACTGCTGCGGGGAGACGCCGGAGTATCAGGGCGAGGCCTACCTCAAGTTCCCCTTCGACGTGCAGAAGCGGGGATACACCTGGTGGGACAGCACGCTGGGAGCCACCGTCCGGTTGGAGTTCAAGGGCACCAAGATGGTTGCGGGGTACGAGGGCTACCGGTTCACCGGATCCGTGAAGGACACCCGGACGGGCACCCGTCAGGTACCGGGGCGGCTGGTCGGCCTGCCGAAGCAGAGCCAGGTGCATGCCGAGGAGTGGTACTCCAACGACGGCATCGAGCTCGTCGTGGACCGGCGGACCGGCCGCATCATGAACGCGAGGATCGCTCCCCGCAAGACGCTGCGCGCACCAGGCTCCGATGAGGCGAAGGTGGTCCTGCTGGACAGCGCGGGTCTGGAGTTCACCCCCGACACCAGGCGTGAGCAGGTGGCGCTGGCGAAGGCGGACAGCGGCAGACTGCGGGCGCTGGGCGACACCGTGCCGATCGGCGCGGGAGCGGCCGGGCTCGTGCTGGCGGCCGCGGGTGTCGTACTCGTCGTGCGCGGCAGGGAACGCCCGAATACCCAGTAATGCGCACAATGTGATGCAGCGTCAGCTCCACGGTCGGCCAAATTTGTCACCGACGTGAGTAGCGGCATCGAACAGGCGGGCGGACACTACCAACCCCACCCCGCCACAGACCGCTCGCACCCTCAGCATCCCCACCGTCCCGCACCCCAAGGCGAGTTGGAGCTCGAATGCCCCAGCACGTACCCCCCACCTTGCGCGCGCCACTCCCCCACCACCCGCCGAAGTCCCCCCAGCACGACCCTCCTTCCGGCCCTCCTCCGCATCCCCGCCGGATCGTCTTCCTCGCCCGCCGCGACCTCGGCAACCCGGCCGCCGGCGGCTCCGAACTGCTCATCGACCGTATCGCCGACGGGCTCACCGCTCACGGACACCAGGTCACGCTTCTGTGCGGCGGTCCCGCTGCCTTCCGCGACTACCGCGTGGTCTCGGCCGGGTCGGACGCCGGGCACTTCCTGCGCGCCCGCCACGCCTTCGAACGGCAGGTCGGTGACTGCGACCTGTTCGTCGAGGTGTGCAACGGCATGCCGTACCTCGCCCCGCTGTGGCACCGCGGACCGACACTCTGCCTGGTCAACCATGTCCACACGGACATCTGGGCCGAGCGTTTCCCGAGCCCCGCCGCCCGGCTCGGCAGACGGCTCGAACGCTGGGCGCTGACCCGTGCCCACAGCGGCAACCTGCTGGTCGCCGTATCCCCTTCGACGGCCGACGCGCTCCACGGCCTCGGTGTACCGCGCGAGCGGATCCGACTCGTCCACAACGGTGTCGAGGACCCGGGCCCGCTCGCCCCCACCTCGCCCGAGCCGCTGTTCCTCGCCGTGGGACGCCTCGTCGAATACAAACGGATCGAGCTGCTGCTGCGTCTGTGGGAGAGGGTCAGACCGGTCACCGGAGGCCGGCTCGTCATCGTGGGTGACGGGCCGGAGCGCGCCCGTCTCGAGGCTCTCGCCGGGCCGGGCGTGACCTTCACCGGCCGGGTCTCGGAGGCCGAGAAGCACCGGCTCCTGTGCGCAGCCTGGATTTTGCTGCACCCTTCGCTCGTCGAGGGCTGGGGGCTGGTGGTGACCGAGGCGGCGGCCCGGTCCACACCCGCCATCGGCTTCGACGTACCCGGACTCAGAGACTCGATCGAGGACGGCGTCACCGGCATGCTGGCCCGCGGCGAGAGCTCGTTCGCGGCGGCCTGGTGCACGCTGGCGCTCAGCCCTGAGCGGCGCGAGGCCCTCGGCCGGGCGGCCGGCCGGCGGGCCGCGGACTTCCGCTGGGGCGCAACGGTCCGGCAGTTCCGGGCGGCGGCCGCGGAGGCCGCGCCGCGGCGGAGTGACCGGCTGTGAAGGACCCCTCCATCCGCAGATCCCTCACTCTCTTCCGGGCATTCATGAGCGAGCAGACCGACCCGGACCGGTGTTACGCCCTGCTCGCGCACGACGCGGCCGAGCAGCTCGAGCGGCAGATTCCGCTGCGCGACCGGCTGGTGGTGGACGTGGGCGGCGGACGCGGCCACTTCACAGAGGAGTTCCGGCGGCGCGGTGCGCAGAGCTATCTCTTCGAGCCCGATCTGCGGGAACTGGGCGCGCGGGGCACCCTCCCCGCGGGCTCGGTGGTCGCCGACGGCTACCTGCTGCCACTGGCCGACGGCATCGCCGACATCTGCTTCTCCTCCAATGTGCTGGAACACGTCGCCGACCCGCAGACGTTCCTCAGCGAACTGATCCGCGTCACCCGGCCGGGCGGGCTGATCTACGTCTCGTTCACCAACTGGCTCTCCCCGTGGGGCGGTCACGAGTGGGCGCCCTGGCACTATCTGGGCGCGGAGCGCGCCCGCGCCCGGTACTCGAGACGGACCGGGCGCCCCGCCAAGCACGCCCTCGGCGAGAACCTCTTCGCGATCCACATCGGTCCGACCCTGCGTCAGGTACGGGCCCGCGAGGACGTGTCCCTCGTGACGGCCCGCTCGCGGTACTGGCCGTTCCTCGCGCAGGCCGTCACCCGCGTCCCTGGCCTGCGCGAGATCGCCACCTGGAACCTCCTCCTCATCCTCCGGCGCCGACCAGAAACGGCAGCAGCGATGAACAGTCCACTGCGAGCCACCCGTGGCTGAAACGACGTTGGCCCTCCCCCCGAACCGGCCCGGCAGGCCGGGGCCCACCGCGCCGCCGCCCCAGCCGCCGACCGGCCGGCCGCGACGCAGATCGTGGCTGCTGGCCTTCTGGGCGGCGGTCTTCGTCGCGTTCCTCTCCGTGTCACCGGGCAGGATGACCTTCGAGACCAAGCTCCCAGTGGCCGCCGACCCATGGAAGTTCATCGGCGACCTCGGGGAGCTGTGGCAGAGCCGCGCCGGCTTCGGCGGGCTCTCCAACCAGTACGCCGGATACGCCTTCCCGACCCTCCCGTACTACGCGCTCACCGACCTCGCGCACATCCCGGTGTGGCTGGCCGAGCGGCTGTGGCTCTCGCTGATCGTTGCCACCGCGTTCTGGGGCGCCCTGCGGCTCGCCGAGCGCATGGACATCGGCAGCGCACGGACCCGGCTGCTGGGGGCCGTCGCCTACGCACTGTGGCCCACCTTCACCATCGTCGTCGGCTCCACCTCGGCGGCCGCACTCCCCGGCGCGCTGCTTCCGTGGGTACTGCTGCCGCTCACCGCCACCCGCACCGGCCCCCGGGTGGCCGCTGCCACATCCGCACTGCTGATCCCCTTCATGGGCGGGGTCAACGCGGCATCGACCCTCGCCGCGCTGCTGCCCGTAGGGCTCTATCTGCTCAGCCGCCCGGCAGGGCCTCGCAAGCGCGCCCTGATCGCCTGGTGGGTTCCAGGTGTCGTGCTCGCCACCGCATGGTGGGTGATCCCGCTGCTGCTGCTCGGCGTCTACGGCGAAGACTTCATGCCGTACGTCGAACAGGCCGACACCACCACCGGCACGATGTCGGCGACCGAACTGCTGCGCGGCGCCGGCAACTGGGTCGCCTACCTCCACTTCGGAGAAGCCTGGCTTCCCGCCGGCTGGACCGTGGCGACCGCGACGGTCACCATCCTCAGCTCGGCACTCGCCGCCGCGCTGGGTCTCGCGGGCCTGGCCCGGCGCGATCTGCCCGAGCGACGCTGGCTGCTGCTCACCGTGCTGGCCGTCGTCCTGATCGCCCTGGCCGGATACGCCGGTTCCCTCGGCGCACCCTTCCACGAACCGGTCCGGGACTGGCTGAACGGGCCGCTGCGGCCGTTCAGGAGCATCTACAAATTCCAGCCCGGGCTCGCTCTCGCGCTCACCTTCGGCCTGATGCACCTGGTGGCGACGGCGAGCGAGAGCCGTGGTGCCCGGCCGTACCCGGCGCGGCGTTACGCCCCCATGATCGCCGCGCTGCTGGTACTGCCCGGTCTGGCCTGGCCGTACGTGAACGGGACGGTCCTGCAGCCCGGCGCCTTCAAGAAGCTGCCCGGCCAGTGGACACAGGCCGCCGACTGGCTGGAGAAGAACTCGCCCGACAGCCGCGCCCTCGTCGTCCCCGCCACCGCCCACGGGCTCTACACCTGGGGCTCCCCCATCGACCAGCCCTTCGACGTGCTCGCCGACTCCCGCTGGGCGCAACGCGACTTCGTGCCCTTCGGGACGCCCGGCTCGCGACGGGCGATGGACGCGGTGGAACAGGCGCTCATGAGTGGCAGCGAAGTTCCGGGCCTGCGCGACTACTTGTCACGCGCCGGCCTGTACTTCGTCGTCGTACGCAACGACCTCGACCCGGACCAGATCGGATACGTCCCGCCGATCACCGTGAAGCGCACCCTGGAGGCCTCCGGCTACCGGAGAGTCGCCGGATTCGACCCGGTACTCACCGCCGGCAGGATCCCCAGCGACACACCCTTGCAGGTCCAGGGCATTTTCCCGCGGATGCAGGCCGTCGAGATCTACGAGCCGGCCAGCACCCGGCGGCCCGGCCAGGTCGGCCTGCAGCCGGTCGCCGACACCGCGGTGGTCAGCGGCGGTCCCGAAGCGCTGCTGCAACTGTCCGCCGATCCGCGGCTCCGGGAGCGTCCCACCGTGCTCACCGGGGACAACCACCCGGGGCTCGGCACACCCGCGGCGCAGTACGTCGCGGACGGGCTGCGCCGCGCCGACACCCGCTTCGGACTGGTCAACAGCAACACCTCGTACACCTACACCGCGGACGAACGGAACCCCACCGGGAGCCTGCAGGACCCGGGTGAGCAACCGCGGCAGATCCTGCCGGTGAAGGGCGCCGGCCACCAGACGACGGCCGTCCTGCGGGGCGCCGCCTCCGTGACCGCCTCCAGCAGCGGCAACTGGCTGTTCCACCTGCCGCAGTACGACCCGGTCAACGCCTTCGACGGCAACCCGGGGACCGCGTGGGCCGAGGGCAGCGCCAAAGACGCCGCGGGCCAATGGCTCCGTATCGGCTTCTCCTCGCCCACCGACATCCCCGCCTCGCTTCAGCTCACTCCGCTGCCCGGCGACCACATGCGGGCCGCCCCCACCCTCGTACGAGTCGAGACCGACCAGGGCTTCGAGGACAGCCCGCTGAGCCCGAACGGAAACCCGCAGCCGGTCAAGGCACCCGCGGGACAGGCCAAGTGGCTGAAGATCACCGTCCTGGCGGCCCAGTCGCCGAAGGCCGGACTCGGCGGCGCGGGCTTCAGCGAGGTATCCGTCCCCGGCGTCCAGGTGACCCGGCTGCTCCGGCTGCCCACCGACGCACGCGACACCGAGGCCCGGGCGGAGGTGTTCTCGCTCCACCGCGGCAGCGACCCGGGCGGTCTCTCGCCGGTCTCGGCCGAGGAGGGCCTGCACCGCCGGCTCAGCGTCGGCCGGGGCGGAGACTTCGCCGTCACCGCGCAGGCGCTGCCGGTGCCGGGCGAGGGACTGGACCGGCTCGTCACGGGCGCCGATCCGCGGCAGGGACGGCGGATCACGGCGACCGCGGACTCGACCAGCCGGCTCGGGAACGGTCTCAGCCCGCGCAATCTGGTCGATGAGGACCTGACCACCGCGTGGATCGCCGGCGACCGGCCGGTCATCCATCTGCGCTGGCCCGGCCGGAAGACCATCGACGAGATCGTCCTCGCGGCCGCGGGCGGACTCTCCACCCGGCCCGAGCAGATACTGATCAGCACCCCGAACGGCGCCGTGACGGCCGCAGTCGACGACAACGGCCTGGCCCGCTTCGAGCCGATCACCACGGACCGGCTCGACATCACCATCAGCCGGGCCGCGCCGCTGACCGTCCACAACCCCGTTGCCGACAACCGGATGCAGTTGCCGGTGGGCCTCAGCGAGGTCTACGTGCCGGCGCTCGCCGACCTTCGCACACCGCCACCGGCCTCGCACTTGAGGTTCTCCGTGCCGTGCGGCGAGGGCCCTCCCGTCGCTGTCGACGGCACGCTGCACGCCACGAGCGCGTCGGGGACGGTGCGCGACCTGACCGAGCGCCGGCCCGTCGAGGTCAAGCTCTGCCGGACACCGGGCGGCACTCTTGCGCTGGGCCGTGGACTGCACCAGGTGGAGGCGGGCGACGAAGGTCCCCTCGCGCTCACCGACATCACGCTGACCGGCGGCGAGGTCCGCCCGCCTGCGGTGAGCGGACAGCGGGAGGCGACCGCGGTCGACTGGCGCGGCGACCGGCGGTCCGTGACCGTCGGGGCGGGCGAGGCCGGCTACCTCCAGATGTACGAGAACGCCAACGACGGCTGGAAAGCCACCCTGAACGGCAAGAAGCTGATCCCGTTGCGGATCGACGGCTGGCAACAGGCCTGGCTGATCCCCGCGGGCGCGGGCGGCACGGTCGAGCTCGAGTACGAACCCGTGCTGCTCTACGACATCGGGCTGATCGGCGGCGCGGTGGCGGTGGCGCTGCTGGCAGCTCTCGCACTAGTACGCCGCCGGAGCACCGCCCCGGACTTCGCGGCAACGGCCCCGCCTGCGCCCGGATGGGTTCTGGGCTGCGTCGCGCTGACCCTCGTGGTCGCGGTCGTGGCGGGCCCCTTCGCGCTGCTCGTCCCAGCGCTGGCGGTAGTCGCCCGTCTGCGGCACTCCCTGCTGGTGCCGATCGCACTGGTGGCGATGGCCGGCGCAGGGGTCGCGGCCGCGACGGGGGCGGGCGATCCGGTCTCCGCTGGCCAGGGCGCGTTCGGTCCGGTGGCCCAACTGCTGGCGCTCATCGCGCTGTGCGCGGCCGTGGTCACCGTGGAACCGCGGGTGCGGGGCGGCACACCAGCCTCCGCGGCGCCGACCCCGCCGACCGCGGCCCCGCAGCCGCAGGCCCTGCCCCGGCGCGCGCGGTCGGCAAGCGGCCCCGCCGAGCGTCTCGGGCCCGACCTCGCCGAACGAACCGGGCCGGACCCCGCCGAACAAACCGGGCGCAGCCCGGTCCCCGACCCTGATCCGCCCGGCGTCTTACCGCTCAACACACGGGAGGCCCCGCCGAGATGACCGCCCTGCAACCCGCCCGGCCCGGGCCGCCGACCGAGCCCGCTCTCGGCGGCAGGATTCCGTTCCCGACCGTCGATGAGATCTCCCGGCACTGTCTCCGCAAGGAGGAGCCCGAGACCGTACACATAGAGGTGTGCCTGCCCCGGCAGCCGGATCCGGACCGGCTTCGGGCGGCGTTCGGCGAGGCCCTGCGCCGGCACCCGCGGATTCTGGTGCGCGAGGCACCCGGCCCCTGGTACCGGCGACGCTACGAGTGGGAGTTGACCGGCACCCCGGACGTGGATCCCGTCGGCTTCCCGGAGCCGGGGCCCGATGCACTACAGCGGGCCAGGGCCAGAGCGCTCGGGGAGGCTCCGCCGCTGTCCCTTTCCCCGCCCGTCCGGCTGGACGTGGTGAGGCCCTCGTCGACGGACAGCTCGTGTGTGCTGCTGTTGACGCTCAACCACACCGCCCTGGACGGGCCCGCCTGTCTGCGCGTACTGGCCACGGCCGCCGAGTTGTACGGCGGCGGCGCTGCCGTCTCCCCCACACCACCCGTACGCAATCCGCCCGGCGGGCCGGGGCGGCCGGGGCCACCGCCGCCCACCCGCACGGTCGGACCCGCCAGGCCCGCTCGGGTGGCCCCCGCGAGCGACGTCCGGCGTACCGGCGGAAACGGCCTGCTGCTGGCCGAACTGCCGGTGCCGCGCCGCCCCGCCGGGTCCGGCTACACCGTCAACGACCAACTCCTCGTCGCCACCTGCCTGATGATCGCCCGCTGGAACCGGCTGCACGATGCCCCACCCCGTCCGATGCGCATCACCATGCCCGTCGACGACCGGCCCCGGGGCGCCGAGATGCCCATCGGGAACGGCACCCGTCTCGTGGAGGTCGGATTCGCGGCGCGGGAGTGCGCGCGGGAGCCCGGCCCCGAGGCTGTCGCCGCCATGCTTCACCGCACCGCGGAACGCACCCGCGCCCTGAAGTCGGCGCCACGCCCTCAACTCGGCCACGCCGCCGCCCTCCTCACCGCACCCGCCCTGCCTGTCGGGCTACGGGCCGCCCTGACCCGCGGCGCTCGGCGGGCTGCCGCTCCCTGGACCTCGACGACGCTGCTCAGCAACATCGGGCGCATTCCATACCCGCTGGACTTCGCGGAG
The DNA here is from genome assembly GCF_042888505.1 of Streptomyces sp. NPDC002870. Lineage (NCBI taxonomy): Bacteria > Bacillati > Actinomycetota > Actinomycetes > Kitasatosporales > Streptomycetaceae > Streptomyces > Streptomyces sp. NPDC002870. Next base: position 73,266 of record NZ_JBIAPW010000021.1, read on the forward strand.
GCGGGCCGGGCAGAGGCCGTCTGGTTCTCGGCTCCCGCCGCGATGCCGCGCGGGCTGACCGTGACCACCGCCAGCACGGGGGGACGGCTGCATCTGGCGCTGCGCTGGTCGCGCGCTCTCCTCGACGACGCGGCAGGACAGCAGCTGTGCGACTTCTTCGCTGAATATCTGGCGGACATGTCGGCCATGGCGGCCCTGCCGGCCGAGTCAGGAGGTGACGGGCCATGACGGGAACTCTCCCCGCGGAGCTGCGCGAGTTCTACGAGAACCCGGCCGTCCCCGTCGCCTCCGGAGACGAGCGCAGCCGCCGCCAGGCGCTGATGCTGGCCCGAGTACTGCCTCCCGAGCCCTCCCTCGTCGTCGACGTCGGCTGCGGCGACGGCTCCGCGGCAGCCACCGCGGGGCCGCTTCTGTCCCCTCACCGGATCGTCGGCGTCGACTGGTCCCAGGACGCGCTGCGCCGCGCCGCCACCCGAATGAACCATGTCGTGCGGGGTGAGCTGACGTCGGGCGGTCTGCCGTTGGGCGATGCGACCGCCGACGCCGTGCTCTTCAGCGAGGTGATCGAGCATCTGGTGGACCCCGACAGTGCCATGGACGAGCTGCGCCGCATCCTCAAACGGGGTGGCCATCTGATGCTCTCCACCCCGAACCTGGCCGCCTGGTACAACCGGTTGCTGCTGGCCGCCGGAGTGCAGCCCGTCTTCTCGGAGGTCAGCCTGCGCGGCATCCACGGCCGGCCCGGATCCCAGGTTGTGGGCCATCTGCGCCTGTTCACCGCCCGTGCCCTGCGGGAATTCCTCACCGCCGCGGGCTTCGAGGTGGTCACCCTGGCCGGCGCGCCCTTCCACGGTGTTCCGCGCCCACTGCGCCTTGTGGACCGCGCCGCCTGTGCCGCGCCGTCCGTGGCCTCCATCCTCCTGGTGCACGCCAGGCGGGTGTAGCGCCGTGTGGTGGGGGGTGGCATCGGCCCTGCTGGCCAACGTCTTCTACAGCACAGGCTTCGTACTCGAGAAGCGGGCACTGTCCGGCCTGCCGCCACTGAGCTCGGGACAACCGGCCCGAGTCGTACGGCTGCTCATCGGCAGCCCCTTGTGGCTCGGCGGTTCGCTCGCGCTCGCCGCGGGCTTCGCGGCACAGCTCGCCGTCTACCGCACCCTTCCCATCGCTGCCGCGCAGGGCATCTTCGTCTCCGGTCTCGTGCTGCTTCTGCTGCTGTCCGCGGTCGTGCTGGGCGAGCGCCCCACCGGCCGCGAGCGACGCGGCGTTGTCGTGATCACCCTCGCCCTCCTGATGGTGGTGGCCTCCCTCCAGGACACCGACGCCGTGGGCGGGCATGCCTCGGCCGGACGTGTCCTGCTGATCTGCCTGCCCGCGCTCGCGGCGGGGCTGTGGCTGTACTGGGCCGTGGAACGCCGAGCCCGCCGCCGCCACCGGCTGCCGACCGCGGGCGTCGAGTACGGCGTCGCCGTCGGGCTGTTGTACGGCGTCAGCTCGCTCGCCATCAAGGGCGTCTCCGGGCATCTGACGACCCGCGATATGGGGGACGCCGTCTTCGCCCTGCTGACATCCCCCTATCCGTACCTCCTGCTCGTCACCTCAGTCACCGGCCTGGTCCTGTCCCAGACCGCGCTGCAGCGCTGCCGGGCATCTCTGATCGTGCCCGTGTGCACCACCGTCACCTGTCTGTTCACGGCGGCGCTCGGCACTTTCGTCTTCGGCGAGTCCCTGCCGGAAGACCCGCTGCGGCTGGCGCTGCGACTCGGCGGCACCGCACTCGCCGTCTCCGTACTGCTGATCCTTCCGCGTCATGACGAACCCCCCACCCCGGCAAAGGAATTGGCCCATGAAGCATGACGATCCCCTGCTCCGGATCATCGCCTGCCCGATCGACAAGGGGCGGCTCGCGCTGCTCCTGCCCGAGGAGTTCCTCTACAACCCGAGGCTGCGCCGCCGCTATCCGATCATCGACGGGATCCCGCAACTGCTTCCCTCTTCCGGCGCACGGGTACCCGACGAGGAGCACGAGCGGATCCTCAGGCGGATCGGTCCGTGACATCGCCGCCCAGGCCGCCCCATGGCGGTCCTGCGCCGCCGGCGGTCAGGCCGGCGGCCCGGGGCAAAGAGAAAGCGGTGCGCGGCTCACTCCTACCCGCCACGCCCTCAGGCGCACGGATCCCGCCGGTGCGCGGCGGCCCCGAGCGGCGCCCGGTGCGGCACGGCTCCCGCACCCGTCGGCCGAGCCTGCCGCCCGCGCCGCCGAAGCACCGCGCCGCAGCGGTGGACGCCCCGGCAGCAGATCGTCAATGTTTGACCACGGAGGACCTTGCGGTGTTAGAAAGGTCAATATGGTCAAAGGTTTCGACCGATTCCGGAACGCACCGGCTCGGTCACTGACCGACAAGCGCCGCCGGAGCCTCGCCGGGCAGGTCTTCGCCCTGCAGGTGGCTGTGGCGGTGCTGCTTGTCGCCGCCGCGGTGGTGGCGCTTGTGCTGCAGTCCCGGCACGACGTCAACACCGAGGCCAAGCGCCGTTCGATCGCCGTCGCGGAGACGTTCGCGCACTCTCCGGGCGTCCTGGACGCGCTGAAGACCCCTGATCCCTCCAAAGTGCTCCAGCCGCTCACGGAGGCGGGGCGAAAGGCAGCCGGCGTCGACTTCATCGTGGTGATGGACACGAAGGGGATCCGCTACACGCATCCCCAGCCGGACCGGATCGGGCACAGGTTCGTCGGCACCATCGAGCCCTCGCTGGCCGGTCGCGTGTACACCGAGAGCGTCTACGGCCCGCTCGGCCACGAGGTACAGGCCGTCGTCCCCGTCTACGACGAAAAGGGCAAGGTCGTGGCCTTGGTGTCGGCCGGCTTGAAGGTCAAGAACGTGACCAGCGTGGTGGAGCGGCAGCTGCCGATCATCTTCGGCGCAGGAGCGGCCGCGCTCGTCCTGGCCACGGCCGGGACGGCGCTGGTGGCCAGGCGGCTGCGGCGGCAGACCCACCGTCTGGGCCCGGCCGAGATCACCCGCATGTACGAGCATCACGACGCGGTGCTGCACGCCGTACGCGAAGGTGTGCTCATCATCGACAAAGACGGTCAGCTGGTGCTGGCGAACGACGAGGCCAGACGACTGCTGGATCTGCCGCCGGACGCCGAGGGGCGGCACATCTCGGAGCTGCCCAGCCTTGATCCCGGTACCTTGGACCTGCTGGCCTCGGGCCGCGTGGCCACGGACGAGGTGCACCTGGCCGGGGAGCGGTTGCTTGCGGTGAACCAGCAGCCCACGGATGTCCACGGTGGCCCCAAGGGGACGGTCGCGACCCTGCGTGACTCCACGGAGCTGCGGGCGCTGTATGGCAGGGCGGAGATGGCCCGCGAGCGGCTGCAACTGCTGTACGACGCCGGTCTGGGCATCGGTACCACCCTCGACATCGTCCGCACCGCCGAGGAACTGGCGAAGGTCGCGGTCCCACGGTTCGCCGACTTCGTCACCGTCGATCTGGCCGACCCCGTCCTGCGCGGCGAGGAGCCGGCCGGTACGGGCACGGACATGCGCCGCACCGCGGTCCACGGCATCCGGAACGACCATCCCCTCTATGAGCTCGGCCGCCTGATCGACTTCCTTCCCTCCACACCGCAGGCACGGGGTTTCGGCAGCGGCCGCACGGAGCTGGTGCCCGACCTGTCCGCCGCGACGGGCTGGCATGCCCAGGACCCGGACCGGACGCGGATGATCGTCGAGTACGGCATCCATTCGCTCATCGCGGTGCCGCTCCAGGCGAGGGGAGTCATCCTGGGCGTGGCCAACTTCTGGCGCTCGCAGGAGCCCCAGCCGTTCGAGGAGGACGACCTCTCCCTGGCCGAGGAACTGGTTGCCAGGGCGGCGGTCAGCATCGACAACGCCCGCCGCTACACCCGTGAGCACACCCTGGCCGTGACGTTGCAGCGCAGCCTGCTGCCGCGGGCCCTGCCCGAGCAGAGCGCCCTCGATGTCGCCCACCGCTACCTTCCCGCGCTGTCCGGGGTGAGCGGCGACTGGTTCGATGTGATCCCGCTTCCGGGCAGTCGAGTGGCGCTGGTCGTCGGGGATGTCGTCGGCCACGGCCTGCATGCCGCCGCCACGATGGGACGGCTGCGCACAGCGGTGCACAACTTCTCCACGCTCGACCTGCCGCCCGACGAGATCCTCAGCCACCTCGACGACCTGGTCGGGCGTATCGACCAGGAGGATGTGGGGGCGGCGGCCGCCGGTGGAGGGGTCATGGGCGCCACCTGCCTGTACGCGATCTACGATCCCGTCTCCCGCCACTGCACCATGGCGCGGGCCGGACATCCCCTGCCCGCGCTGGTCCACCCCGACGGCAGTGTCTCGTTCCCCGACCTTCCGGCCGGGCCGCCTCTGGGACTGGGCGGTATGCCGTTCGAGACCGCCGAACTGGAACTGGCAGAGGGCACGCAACTCGTCCTCTACACCGACGGGCTCATCGAGGACCGCACCCGGGACATCGACGTGGGAATCGAGCTGCTGCGCCAGGCGCTGGCGTCCCATCCCGACCGGCAGCCGGAAGAGAGCTGTCGGGCGGTGCTCGGGGAGCTCCTGCCCGGCCGGCCGAAGGACGACGTGGCGCTGCTCATCGCCCGCACACGGGCCATCCCGCCCGACCAAGTCGCCTGCTGGGACGTGCCTTTCGAACCTGCTGCCGTGGCAGTGATGCGCGCAACCGTGGCCGAGAAGCTGGACGACTGGGGACTGTCCGAGCTCGCGTTCGCCGTGGAGCTCGTACTCAGCGAGCTGATCACCAACGCCATCCGCTACGGCTCCGCACCGGTCACCGTGCGACTGCTGCGCGACCGCACCCTGACCTGCGAGGTGACCGACGGCACCAGCACCGCGCCCCACCTGCGCTACGCGGCGACCATGGACGAGGGAGGCCGCGGCCTGTTCCTCGTCGCACAGATGGCCGAACGCTGGGGCACCCGCTACACCCCCCAGGGGAAGGTCATCTGGGCGGAGCTGTCGCTGCCCCGGTCCGGCGGGGGCCTGGACGGACCTGGTAATTCGATGTCCTCGACGCGGAACCCCGGCTGATCAACCGAGTCCGCCCGCCGATGCCCGAGCCGGCTCTCGGACGATGCGCTCGCCGGGCACGATCCTTCGCTGCACGCGGCCGTTCGCGGCACGCGTTCGCGGCACGCGGCCGTTCGCGGCACGCGGCGCTTCACCGCGACGTCGTCGGCGCGGGGTGCCGCGGAGCAGGATCGGGCGCCGCCTCCTCCTCGTCCGCCTCGGCCTGGCGGGCCGAGCGGTGCGCCAGGTAGGGGGTCAGTGCGGACCCGGCCGCGAGGATGAGCGCCGAGACGAGGAACGCGGTCCGGTAGCCCTCGGTGAGGGCCTCCGCGCGGGAGTGGTACGCCGAGAACGACGCAGTGGTCGATGCGGCGAGTGTGCCGAGGACGGCCAGGCCTATGGCTCCACCGATCTGCCGGGTGGTGTTCACCAGCCCGCTGGCGAGCCCCGAGTCGGCAGGCCGTACGCCGGTGACCGCGGCGCCTGTCAGCTGGACGAATGCGATTCCGAGGCCGAGGCCGATGACGACGATGGGGCCGAGTACGTCGGCGAGGAACGTGCCGTCTGCGGAGATGCGGGACAGCCAGAGCAGTCCCGCGGTCTGGGTGAGCAGCCCCGCGGCGAGGGCGACGTTCGGGCCGAGCCGGCGGGCGAGCCGCAGTGCGAGCGACGAGCCCAGCATGTTCGCCGCCGCCAGCGGAAGTTGGGACAGTCCCGCCTCCAGGGGGCCGGCGCCGAGCACCTGTTGTTGGTAGAGGGGCAGGAAGAAGAAGAGTCCGACCCAGACGGAACCCAGCAGCGCCATGACGAGATTGGCGGGGGCGACCAGGCCCGCGGAGAACAGGCGCGGCGGCAGCAGCGGTGCGGGGTGGCGCCGTTCGACCAGGACGAAGACGAGGAGCAGGACGCACGCGGTCGCGAAGGAGCCCAGGACCAGGGGGTCGCTCCAGCCGGAGCGGCCGGCGGCCGTGAGCCCGTAGACGAGGGCGACCAGGCCGAGCGTGACGGTGACCGTTCCGACGAGGTCGAGGCGCCGGGGAGCGCCGTCGGGCCGCGGGGTGGCGGGCACCAGGACGATCGTGCAGGCGAGGACCAGGACCGCGCCGATCGCGGACGCGTGGAAGACCCAGGGCCAGCCCAGCCCCTCGGTGAGCACCCCACCCAGGAGGACTCCGGCCGCACCGCCCGCACCCGAGACCGCGCCCCAGACCCCGAGCGCCTTGCCGCGCCCCGGCCCCGGTGGGAAGAGCTGCATGACCAGGGAGAGCGCCGCGGGTGCCACGGCGGCCGCTCCGACGCCCTGTGCGGTACGTGCGGCTATCAGCATCCAGGGCGTGGTGGCCAGGCCCGCGACGAGCGCGGCGGCGGAGAAGAGCCCGAGACCGGCGAGGAGGACGCGGCGGCGGCCGAGGAGGTCGGCGGCGCGTCCGCCCAGGAGGAGCAGCGCTCCGAACGCGAGCCCGTAGGAGTTGACGACCCAGGCCATACCGGTTTCGGAGAGGCCGACGCCGTCGCGGACTGCGGGAAGGGCGACATTGACGATGGAGGTGCTGAGCGCGACGGCGAATTGCGCGCCGGCCAGAACCGCCAGCGCGGCGCCCGGCCGTACGGCGGAGGAGGAACCGCCGGGGTCCGCGGCCAGGGGCGGGACGCCGGACCCGTCGGCGGGTCCGTCCAAGCTTTCAGACATCGAGATCTCCTATGTGTGGTTAAACACTCACTTGGTTGCCCGAAGAAAGAGCGAGGCGCCGACCCCCGGAGAAACGCGGACCGCCGCCCCGCCGGGACAGTCGACGAACAGTCGTCAGTAGTGCGTGACGCCCGCCGCGAGGTCGTGTTGCCGAAGTACCTCCGCGCGGCGAAGGCTCCAACGGCGGTACGGAGCACCGTGTCTCGGCGTTCTTCAGCCGTGGACAATCGACGGTGCATGTGAGTAGTCAACCACTCACGCATTTCACTGTCAAACCGCCCCGGTCGCCGACACGGAAGGCTGCCGCCACAGTCTGCACGACATGCGTCGCAGCCTCTTCGCCCGGGCCGTCAGGCCCCCGGCAGCCCCATGGAGTCGGCGAGCGCCTGCATCTCGGCGTCCAGCAGCGTCGCCGCCCGGTGCCCCATGCTGCTGAACTGACCCTGCACCTCGAGGCTGACGATGCCGTGCAGGCGCGCCCACGCCACCACCGTCCCCGCGAGCGCCATGGCCGGGTCCACGCCCGCGTCCGGGGCGCAACCGCGCACCCAGTCGGCGACCGCCGGCGTCTCGTCGAGCCACTGCTGCATCTGCTCCCGGAGTTCCCCGACCCCCGGCGGGCACTGCCCACGTCCAAGGACGGGCAGCAGGGGACCGAGGACCGCCCTGGCCCGGTCGACCGTCTCGGCCGGTGCTTCACAGGAGGGCGACGGTGTACCCGCGAGGAGTAGGTAGAGGTGAGGGGCGCCGACGGCCCACTCCCGGTAGGCAGTCCCCAGCGCATGCAACTGCTCACGGGGCGAAGCGTCCACCGTGCGAGCGGCCGTGCCGCGCATCGCGGCGGCGGCTCCGTCGTACGCGTCGCAGATCAGCTCGGTGAGCAGGTCGTCGCGGTTCTTGAAGTACTTGTACAGGGCCGGGCCGGTGAGTCCCATCTGCTTGGCCACGGCATTGAGACTGAGCGCGGCGATACCCCCGGCCCGGATCTGCTCCAGCGCGGCCTGCTTGATCTCGCCGCGCACCTGCTCTCGGTAGCGCTGACGTGGTGTGGTGTTGCCGACCGCCATACCGCTCCGACCTCCCCATTGCTTGAGTTATAGACAGTAACTCAAGCAATGACCCTTCCCTATTCGGCGTGCCGTACGACGCAGCGTGGCCGTACGACGCAGCCGGGAGCCAGGCGCCCAGGCGGGCTCCTCCAGCGTGACATCAGTTACATCTATGCCGCATTTCATCTGTTTTGGTGAATTATTTGGTGCGAATCCACCTACGACGAGCTGCCCTGGCGGCTCAAAGCGCTTTCCGGCCGGTCTGCGCCACAGGGAGAGACATTGGGACGCGCACCCACCAGAACTGGCAACTGGCGGACAGTTCTGTCCGTCGCAGGCGGGGCTGTCGTGCTCGGGCTCGGCGGCCTCTACGCCACCGGCCTCGCGGTCGGCGACGACATCGCCGAAGGCACACGGGTGCGCGGGGTCGACATTGGCGGGATGAGCCGGGCAGAGGCCCAGCGGGTCCTGGACAGAAAGCTCGGGCCGGCCTTCGCGGCGCCGGTCGCGTTGAAGATCGGTGACCGCGTCGAGAAGGCCGATCCCGGCGCACTCGGGCTGTCCCTGGACGCCGCCGCGTCCGCCGACCGTGCCGCAAGCCCAGGATCCGATCCGGTCAACGTGATCGGCAGGCTCTTCGCCTCCGACGGCGGGGACGTCGAGCCGGTGATACGCGTGGACGAGCAGAAGAGCCGGGCCGAGATCGACCGCATCGGTACGGCCGCCAAGCGGCAGGTCCGCGACGGGGCCATATCGTTCGAGAACGGCAGAGCGAAGGCCGTCGCCCCGGTCACCGGCGTCACCCTGATCACAGACCGGGCGCTGGACCCCATTCGCGACGCCTACCTTCGCACGCCGGATTCGGGCCCCGCTGTGCTGCCGGTGAGGCAGACGCAGCCGCGGATCGGCCCGCGGGAGACCGAGCGGGCCGTGAAGGAGTTCGCCCGGCCCGCGATGTCCGGCCCGGTCACAGTCACCTTCGCCGACAAACGCATATCCATCGGCCCCTCCGCGCTCGGCAGGCATCTGACGATGAAGCCCGACGGCCGAAACCGCCTCGTGCCGGCCCTCGACTCCAAGGGCCTGCTCGCCGACCCCGCCGTCTCCCGTCCCGTACGGGAAGCCGCCCCGGGCCCTCGGGATGCAACGCTCGGGCTCGACGGCGACGACCGCGTAGTGGTGACCCAGGAGGGCCGCGTGGGACGGCTGGTCACCGAGAAGGCACTCGGCAAGGCCGTCCTGCCCCTGCTGACCGCCTCCGGCGCGGCCCGCACCGGCGAGATCGCCACTGTCGTGGTCCCACCGCAGCTCACGAGCGCATCGGCACAGCGGCTCGGCATCAAGGAGAAGGTCTCGTCCTTCACCGTCGCTTTCCCGGCCGCCCCCTACCGCAGCACCAATATCGGCCGCGCCGTGGAGCTCATCAACGGCTCGGTCGTCCTCCCCGGACAGGAGTGGAGCTTCAACCGAACGGTCGGCGAACGCACCAAGGAGAACGGCTTCGTCGACGGCATCATGATCAACAACGGTCAGTATGTGAAGTCTCCAGGCGGCGGCGTCTCCGCAGTCGCCAGCACCATGTTCAACGCCATGTTCTTTGCCGGGGTCAAGCCCGTGGAGTACGGCGCCCACTCCTTCTACATCGAGCGCTACCCCGAAGGCCGCGAGGCCACGGTCGCGTGGGGCACTCTCGACCTGCGCTGGACCAACGACTTGGACCACGCCCTCTACATCCGGGCCGAGTCCACCGGCACCTCGGTGACCATCACCTTCCTCGGCACCAAGAAGTACGACGAGATACGTGCGACCCAGGGGCCGCGCACCAACATCAAGCAGCCGGCAACGCGCACGGGCAGCGGCCCGAAGTGCGAGGTCCAGACCCCGCTCGAAGGGTTCGACGTCGTCGTCGGCCGCGTCTTCGTCCAGGACGGCCGGCAGGTCAGACGCGAAGACTTCAAGACCCACTACACGCCTCGCGACAAGGTCACGTGCACGGAGGATCCCGCCCCCGCAGCGGCGGCGGATCAACCGGACGCACCGCGCGCGACAGCAACGCCCGACAGCGACCGCCTCGGCTGATTCGCGTCCGCCTGCGTCCCCGGGCAAGCGCGCCGCCCGCGCCGTGCCGACTCCCGCACGCGCACCGTCAGCGGGTGGTGAGCACCATCCGGAACCTGGCGGCGCCGGACATCATCTTTCGGTAACCCTCACCGACTTGATCCAGCGGCACGATCTCGGTCATCGGGCGGATCCCGTGCAGGGCGCTGAATGCCATGGTGTCCTGCACGTCCTGCGCCGTGCCGGACGGGTGACCGCGGATGATCTTGCCTTGTATGAGCAGCTGGACTGGGTTGATTCCCAGCGGCTCGGGGGTCACGCCGATGACCACCAGCTCGCCGCGGTGGGACAGCCCGTCCACGGTCGCCGTGATGGCGTCGGAGTTGGCGGCGGTGGCCAGGACGACCTTGGCACCGCCGAGTGACTGCAGTGCATCCGCGACGGTGGTGTCCGCCGTGCTGTCGATGTAGTGGTGCGCGCCGAGCTGCTTGGCGAAGTCGGCCTTGGCGGCTCCGCGGGCGATGGCCACGGTCTCGAAGCCCATGGCGGCCGCGTACTTCACCCCCAGGTGGCCAAGGCCGCCGATGCCGAGTACGGCGACCAGGTCACCCGGCCGTGCGGCGCTGCGCCGCAGTCCGTTGTACGTGGTCACCCCGGCGCAGGCCAAGGGCGCCGCATCGGTCGCCGCCAGTGCGTCGGGGATGCGGGCCAGGGCGTCGGCCGGTGCGATCACCGTCTCGGCGTAACCGCCGTCGTAAGCCCCTCCGGGAAGCTTCAGGTTCTCGCACACGACGAAGTCGCCCTGTCTGCAGGGCGTGCAGTGGCCGCAGCTGCCGCCGAACCAGCCCACTGCCACCCGGTCGCCCACCTGCCAGCCGCTGTATGTTCCCTCGCCGGTCTCCTCGATGCGCCCGGCGATCTCATGCCCGGGAACCAGCGGATATCGCAGGCCCGGCAACATGGCGTTCACGAAAGCGGAGTCGCTGTGGCAGATCCCACAGGCGTCCACGGCGATGCGTACGTGGCCGGGGCCCGGCCGCTGCACCTCGCGCTCGACGATCTCGAACGGACCGCCTGCGGCGGCTACTTGCCCGACTCGATAGGTACTCATCTGAGGTCTCTCCGGTGTGCGGGTGCGACAGGCCCCCTCAATCAGCAGACCAGCTCAGGCCCGATCGCGCGCGCCGAAGCGGATCAAGTGAGCACCCGGCAGCAGACGCTTCGCACGCACAGACGCCGTCTGCCGGCCCGGCCGTCGCTCGACGCCACCGGGGACGGCGTGCGACTTCACCACGTGTGTGATGCGCTTGATGGAGTGGACGACCCGCGGCACTACCCGGGCCCGACCCCCGGCGGCCTTTCCCCACAGGCGGTCTCCGCGCAGGAGCGGAGACGGGCTGTGAGAAGGAGGAGCCATGTCCGACACGACGAAAGCGCCCCGGCACCTGAGCGGCCTGCGGAACGCTCGCTACGGCGAGATCCTCCTCATCTCGCCGGGCGAGGACGGTCATCTCAAGGCAGCCGTCTACAACACCTTCGGTCTCAACGACTGTCCGCCGGAGCGGTGGAACGCGCTCGACCCCCCTGCGCTGGCGGAGCAGTTCCAGGTGCCGATGGTGTTCCTGAACGGACCCCGCTTCTGGACGATCGACGAAGTCACGGCGTTCGAGTGGGGGGACACCGCGATGTTCGACGGCCTGGAGGCCCGCTGCGTGGCCGAACTCCGCATCCCCGTGGAGATCGACGTCACCGGGGCGACGGCCAGGAAGTTCTATGTCGATTCCACGGTGAAACGGGACACCGAGTACGTCCTGTCCAGCGGCAAACCGGTGCACGCGCTACTCGCCCCGGGCGACCGCACATACGTCCTCCAGGCGTACTCCCACACCGTGGACGACAGCCAGACCATGGACTCCCTGGCCACGCTCGGCCAACGGCTGCAACTCCCCCAAGGGTGGCGGTATCGGGTCCACATCCCGGCAGACGACCTTGTCGTGCGGACCGTCGCGGGAGATGCCCACGTCGTGCAGGACGAACTGGAGAACACCTACATGCTCCTCGCCCACTGAGCCGCGGCCCGGCGGCGGGCTGCGCGTCGGTCGGCTCCCGCCGGCTCCCGCCCGCCCGATCCGGTATCACCCCACCACGGGACGCCGGCCGGCACCAGCCAGTTCATTGAGAGGGCCGTCGGTCAGCGTGGCGCGCTGGTCGATCACCACCGGCAGCCGTGCCATGGCGGAGGGCTCGATGAGACCCGCCTGCCCCAGGACCGATGCCTGATCCCAGTAGATGTGCTCGCTCGCAATAAGGGTGCCGTCGAACGACACGACCGCCACAACCGCGATGTCCATCGCCCTCCCCGTCGGAGCCACGCCGGGGAGGATCCAGGGGACTTCGACGTCATGGGTGAACGAGGCCAGCATCTCCTCGACGATGCGGTCGTCGCTGGTGGTCCGGGTCAGGGTCTCAAGTGTGAAGTCCCGTGGATTGCGGCCGATGAACCATCGGCGGTAGAAGTCGCGTACGGGCTCCCTGCCGCGGGCGCCCATGGCAGTGGGCACATGGAGCACCGCTGGTGCGTCCGTCATGGTCTCCATCGTCGTGTCGACGTCGAGTGTGGTGAACTCGCTGCTGGTGTGGAGCTCCCACACGCGCTCCAGCTGCGAGCGGACGGAGTCGGTCGTCATGGAAGGGCCTCCTCGGGCTTCCATCCCCAAGCGGTGATCAGTCCGGGTGAGAGCGCGGCACATTCGGGCGAGTCGAGAGAGCGGATGGCCGCGTCGACCGTCGCTTCGTCAACCAGCCCGGTGTCCACGATGGTTGCCCTCGCGCGGTCCCAAGTTTCCGCCCAGAAGCGGCTGATGGGGCTGCCGGGAAGCAAAGGAGGTACATAGATCTCGGCCGCGACGGAGGTGAGACCGGCGTCGCGCAGCAGTCGTGGATACTGTGCCACCCAGGTGACGTCGGTACCGATGGTGTTTCGCAGCCCTTGCCACATCGCTCGCATGACCTCGGTGTACGGGGTGCTGGGGGCGTCTGCCGTCGTCAGGTCGACGGCGTCGCCGAGAACCAGCACACCGCCCGGGGCCACCAGCTCGCAGAGCTTGGTGATCATGCGCCGGTAGGAGGGCAGATGCATCAGGACGAACCGCGCGTGGACCAGGCGGAACCGGCCCGGGTCGAAGTCCGGGGCGCTGATGTCGGCCTCCAGTACCCGGAGCCCGGCAGTCGGGGTTGCCGCCAGGAAGCGTACGTCGCGGTCGACCGCGAGCACGGAAGCGACCCCGGCCCGGCTCAGCAGCTGCCTTGCGACTGTGCCGGTGCCCGCGCCCACGTCCAGGCAGTGCCAGCCTGGGCCGGCTCCCAGCTCTTCAAGACGGGCCAGGGTGGTGGCGTCATAGGTGAGCCCGCCAAGGTCGATGCGCTCGGCCTCGCCGCTCCGCTCGGGCCTGAACACCGCTTCTCCATAGCCGCTTCGGGACGGAGACTGAGTATCTTCCTGGTGAGGCAGAGACATGTACGCGTCACCAACTTAGCTCGGGACGTCGCGCGAACGGGGCGCTGCCGGGCGCGGGTGGCAGAGGGCAGCCGCCGACTCGTACCCTTTCATTATGACCGTTGAGCCCGGTCGCTTCCTGTCGCACCCGGCCCTGTACCGATCGGCCGAAGAATTCCGCTCGCGATGAGCCAGGCTTGCCTTGAAGTGCGCTCCAATCCGTAGGTTCGATGCCATGACCAGCCAACAGCGCAAAATCAACTCCGGGTTCGGAGTGCGAAGCACCACGACAGGTGTTCTGCGGTGCATCGACCTGTCCGGGAAACTCGCGATCGTGACCGGGGGCTATTCGGGAATTGGTCTGGAGACGACGCGGGCCCTCGCCGGCGCGGGAGCACGCGTCGTCGTCCCCGCACGGCGCCGCACCACTGCCCAGGAGGCCGTGAACGGGATCGACAGGGGAGCTGGACCTGACGGACCTGGAGAGCGTGCGGTCCTTCGCCGAGCCTGTTCGCCCTGCATCTGGACGCGCTGGGACGGGACGCGGGAGTGAGGGCGTTTTCGCTGCACCCGGGCGCGATCCGTACCCAGTTGGGCCGTCACATGTCCAAGGAGGAGCTGGAGGAGCTGGTAGCGACGATCGGCGCCAGTGCGACGGACAGCGGCTTGAAGACGCCCGAACAAGGCGCGGCCACGCAGGTGTGGGCAGCGACCTCACCACAGCTGGCAGGTGTAGGTGGCGTCTACTGCGAGGACTGTGACATCGCCGAGCCCGCAGCGAAGGACACAGCTCTGGGCGGCGGAGTGAGTGCTTGGGCCACTGATCCCGAGCGGGCCGCCCGGCTGTGGAAGCTGTCAGCCGAACTCACCGGTATCGATTTCACCTTGGGTACGACCCGCCGCCCGTGAGAGCGGCAGGCCGTCGGCCGGGTCGCGGCACAGAGTTCTTCGCGGTGTCGGCTGCGGGCGACTTGATGCCGAAGTCGGTGGAGTTCAGGACGTTGCGCTGCGGCGACCGGTGCGGTCGGTGTAGATCTCGCTGGAGTAGCGGGCGGATGCGGCGCAGGCTGGGGTTACCAGACGGCCGGGCCGGTCTTGTCGAAGAAGCCGCCGGTCGGACCGTCGGCGCCGATGGTGGCCATGCGGACGATGGCGTCCGTGCCCTCTTCGACGCTCTGGAGGCCCTGGTGGCCGTTGAGGTCGGTGGCGGTGTAGCCGGGGTCGACGGCGTTGAACCTGATGGCCGGGTACGCCTTGGCGTACTGCGAGGTGATCATGACCAGTGCGGTCTTGGAGGAGTTGTAGTCCAGCAGCGCCACCTGGAACTCGATGCGGTTGGGGTCGGAGGTCGCCGCCAGCGAGCCCAGGCCGCTGCTGACGTTGACGACGACCGGGGCGTCGCCGGCCTGCAGGAGCGGCAGGAAGGCGTGCGTGACGCGCACGACGCCGAAGACATTGGTGTCGTAGGTGGTCTGCATGTCGGACCCGGTGACCTCGCCGACCGGCTTGCCCGCGCCGATGATCCCGGCGTTGTTGACCAGGACGTCGAGGTGGCCGGCGTCCTCGCGGACGAATTCGGCGGCGGCCTTGACGGAGTCCTCGTCGGTGACGTCGATCTGGACGAAGCGGGCGCCGAGCTCGGCGGCCGCCTCCTGACCGCGCCGGGCGTCGCGTGCCCCGATGTAGACGGTGTGCCCAGCCTCGATCAGGCGGCGGGCCGCCTCGAAGCCGAGGCCCTTGTTCGCTCCGGTGATCAGTGTGGTGGTCATGCGTTCACTCCGTTGATCGGTGGGTTGGTGATGCCTCCACCGTCGTCGCACCGGGGACGAACAGGCAGTACCCGCCTTTGCCTGTGGACTGCCAGTACCAGGCTGTCCGGGCGCGGCGGCCGGATACTGGTGGCGTGAGCGCATCCAAGGAACTGGGCACAGCACTGCGCGGCTGGCGCGACCGGACAGCCCCCGCCGAGGTCGGACTGCCCACCGGTGGAGTACGGCGGGCCGCGGGCCTTCGGCGCGAGGAACTGTCCCAGCTCGCCGGCCTGTCGGTGGACTACATCGTCCGCCTGGAACAGGGCCGGGCCACCTCACCGTCCCAGCAGGTCCTGTCCGCGCTCGCCCGCGCCCTGCGGCTGTCGGCGGCCGAGCGTGAGCACCTGTTCCTCCTCGCGGGCCAGCCGGCGCCCGGCCCCGGCCAGCTGTCGGCGCACATCTCACCCGGGGTGAGGCGACTGCTCGACCAGCTGGACGGCGCACCGCTGAGCGTGCACGACGCCGCCTGGAACCTGATCCTGTGGAACCCGCTGTGGGCCGCCCTGTTCGGGGACGCGTCCTCGCTGCGCGGACGCGAGCGCAACATCGCGTGGCGCCACTTCGCCGGCCTGCCCGGCCGGGTCAGCCACACCCCCGAGCAGGAGGCCCGATTCGAGGCGGCCGTGGTCGCCGACCTCAGGGCGGCAACCGCCCGGTACCCCGCCGATGCCGGCCTGCGCTCCCTGATCCAGGACCTGCAGGGGGTCAGCACCGACTTCGCACGCCTGTGGGAGACGGGAATCGTGGGTGTCCACGAGACGGCCACCAAGACCATCCACCACCCCGATGTCGGAACGCTCACCCTCGACTGCGACGTGCTCGTAGCCGCGGGCAGCGATCTGCGTATCGTCGCCTACACCGCCGCCCCCGGCAGCGACGCCGCCGACCGGCTCAAGCTCCTCAACGTCATCGGCACCCAGGCCATGACCAAGGGCAGCACCCCGGTGTAAGAGTCAACGTGTCCGGGACGGCTGCCGCGCCTCGTGGTTGAACCGAGGTGGGGCCAGCAGCGGCGCGTACGGCCACATGCGGCAGGATGGCGATCGCGTCGGACCAGTCCGCATGTCCCGACGTGACCGCACACCCGAGAATCGAGCACATAACAAGGTGACGAAACATCACATCCGGCGCTCTGCGGCGAATTCGACCGTCAGGCCCCTCCCCCGTACAACGGGAGCGGGCCGATGAATCGGACCCTCACGCTGCACGACCTGATGGTCGCCGGGATCGCGTTGGCCGTCGGCATCGCGGCAGGTCTGCTGCTGCGCGCGACCCTGCGATGGCTGGGAGAACGGGCGCGCAGAACGCGATGGAGCGGAGACGACGTGGTCGTGGACGCCTTGCGGACCCTGGTCCCCTGGGCGGCGATAGCCGCGGGCGCGGCGATGGCCGCCACGGCGCTTCCGCTGACCGCCAGAGTCGGACACAACGTCAATATGACGCTGACGGCGCTGCTCATCCTCGCCGCAACTCTCACAGTGGCCCGGGTGATCGCCGGTCTGGTGCAGTCCCTGGCACAGTCCAGGTCGGGGGTGGCCGGATCGGCCACCATCTTCGTCAACATCACGCGCATCGTGATTCTGGCGATGGGCTTCCTCGTCGTTCTGCAGACCCTGGGCATCTCCATCGCGCCGCTGCTCACCGCGTTGGGAGTGGGCGGTCTGGCGGTCGCCCTGGCATTGCAGGACACCCTGGCCAATCTGTTCGCGGGCGTGCACATCCTCGCCTCGAAGACGGTTCAGCCCGGCGACTACATCCGGCTCAGCAGCGGCGAGGAGGGCTATGTCGTCGACATCAACTGGCGCAACACCGTGGTGCAATCACTGTCGAACAACCTGGTGATCATCCCGAACGCCCAGCTCGCCGGCACCAACATGACCAACTACAGCGGACCGGAGCAACAGCTGTCGATCATGGTCCAGGTCGGAGTCGGCTACGACAGCGACCTCGAACACGTCGAGCGGGTGACGACCGAAGTCATCGAGAACGTGATGGTCGACATCACCGGTGCCGTTCCCGACCATGAACCGGCCGTCCGTTTCCACACGTTCGGGGATTCCAGGATCAACTTCACGGTGATCCTCGGGATCGGCGAGTTCAGCGACCAGTACCGGATCAAGCACGAGTTCATCAAGCGGCTGCACCGGCGATATCGAGAGGAGGGCATCTCGGTTCCCGTTCCGAAGCGGACCGTTACGGTGCAGCAGAGTGATGCGCCTGTAGCGTTCCCGCACCAACGCGAGGCGACGGAGTCTGTGCCGTAACGGGGCGGGGCTGGGCGCGGGGCGGCCAGGCCCAGGGGCTCGGTCCGGCCGGCCCCCGGCCGGCCCTGGTCCGGCCCCGCGACCGGCAGCGCCTTTCAGCGGGTCACATGGTCTCCATCTTGTAGTAGCGCCATGCCTCGGGCAGTTCCGAAATGACGATCGCGGTCACCGCGACGGCCAGAGCGCCCAAGGCGACGCGCACCACGCCGGCCGGAATGAAAATACCGTTCCTCACAGAGACTCACCTTTTCTCGACTCGTTTTTAGTTCGGGCCGCCGCCCTTTCAGGAGGTGGTTCGCCGAACCCTCGGACGGGCTCTTTCAGCAGGGTGTCGACGACGGAAGCGACGAGCGGCACAGCACGCGCGACGGCGTCCCGCACCGGCTCGCTGAGTCCCACCACGACATCCGGTTCCTCGCCCGTCATACGTACCTGTGGCTCACAGCCCAGGACGAGTACTCGCGGCAGGTGCCCTTCGCCCAGCCGCCGGGCCAGAGCGAGCACCTTTACGGGATCCATGGCGTGTGCCTCGGGCAGACCTGCCTCCGCGGGCAGGTCCGGCTCGATGACGGTGAGAGTGCCCGGTGCTTCGCCGCGGGGCGCCGCGTCGACCAGCAAGGCGGCGTCGTAACCGTCGAGCAGCCGATAGGCCAGGTCCATGCCCCGGATGCCGAAATCCACGACGTGCACGCCCGCCGGGACCCTCCACTCCCGCAGGGCGGCGATCACCTCGGGTCCGAACCCGTCGTCGGCGAGGAAGATGTTGCCGATGCCGGCGACCAGCACTCGGGAGCGGTGCGACGCACTCTCGTGGTCGGGACTCAGAGGCTCCACCTCCTCGGGAGTGAAGAAGAAGCGATGTCCGATCTTCCCGCTCGCCCCCAGATCCCGCCCGGGGTCGTCCTGCACCAGCACGGCGAGGTGGAGCCGGCCTTCGAAGTCCTCCTCGACGGCGTCGACTTCGGCCTCACGCCCGACGAGCGCCAGGTCGAGGATGTCGGCCCTGCGCTTGGGCTTGAGTCGCACCCGGGACCCGCGCCCCACCGCCACACCGTCCACCAGGACGGTCGTCGGCACGGCCTCGTCCGTCGCGACCGGCTCTCGTCGTTGATTCACACGTCCTCCAGCGTGGCGACGGCCGGCGGTGCGGCTGAAGGGCGGAATTCACGAATCGTGCCGTGCAGCGCCGCAATCGCCTCGGGGTCGAGCCCGGCGCAGCGGTCCAGAATCTCCCGGGCCCGAGGGTCGCAGGCTCTGGCCTCGGCCTGCTCCTCCTCGGTCATGCTGAGCACGCTGAGCACGAGGAGCTGGTCGATCTCCGTACCGTCGAAGAGATCGCCGGGGCTTTCCGGGGCCACTCTGGGGAAGTCGTAGAGGGTGATGGGGGAAGCCAGCACGGTGTGTGCCATGTGCCCGTTCCCGTCCCCGGCGAGGACCGGCCACACGCCCCGGTTGGCGCAGCTCGCCGCGGCGCCCCGCAGCCGCTCCGGCGGGTCAAGGAGCGAGACGAACAGGCCTTCGTCGCTGTGCAGGATCACATGGGTGGACGAGAAGGCGTACGGGGCGGCCCGCTCGCGGGCGTGCCGGTCGGCGGGGTCGGGCGGCGGGCAGGCAGTGGTGTTCTCCACGCGCACGGTGAGCCTGTCAACTCCGTGCTCTGTCGGCTGCGACTCATAGGTCAGGACCCCGGTCAGCCGCTGCCAGCTGCGGATGACGCTGCCGACGCGGCGCCCGGCGGAATCGGTCAGGTGCTCGGTCTGCGAGCCCTTGGGGATGGCAATGGCGGTGTGCCGGGGCCCGCCGGGAGCGGTGACCGCGATCAGGACTTCCCGTTCGGTGGCCTCCTGCCAGGCCAGATGCCGTTCACCGTCGACGGTGAGTTCGTCCACGGGCTCCGGCCCGTTCGGGCCTTCGCGCACCACCTGCCGGTCCACGACCTGGAGGAACCGCAGGCGTACGGCCACCTCTCGCGGCGTACCGCCGTGCTCCAGCAGCACCTCGGTCGTGATGGACGCGGGCTCACCGAGCACATCGGCGCACTCGCCCCCCGGAAAGACACCGCCGAAGGTCCAGCGTTTGGTGTTCTTGAGCGCGGATCTGCGATACGGCCACAGCAGATAGCCCTCGTACAGGCAGGTGCGGGCGATGGTGTCGACGGCCGTCGAAGCGGCGGCGGCAGCGGTGTTCATAGTGCTCCTGAGCGGTCGAGCAGAGCGCGTACGGCGTCGCCGGCGCTGCCGAGTGTGTGCCGCGCGCGGTAGTGGTCGAGCCGGTCGTAGATCTCCTGGGGCAGCCGTAGCCAAGGGGTGGTGCCGTGGTAGCGCGCGATGAGCTCGTGCCACAGGCCCGCGGGCAGACGGCAGAAGGCCTCCGCCGACGAGGGAACGGGGGCGGTCCGCAACATGCCGCCCGGCGGCGGACCGGATGCCTCGTAGAAGATCATGCCGTTGAAGAGGAACCCGAGAGGCACCTCACCGTCCTTGACCGCGCGCAGATACTTCGTCACGGCCAGCTCGGTCTCGGTGCCGCACTGCACGAACAGCGGCACGGACGTGCGGTCGTCGAAGGGCGGCACCTGCACGGTGGTCCGGGCCCACTGAAGTGGCCCCATGGTGCGGCTCCACTCCTCGGGCAGCCCGAAGAGCTCGGTCAGCGCCCGGTGCGCGTCCGGGGCGTACGCCCGCCTGGTCACGTCGATCCGGACGGTGGTCGTGAGAGCCATCCCCCGGACCGGTCCGCCACCCTCACGGACGACCTCCAGCGTGAACCGGAGGGTCGGTACCGCCGCGAAGGGTTCCGCCTCCGCGGCGGTGACCGCGAACGTCAGATCGGGACAGGCCCGGGTGACGACGGCATCCTGCTGCGATGCGGTCATGCCGGCGAGAGGTTCGGCATGTCGGGCATGATCGGCTCGCGGTGCCGGGCGTTGATGCCCGTGGAGCGCCGCGCGGTCGACGTGTCGTCGGGCCGGTGTCCCGGCTGGCGCTTGCTGAGGCCGCGGTGATTGCCGCGGCGCACCCCGGCGACGTGCGCGGCCCTGTCGGTCCGTACATCCGGCTTGCCTACGGTGATGCCCATGACGCCTCCTCGGTGTCGGGGGAAGGGCTGGTGGAAAATGCCCGGAAGAAACCGTCGACCTGCCGCCACACTTCGGGCCCCCCGCCCAGCCCCTTCCAGTGTGCGCGTACCAGGGCGGCGAGGCGGTAGCAGTCGTCGAGCGGCACCAGCCAGTACTGCGGCTCCTGGGAACCGCCGCCGCGGGCGCGGTGGACCAGCAGCGCCTCGACCTCGGGAGCCATGGCGGGCAGGGCGGGATGGGCGGCCTCCACCCGGGACCAGTCGGCCAGGTCGACGACGGACCGCATCAGCCCGAGAGGGCTGGGGTAGGCGGCGTTCACCTGCGGAGACGTCGCGGACCGGGTGAAGAACGCGAGGTCGACGGGAACGCCTAGCCCCGCCCACGCCATGTCGTCGATGCCGCAACCCTCCAGCCGTCGCCGGGCGGTCGGCAGCAGCAGATACCGTGCGCCTCCTGCCTGCCCGTGGTCGAAGAGCAGCGAGCAGGCAGGACAGGCGCAGGAGACCGTGCCCGCGCCCGGGTCGAGCAGATGCCGGTGGTCCGGCGGGATGGGTTCGGCGCACAGGTCGCACCGCTCGTCGTCGGCGCCGTCCCAGGCGGTGAGCCGGGCCCGGGACGGCGTCCCTCCCTGAGCCAGTCGGCGCAGCCCTCGGGCGGCGAACGTCGATGTCGTCATCCCGTCTCCCGGCCGGCCGTGACGGGGCTCCGGAAGAGCGAGTCCACCGAGATCAACGCCTGGGGTCTGGAAGCCCGCACGGTCTCGATCTCGACCTGCTCGATCTCGGGAGCGCGGCCCATGACCGCGTCCCGCACGGCGGCGTCCGGCGGCTCGGCCGAACAGCCGCAGCCACCGCCACCGCCACTTTCCGTCAGCCGTACACGCGCGACGGCCCCGTCCAGGCCCAGTAGCTCGATGTCACCGTCCTGGCGCCGCAGCACGATCCGCATCTCGGCGATGGCCGCCTCGACACGGGCCGCCACCGGGTCCGGGTGGAGATCGTGTACGAGGAGCAGATGGCCGACCAGTTCGTCGGCGGCGAGCCGTCGTACGTCCTCGGCCCCGTCCGCGAGATGGTCCATGATCCGCCGGAGGCACTCCCCGTACAGATCCACCAGCGCTTGAACGGCGTCGTTCGCGCGGGCCGCGGCCGCGTGGTCCGGCAGGCTGTCCAGCGCGGCGAGCTGATCCTCGAGCCTCAGCACATTGCGGCGGGCCTCTTCATCGTCCCAGGGCATGCCCCCGCCTCCTAGGAGAGTGCGCCGAAGGTCGGCGAGTGGGACTGTTTCAGGGTCCGCCCGCCGCCCAGATACATGTGCACGCCGCACGGCAGACACGGGTCGAAGCTGCGCACGGTGCGCATGATGTCGATGCCCTTGAAGTCCTCGGGGCCGTTCTCCTCGAAGATCGGGCAGCCCTGCACGGCGTCCTCGTACGGCCCGGGTGTGCCGTACATGTCCCGCGGGCTGGCGTTCCATGGGGTGGGCGGGTAGGGGTGATAGTTGGCGATCTTCTTGTCGCGGATCACCAGATGGTGGGAGAGGACACCGCGGACGGCCTCGTGGAAGCCGACGCCGATCGCCTCGTCGGGGACCGTGAAGTCCTGGAAGACCTTGGTGCGCCCGGCCCGTACCTCCGCGAGGGCCTTGTCCACGAAGTGCAGCGCCATCCCGGCGGCGTAGGCGACGAAGTACATGCGGGCGCGGTTGCGCTCGATGGTGTTGGGGAATGCGGGCGGCTTCCACTCCAGCCGCACTTCGGGGCTGCTGGGCGTCTTCGGCAGGTCGATCTCGACGCTGTGCCCGGTGGAGCGGACGTAGGGGGTGTGCACCTTGTTGGCGAGGGCGGTCGCCCACAGCCGGGCGATGGGGCCTCCGCCGGTGTCGAGCGCCAGATGGTCGCCGGTGCGCTTGTCGTACCAGCGGGGGCTCATGACCCAGCTGTAGTTGCCGCCGTCGAGGTCCCGTTTCTGCGGCGCGGGAAGCGTGGTCTGGTTCCACGGATGACGCTTGTCGACGGGGTTGCCCAGCGGGTCCTTGTCGACAAAGGTCTCCTCGCCCGTCCAGTCCTCGTAGTAGGAGCTGCCGAGCAGAATGCGCATCCCGAGGTTGATGTCGACCAGGTCGGTGGTGACCAGCTGGTTGTCGACGATGATGCCGGGGGTGACGAACATGGCGTTGCCCCAGGTGTTCATCGTCCGGTAGTCGTAGTCGACGATCTCGGGGTCCTGGAACGCGCCCCAGCATCCGAGCAGTGTCCGTCGGCGGCCGACCTCCTCGTAGCCGGGCAGGGCCTCGTAGAAGAAGTCGAACACGTCGTCGTTCATGGCGACGGCGCGCTTGACGAAGTCCAGACAGCGGGTGAGCCGCACCAGGTAGTCGGTGAAGACCTGCGGCGTGGCGACGGTACCGACCCCGCCCGGGTAGACGGTGGAGGGGTGGACGTGCCGGCCCTCCATCAGGCAGATCATCTCCCTGGTGAGGCGGCTCATCACGAGCGCTTCCTTGTACGTCGCCCCCTCGAACGGGTTGAACGAGCTCATGATGTCGCCGATGGTGCGATGGCCGTGCTGTTCGGCGTGCGGGGCGGGGGTGCGCTCAGCGCGTTCCCACACCCCGGGGTTGGTCTCCTTGACCATGCGTTCGCAGTAGTCGACGAAGACCATGTTGTCCTGGAAGATCGTGTGGTCGAACATGTACTCGGCGGCCTCGCCGAGATTGATGATCCAGTCCGCGAGCGGCGGCGGCTTGACCCCGTACGCCATGTTCTGCGCGTACACGGAGCACACCGCGTGATTGTCACCGCAGATGCCGCAGATCCGGCTGGTGATGAAGTGAGCGTCCCTCGGGTCCTTGCCCTTCATGAAAACGCTGTAGCCGCGGAAGATCGAGGAGGTGCTGCGGCACTCGACCACCTCGCGGCGGGGGAAGTCGATCTTTGTGTAGATGCCGAGGTTGCCGACGATCCGGGTGATGGGATCGAAGGCGACATCGGTGAGTTCGCGCTGCTCGGGCGGAACGGTCTCGCTCGACAAGGCACAGTCCTTTCGGGGCGTCGGCGGGGGTAGTCAGCGGCGGGGCCAGCGCGGGGCGTAACCGGAAGTCAGCTCCGCGTGGCGGTGGCGCCACTTGGGTTCGCGGTTCGCCGCCCTGTTGGTGATCGCGCGCAGGGATCGAATGAGCGGGCCGTAGGAGGCGCTGAGGATCGCGGAGGAGACGCTGCCACCCGGGGGCTCGTCCATGAACGGCATGAACTTGTCGGGGAAGCCCGGCATGGTGCAGCCGATGCAGATGCCACCGACATTGGGGCAGCCGCCGACGCCGTCCATCCAGCCGCGCTTGGTGACATTGCAGTTGACTACGGGTCCCCAACAGCCGATCTTCACCTGGCACTTGGGAGAGTTGTAGTCCTTGGCGAAGTCGCCCTGTTCGTAGTACGCCGCCCGGTCGCAGCCCTCGTGCACCGTCTTGCCGAAGAGCCAGGTCGGGCGCAGCTGCTCGTCGAGCGGGATGGGCGGGGCAAGCCCGGCTGCCTGGTACAGCAGCCACGTCACGGTCTCCATGAAGTTGTCGGGCTGTACGGGGCAGCCGGGCACATTGACGATCGGCATGCCGCCGGCCGAGCGGAAGTCCCAGCCGAGATAGTCTGCGAGGCCCATGGAGCCGGTGGGGTTGCCGGCCATGGCATGGATACCGCCATAGGCGGCGCAGGTCCCGATCGCGACGACGGCGAACGCCTTGGGTGCGAGCCGGTCGATCCACTCGTTGAAGGTGATCGGCTCACCGGTCTCCGGGTCGTTGCCCATCGAGGTCCAGTAGCCGTCCCCGTTGATGCGCTCGTTGGGCACGGACCCTTCCACGACGAAGACGAACGTTCCCAGTTCGTCCCGGGCCGCCTGGTGGAAGGCCCGCATGAAGTCGTCGCCGGACTCGTAGGACAGCACCTTGTTGTGCAGGACGACCTTGGGGAGGCCGGGGATGGCGCCCAGGACGACGTCCTCCAGGCTGGGCAGCGAGGCGGCCGTGACCGACACCGAGTCCCCGTCGCAGCTCATCCCTTCCGAGGTCCAGAGGATGTGGACCTCATCGACGGCGCTCGTAGGAGCCTCGGTTTCGGTGCTCATGCGCGTTCCTTTCTGCCGAAAGCTTCCGCCGCAGATTCACACAGGCCGACATTGTTCACAATTCGGACGCGTCCGTCGGGGGACGGAGCAGGAGACGGCTGCTTGCGTACGAACGCCGACCTGAGGGCGTGGTACGGCGAGCCCGGATCGAAGAAGATCTCCTTCATTCGCGTCAACTCCGCGGCCCGGTAGCCGCTCAGCGGCCTGATGGCCTCGTCGCGCTCCCGCTCCGCCTTCTTTCGGCCGACCAGTTCGCGCAGCCGGGCAGAGGCGGCGAGGCGCTGAGCCGAACGGGCGATTTCTCCGGCGAACTCCTCAGGCCCGCAGTCCAACACCCGGTCGGCCAGCCCCAGACGCAGCGCGGTTGCCGCGCTCACCGGCGCCGCCTCGCACATCAGCCGCTCCGCCTCCTCGGCCCCGACCCGGCGCGGCAGGGTGTAGGTCCAGTACTCCGACCCGTAAAGCCCCATCAGCCGGTAGTGGGGGTTGAGCACGGTCCCGGACCTGCACCACACCTCGTCCGCCGCCATGACCAGCATCGCCCCGCCCGCCGCCGCGTTGCCTGCGAGCGCCGCCACGACCAGCCGGTCCGTGGTCGTCAGCACCGCCTCCACCAGGTCGTCCATCGCGTGGATGCACGCCCAGGACTCGGCGGCGGGATCGTCGGCGGCCTCGATGACACCGAGATGGATGCCGTTCGAGAAGAAGTCCCTGGCCCCGCCGAGCACCAGCACGTCGACCGGCCGGGAGAGCGCGAAGCGGTACGCGTCGAGCAGCCGGCGGCACTGATCGGTGCTCATGGCACCCCCGGGGAACGAGAAGCGCAGGAAGCCGACGGTCCCCGCCTCCTCGTACCGGATGTCCGTCCAGGTGCGCCGCCCGGCCGCCGACCGGAGCGGAGCGGGCAGCTCCGGCACCTTGGGCAGCCGGTCACCGAGCGCCAGGACCGCCGGGAGTTTGTACGTCCGGGGGCCGCCCGCCCGACCGCGCGGACGCAATTGAGGGATCCACACGGCCCCGTCGACGGTGGCCCGGCACACCGCGCCGTGCCGGGTGGCCAGCACTTCGCCCGGCGCGCCCGTCAGCGCGTCCTCCTCGAACCCGCCGCACAGGTACCACTCGCCTCCCAGGAAGGTGTCCAGCACGCCCGGATGGGAGTCGGCGGCACGCAGCTTCCGCAGCACCGCGGCGGTCGGCTCCGAGGGCCAGTCGATCCGGCGCTCTTCCTGGCGCAGATACGGGCGGAACGAGCCCTCCGAGCCCTGCGGCCGTGGTTCGAACGTGCCCGAGGCGAAGCGCTCGACCGCCCGCAGAACGGCCTTCACGGCGGCATCGGTCACCTCGCCCCGGTACAGCTCGCTCTTGCCGACGGCCGGAACGTCGAAGGCCTCCGACGCCCAGACGGGACCGGCGTCCATCTCCTCCACAGCCTGAAGAACCGTCACCCCCCACCGTCCGGCACCTTCCTGTACGGCCCGGTCGAGCGAGGAGGGCCCCCGGTCTCCCGGCGGTCCCGGATGCACGATCAGACATGGGCGGGCAGACCACACCTCCTTGGGGATCGCGGTGGTGAGCATCGGCGCGATGAGGAGATCCGGCGCGTGACGGGTCACCGTCTCCAAGCTCGGCACGTCACGGCCGGCCAGTTCGACCGCGACGCTGTGCCCCCGGTCCCGCAGCTCGCACATGACCCGCTGCGACAGGCTGTTGAACGCGCTCGCGACCAGCAGCACGCGCATGACGTCGCCTCCTCCGAGCGGTGAGTGAGTCGGAGCGCGTGCACCGGGTCCGGAGCAGAGGTCCCGGTGGGCACGCGCACACCAGATGTTCGCTCTTGCGCCGCCGCGGCCCGGCCGGACGCGCCGTGCTTGGGCCACCGGGGGGAATCGGGACCGCCCCGCCTACGGCATCCGGGGGCCGCCCGCCGCGGCTGCCTAGCGTGGGCCCCATGCACGAACTGT
This sequence comes from Streptomyces sp. NPDC002870, assembly GCF_042888505.1. Classification (NCBI taxonomy): domain Bacteria; kingdom Bacillati; phylum Actinomycetota; class Actinomycetes; order Kitasatosporales; family Streptomycetaceae; genus Streptomyces; species Streptomyces sp. NPDC002870. The sequence continues at coordinate 99,858 of NZ_JBIAPW010000021.1, forward strand.
CGATCGCGGCGGCCGTCGTCGAGAAGGCCGGGCACACCGCCCGCGCACATGGAGCGACTTCGGTGGAGGCGGTGCGGTTGCGCATCGGTGAGCTGGCGGGCGTGGTCGGCGACGCCCTGCGGTTCTCGTTCGAGCTCGTCGCCGAGGGCACCGTGGTCGCCGGCGCCGAGCTGATCGTCGAGGACGTGCCCGCCAGGGCCCGGTGCGGCGGCTGCGGCAAGGAGTTCGCCGTCGGGTCGCCGCCCCACCTGTGGTGCCCGGGATGCGACCGTCCCGCCGCGCAGTTGCTCACCGGACGCGAGCTGGAACTGGTCGAAGTGCGGCTGCCGGAGACGGAGACCTGCGCGGCCGCCGCCCCACGCCGAGCAGGGCTCGGACAGGGCCCAGGAGAGGACATCTGATGTGCCGGAGCGTCAATGTGCGCCAAGCGGTACTGGCCAAGAACGACAGCCTGGCGGCTTCCTTGCGGGCCGACCTCAAGACCAGAGGCGTGAGCGTCGTCAACATGCTGTCCAGCCCCGGCAGTGGTAAGACCGCACTGCTGGAACTCGTGCTGCGCCGTGCAACCGAACGCGGAGTGCGGGTGGCCGCGCTCACCGCCGACCTCGCGACCGAGAACGACGCCCGCAGGCTCGCCAGATCGGGAGCGCCGGTGAAGCAGGTGCTCACCGGCGGCCTGTGTCACCTGGAAGCCGCACAGCTGCGCGCCCATCTCGAAGGGTGGCTGCCGGACGGCGCCCGGGCCCTCTTCGTCGAGAATGTGGGCAACCTGGTCTGCCCCGCCTCCTACGACCTCGGGGAGACGCTCCGGGTAGCACTGATGTCCGTGACGGAGGGCGAGGACAAGCCGGTCAAGTACCCCACCGCGTTCGGGTCGGCGCACCTGGTGGTGCTCACCAAGACCGACCTCGCGGATGCCGCCGGGTTCGACGAGGCGGAGTTCACGGCGAACGTCGAACGGATCAACCCCGGAGTGGAGGTAATGCGCACGAGCGCCCGCCGTGCCAAGGGCGTCGACGATCTGCTGGACCGGGTGCTGGCCGTGTGCGACGGCGCCGTACCGCAGACCCCGCTGCTCGCAGCGGAACACGCCCGCGCCCACAGCCACAACCACGGCGAGGAGCCGCACGAGCACGACGGCCAGGAGAGTCACAACGGCCAGGAGGGTCACACACACGACCACGGGGCCGTCGGCACCCGTTCCTCCGTATGACGACCACACTCCCCGGCACTCCGGAACAGGGGGCCCTGCGCCGCAAGGTCACCGTGCGCGGAACGGTGCAGGGCGTGGGCTTCCGTCCCTTCGTCCACCGGCTGGCGTCCGAACTGGACTTGTCCGGCTTCGTGCTCAACGGCGCCGACGGAGTCGTCACGGAAGTGGAGGGCACGCCGGCGGCCGTCGAGGAGTTCTGCCACCGGCTGCGAGAACAGCCGCCTCCGCTGGCCGACGTACGCGACATCGGCTACGAGACAGTGACGCCACTCGGCGGCGGCGGTTTCACCATCCGGCGCTCGCGCACCGAGGGCAACGGCACGCCGGCGATCCCGCCCGACACCGCGACCTGCGCGGACTGCCTGCGCGAGCTCGCCGACCCCGGTGACCGCCGCTATCGACATCCCTTCATCGCCTGCACCCACTGCGGGCCTCGCCTGACCATCGCGACCGGTCTCCCCTACGACCGGTCCACCACCACCATGGCGGTCTTCCCCCTGTGCCCCCTGTGTGCGAGGGAGTACGACGATCCGGCGGACCGCCGTTTCCACGCCCAGCCCGTCGCCTGCCCGTCCTGCGGGCCCCGGCTCCGCCTCACCCCGGCAACCGGTACGGAGCTGGGCCCGGCAGACGATGCGGATGCCCTCTTCCGCGCCCGCGAACTGCTCGCGCGGGGAGCGATCCTCGCGGTCAAGGGCCTCGGCGGGTACCACCTCGCTTGCGCCGCCGACAACCCGGGCGCCGTGGCCACGCTCCGCGCCCGCAAGGAACGCGATGGCAAACCGTTCGCAGTGATGTGCGCGGATCTCGCCGCCGCCGAGCGGATCGCCCGCGTCGGCCCCGCGGAGAGAGCGGTGCTCACCGGACACCGGCGTCCCATCGTGCTGCTGCGCCGCCGCGGCGGCGACGGAGCGGGCGGACTCGCCGACGCCGTGTGCCCCGGCAGTCCGCAGGTGGGCGTGATGCTGCCCTACACGCCGCTGCATCAGCTTCTGTTCGGTCTGCCCGGCGATCCGCCGGGCCCCCGCGTCCTCGTCATGACCAGCGGCAACCGCTCCGGTGAGCCGATCGTCACCGACGACGCCGAAGCGCTCTGCAGGCTCGCCGGGATCGCCGATGCCTGGCTGTGGCACGACCGGGTCGTCGCCGCGCCCTGTGACGACTCCGTGGTCCGGCTGCGCCCCGACGGCTCCGAACTTCTGCTGCGCCGCTCCCGCGGGTACGCCCCCGCGCCGGTTCGACTGCCGGTCCTGGTGCCGCCGACGCTGGCCGTCGGCGGAGACCTGAAGAACACGCTGTGTCTGGGAGCCGGCCGTGACGCGTGGTTCTCCCCGCACATCGGCGACATGGGTGACCTCGCCACCATGACGGCGTCCGAACAAGCGGCACATGGCCTCACGGCACTGACCGGAATCACGCCCCGGCTGCTCGCGGCCGACAGGCACCCGGGCTACCACTCCTCCCGCAGGGCCGCGCGCCGCGCGGCCGAAACGGACATCACCCTGCGCCTGGTCCAGCATCACCACGCCCATATCGCCTCCCTCATGGCGGAGCACGGACTCGACGGCAGCACTCCCGTCATCGGCGTCGCCTTCGACGGCACCGGCTACGGCGACGACGGAGCGGTCTGGGGCGGCGAGGTGCTCCTCGCCGACTACCGCGGATACCGGCGGCTCGCGCATCTCACGTACGCCCCGCTGCCCGGCGGCGACGCGGGTGTCGGCAACCCCTGCCGGACGGCACTGGCCCGGCTGCGCACCGCGGGCCTGCCGTGGACGCCGGACCTGCCGTGCGTGGCCGCCTGCTCACCCGAGGAACTGCGGCTGCTCGCCCGGCAGCTGGAACGGAGCATCGCCTGCGTGCCCACCTCCAGCATGGGGCGGCTGTTCGACTCGGTCTCCTCTCTGCTGGGCATCTGCCACCGTGCGCGGTACGAGGCCCAGGCCGCCGTCGAACTGGAAGCCGCCGCCGCGCTCGCCTGGGGCCGGGGCGACAGCGGCACTTACCGTTTCGGGCTGCGGAACACACACGGCGACGGAACCACCCGGATCGATCCGGCACCCGTACTGCGCGCGGTCGTCAGTGACCGGCGCGACGGTGTCGCGGTTCCGGTCGTCGCCGCCCGGTTCCACCGGGCGGTCGCGGCAGCGGTGACGGACGCCTGCCTGACCGCGCGCCGCGCGACCGGAATCGGCACGGTCGGCCTGACCGGAGGCGTGTTCGCCAACGCGCTCCTCGACGAGGAGTGCACCGAGCGCCTGACAGCCGCCGGCCTCACGGTGCTGCGCCACCGGCAAGTGCCCCCGGGAGACGGCGGACTCGCCCTCGGCCAGCTCGTCGTGGCGGCTCAGAAACAGGACCGCTAGTCAGCCAGCCAGTCAGCCAACGAACCAGCGAGGAACGGAGAACACCATGTGCCTGGCAGTGCCCGGCAAAGTGGTCGGGCTCGGAGAACGGGACGGCACGCCTATGGCGAGCGTCGACTTCGGCGGCGTCGTCAAGGAAGTCTGCATCGCCTATGTACCGGAGGCAGAGGTCGGCGAGTACGTGATCGTCCATGTGGGCTTCGCCCTCCAGCGTCTGGACGAGGAGTCGGCCATGGCCTCACTGCGCCTCTTCGAGGAACTGGGCCTGTTGGAGGAGGAGTTCGGCGACCCCTGGGGCCGAGCGGCTGCCGAAGCGGGCCTGACAGGGGCCGCCCTGACCGAGGCGGGCCTGACCGAGTCCGCCCTGGCCAACGTCGGCGTCCCCGAGGTGACATCGGCGCGGAAGGAGCCACGATGAAGTACATCGACGAGTTCAACGACCCGGATCTCGCCCGAAGGCTGCTCGACGACATCCACGCCACTGCCACCGGCGGTCCGTGGGCGATGATGGAGGTCTGCGGCGGCCAGACCCACTCGATCATCCGGCACGGCATCGACCAGCTACTGCCCGACTCGGTCGAGCTGATCCACGGCCCCGGATGCCCCGTGTGCGTAACGCCTCTGGAGATGATCGACAAAGCTCTGGAGATCGCGTCCCGCACCGACGTGATCTTCTGTTCGTTCGGTGACATGCTGCGCGTGCCGGGCACCGGCCGCGATCTGTTCCGCGTACGCAGCGCGGGTGGCGACGTCCGGGTCGTGTACTCCCCGATGGACGCCCTCGGCATCGCGCGCCGTCATCCGGACCGCCAAGTGGTGTTCTTCGGCATCGGCTTCGAGACCACCGCACCCGCCAATGCGATGACCGTCCACGAGGCGCGCCGCCTCGGCATCCGCAACTTCAGTCTGCTCGTCTCACATGTACGCGTCCCCCCGGCCGTCGAGGCCATCATGAGCGCCCCTGACTGCCGGGTGCAGGCGTTCCTGGCGGCGGGACATGTGTGCAGCGTGATGGGCACCGGTGAATATCCGGACCTCGCGGAACGGTTCCAAGTCCCGATCGTCGTGACGGGTTTTGAACCGCTGGACATCCTGGAAGGCATCCGCCGCACCGTGCACCAGCTCGAACGAGGCGAGCACCGAGTCGAGAACGCCTACGAGAGAGCGGTCCGCGCGGACGGGAACCCGGCGGCTCTGCGCATGATCGAAGAGGTCTTCGAGGTGACCGAGCGCGCGTGGCGCGGCATCGGCGTCATTCCCCGCAGCGGCTGGCGACTGACCGACGCGTTCAGGGACTTCGACGCGGAGCGGCGCTTCGACGTGGGCGGCCTGCACACTGATGAGCCAAGGGACTGCCGCAGTGGCGAGGTGCTCCAGGGGCTGATCAAGCCTCACCAGTGCGAGGCCTTCGGAACCAAGTGCACACCCCGTACCCCGCTCGGCGCCACGATGGTCTCCAGCGAGGGCGCGTGCGCCGCCTACTACCTCTACCGCCGCCTGGAAGCCCCGGCGCGGCCCGTGCAAGTCCAGGAGGCGACGACCGTTGGCTGAAACCATGACAGAGACGAAGGCTCCGGTCGACCCGGCCAATTGGTCCTGCCCCGCCCCGCTGCGCGACCACCCGGTGATCGTCATGGGACACGGCGGCGGTGGAGCCCTGTCCGCCGAACTGACCCGTCATCTCTTCACTCCGGCGTACGGCAACGAGACACTCGCGGGCCTGGGCGATTCCGCCGTGCTTGCCGTGGACGGATCCCGGCTGGCGTTCTCCACCGACTCGTACGTCGTACGGCCGCTGTTCTTCCCCGGCGGCAGCATCGGCGACCTGGCCGTCAACGGAACGGTCAACGACCTGGCGATGAGCGGCGCTCACGCCGCGTTTCTCTCCTGCGCCTTCATCCTGGAGGAGGGGGTCGGCCTCCCCGTCGTGGGCCGGATCGCGGACGCGATCGGGGCGGCCGCCACGGCGGCGGGTGTCACCGTCGTCACGGGCGACACCAAGGTCGTCGAGGCGGGGCACGGGGACGGTGTCTACCTCAACACCTCGGGGATCGGTCTCGTCCCGGACGGCGTGGACATCCGCCCCCAGCGGGCGGCTCCCGGGGACGTCGTCATCGTCAGCGGCCCCATCGGCATGCACGGCATCGCCATCATGAGCGTGCGTGAGGGCCTGGAGTTCGGGGTGGAGGTGGTGAGCGACACCGCGCCACTGGGCGGCCTGGTCGAGGCGATGCTGGCCGTCACCCGTGAACTGCACGTCCTGCGCGACCCCACCCGCGGCGGTCTCGGCACGGCGCTCAACGAGATCGCCGCCGCCTCGGGCACCGGCGTCGTCCTCACGGAGCGGGACATCCCGGTACCGGACGCCGTGGCCAACGCCTGCGGGTTCCTGGGGCTGGATCCGCTGTACGTCGCCAACGAGGGCCGTCTGGTGGCCTTCGTGCCGCGCACGGACGCGGACGCCGTCCTCGCCGCGATGCGCGCGCACCCCCAGGGAGCGGGAGCCGCCGTGATCGGCGAGTGCGTGCCCGAGCATCCGGGCATGGTGGTGGCCCGCACCGGACTGGGCGGTACACGTGTCGTCGACCTACCCCTCGGGGAGCAGCTGCCGAGGATCTGCTGACGTCAGCTGTGGGCGGCGGGGAGGTGGACGACGAGGCGGGCGCCTGGTGTGTTGTCCTCGATGTGGGTGCTGGAGTGGTGGGCGTCCACGATGTCGTGCACGATGACCAGGCCGAGGCCGCTGCCGCCGGAGTCTGTGGTCCGGGCGTCGTCCAGGCGGGTGAAGCGATCGAAGACGCGTTGGCGGTCGGGCTCGGGGATACCGGGTCCGTTGTCGGCGATGACCAGGTGCGCGAACCCGTCGGCGACGCCGAGGCGTACCTCGATGCTGGTGGCTGCGTACCGGACTGCGTTGTCCAGCAGGTTGCGTACGACCCGTGAGAGCGCGTCGGTGTCACCGGTCACCCGTGCCGCGCTGACCGCGCGTTCGCCGGTCGGCCCCTGCCCGGGCTGGGTGGTCGTGGGCGCTGGCGGCCGCTCGGGCCGGGTCGCCTCGGTTACCCGGCCGTGGGCGGCTGGTTACCTCGCGGAAGGTAGCGTTCCTGGTGCTGAGGGGACATATGTTTCACGAGTGGGCCGTGAGGAAGCGGGGCACGCGGTGACGGAAGCGGGAAGTCGGTCCGCCGTACCGGGCGAGGTTCGGCGGCGGGCCGTCGTCATGGGCGGGAGCATCGCTGGGCTGCTCGCCTCCAGGGTGCTGTCCGAGGCTTATGACGAAGTCGTCGTTGTGGACAGGGACGAGTTGACCGACGCGCCCGGGGTTCGGCGCGGCACGCCGCAGGGGCGGCATGTGCACGGTCTACTGGCTCGCGGCCAGCAGATATTCGAAGACCATTTCCCCGGCATCACCGCGGAGTTGGTGGCAGCCGGTGCCGTCACCGGTGATGTGACCGGCAACGTCAGGTGGATCATGGACGGCCGATCGATGCGGAAACACCCTTGCGGGCTGCTCACCGTCTCCGCCGCCCGCCCCACCCTGGAGCGGCACATCCGCGACCGGGTCCATGCGCTGGCGAACGTCACGTTCCTCGACCGGCACGAGGTCACCGGGCTACGGCTCACCTCCCGCAACGGCCGGCCGGACGACACCGTGCGCGGCCGGTCGCCCGGACAAGTGACCGGGGTGCGGGTGGTGGACCGGGCCGGCGCGGGCGCAGAGTCGGTCCTCGGTGCCGATCTGGTGGTGGACACGATGGGGCGCGGCTCACGGGTCGCGCACTGGCTGGCCGACAGAGGGCTGGCCGGAGTCCGGGAAGACCGGACGAGCGTGGGGATCACCTATACGACCCGTCACTACCGGTTGGCTGCCGCCCCGTCGCCCGGGGACGTCTCCCTCGACATCGTCGCGACGCCGGACCATCCACGGGGTGCGATCTGTGCGCGCATCGACGGTGACCGCTACGTGGTGACCGCGTACGGCATCCTCGGCGACGCTCCCCCCGCCGACCAGGAGGGTTTCCTGGACTTCCTCAAGTCGCTCTCCTCTCCTGAGATCTATGAGGCACTGGTCGACGGAGAGCCGCTCGACGTCCCGGTGTCCCATCGGTTCCCCGCCAGCCTCCGACGCCGCTACGAGTGTCTCGAGCGCTATCCGGCCGGCCTGCTCGCCATGGGCGACGCGGTGTGCAGCTTCAACCCGACATACGCGCAGGGGATGGCCGTCGCGGCCCTCGGGTCCCTGGTACTGCGCTCCCATGTCACAGGCGGCGCGACGCCGGACCCCCTGGCCTACTTCCAGGACCTCGCCCGCGACGCGGTGGACGAGGCATGGAGGCAGGCACTCTGCAACGACCTGTCCTTCCCGGAGGTCGACGGAGAGCGGACGCCGGAGATCATCGCGGACCAGGAGTACGTCGGCCGGATACTGGAAGCGGCGATACACGACGGCGAGGTGGCGGCCGCGTACGCGCGGGTGATCGGGCTCGTCGACCCGCCCGAGGCGCTCCGCGCTCCCCGGATGCTCGAGGCGGTCACCGGCCGCGAGATCTGCGCCGCGCGATGAGCCGGCCTCCCGCCAACCACGGACAGACACCTTGCTGAAGATATCCCTGGGCGAACTGGTATTCGACGTCGATGTGGCGGGCCCCGAGGACGGCGAGCCTGTACTGCTGCTGCACGGCTTCCCCCACAACCGCCAGTCCTGGTCCGACGTGTCGCCGGTGCTGCACCGGGCCGGCCTGCGCACGATCGCCCCCGACCAGCGCGGCTACTCGCCGGGCGCCCGGCCGGCCGAGACAGCCGCCTACCGGCTTCCGGCGCTCGCCGGTGACGCCGTGGGCATCCTGGACGTCCTGGGCATCGCGTCGGCGCACGTGGTCGGACACGACTGGGGCGCCGTGGTCTCCTGGTACCTTGCGGCCCGGTCTGCGCAGCGGGTCCGCACGCTGACAGCGGTCGCGTTCCCGCACCTGGACGCGTATCAGCACGCGCTGCGCGTGGACCCCGAGCAGCAGGCCAGTTCGGAGTACATAGCGTTCCTCAGCGCCGAGAGCACCGTGGACCACTTCCTCGACGACGGCGCGGCGAACCTTGACGGCTGGTTCCGGCAGGCCGGTGAGGGCGTCCTGCGCGAGGACCAGATCGCGCGGTACGTCCGTACGCACACGACGCCCGGCACGCTCCGGGCCGCGCTGCAGTGGTACCGGGCAGGCACCCTCGTGGAGAACAACGGACCGCTGGGGCCGGTGTCGGTGCCGACCACCTTCATCTGGAGCGAGGACGATCCGTCGGTGAGCAGGTTCGCCGCGGAGCGGACCGCGCGCCATGTGAACGGGGACTACCGCGCCGTACGGCTCAAGGGAGTTTCGCACTGGCAGCCCCAACAGGTTCCAGGGACGATCGCGGCGGAGATACTGCGCCGTGCCGGTCGTGGCTGACCAGGCTTGCCTGCAGCACGGTTTCCGTCAGTCGTTCCACGCGCCCGCGGCCGCCGCCCTCCTGGCAAATGCGGTGAAGTCCCGAGGGGGCCGGCCCAGTACCTGCTGCACCCCGTCGGAGAGGTGGGCATCCTCTCCGTCGCGTATCCAGCCGAACAGCCGGGCGAGAAAGGCGGCATGGTCCACCGCGAGGCCGTCCTTCACGAGCTGCGCCACGTACTCCTCCTCGGAGACCGGCGTATAGCGGACCGTGCGGCCGGTCGCCTTGGCGATCTCGGCCACGGCCTCGCCGATACTCAACGGGCGGGGGCCGGACAGAGCGTACGTACGTCCCTGGTGCCCCTCCCCGGTGAGGACGGCGGCCGCGACCTCCGCGACGTCCTCGGCGTCGATGAACGGCTCCAGACCGTCCCCCGACGGCAGTCTGACCTCTCCGGCGCGCACCGGCGCGCACAGCGTCTCGTCCTCGGTGAAGCCCTGCATGAACCAGGTCGGGCGCAGAATCGTCCAGTCGGCGCCCGAGCCTTTGAGCGCGTTCTCGGTGGCCAGCATTCCGGGATCGCCGGAGTCCTCCCAGCCTCGCGCCGAGAGCAGCACCAGGCGTGTGACACCGTGCTTCACGGCGAACGGCGCGAACACGCGCATGCGTTCGGCGGCGCGCTCGTCCTGCGCGTCGACCAGATAGACGGCGGCGGCGCCGGACACCGCCGCTTCCCAGGTGGCTTCGTCGAACCAGTCGAATCTCGTCGGTGCCGAGCGGGCGGCGATTCTGATGTCCTGGCCTGACCGGCGCAGCCGGTCCGCCACCCGTCGCCCGGTCTTTCCGGTGCCTCCGATGATCAGAAAGGGTCCGCGTTCACCACTGTTTCTCATGCCGCGAGTAGATCACGGCGCAAGGTACGGAACGCCGGTTCGGCCGATAGTCGACGGCCACCGCGGAGCGGACCACGAAGTCATTCGAGGCCGTGCACGATGGCGAACCGCTCCTCGTCGTCCGCTGTGGCCATGTGGTCCACCGCTTCCCCCTCCTTCAGTGCCGCGCTGAAGGCACTGTCCCCGAGTTCCCTGCGGATATGCGACGAGATCCGGTCCACGTCGCCGCGCTCGGCAGGCGGCAGCGGAGCCCCAGAGCCGCTGCGGGTCGCCCCCGCGGTGCCCAGCAGCCGTGCGGCCCTGGCGTGCCGGCCCGCAAGGGCGTGCGCCCCGGCGAGCCCCTCCAGCGCGAGCGCGACGGCTCGCGAATCGCCGGTCGCCCGGGCCGCGGTGAGCCCCTTCTGGTGCAGTGCGAGAGCCGAGTCCACGTCACCGCGCTGCTCGGCGACGAAACCGAGTTCGGCCAGTACCAGTGCCAGCCCGGTGACTGCGCCGCGGCTGCGGTTCCACTCGTGCCACGGCCACAGATGCCGCTCGGCGGTCTCCAGCCGGCCTTGCCGCCGGGCGCCGAGCGCCAGCCCCAGCTCGGCGAACTGCTCCACCGGCCGGTTGCCCTGCTCCACCGCCAGCCGCAGTGCCCGCGCGTGGAACTCGTCCGCCTCGGCGTACCGTTCCATCAGCAGGGCGATACGCCCCAGACCGGACAGCTTGCGAGACACCTCGGACCACAGTTCGAGCGATTCGGCGATCCGTAGGCCCTCGTGGTGAAGCCGGGTCGCGTGTTCGTAGTCGGCGTTGATCTCCGCCAGTACACTCAGCACCTCGGTCACCTTCAACTGACCCCAAGCGTCGCCAAGTTGGGCGAAGTGCAGGCGGGCCTCCAGGGCATTGCTGCGAAGCGCTTCCAGGTCGCCGCGGGCCATGGCGAGGGCGGCTCTGGTGCTCATCGCGGCCGCCACCCCCCATGCGTCACGCAGCGCGCGGAAATCGGCCAGCGCGCCGTTCACCTGTTCCTCACCCGCAGACAGCGCTCCCAGGCTCCACTGGGCGAAGCCCAGGAACCAATCCGCCCTGGCGCGGCCCGCCGTGCGTTCCAACTGCTTGTCGCCCCCCGGGTCGTCCGGAGCAACCGCACATCCCCCGCCCAGCAGCATGTTCAGCCCCGTGTGCCAAGTAGCCGCCTCGGCCCGGTCGGTGGCAGGCGCGTATCCCTTGGTGCTCAGCGCCGTCGCCAGCGCCCGGCACCCCTCGCCCAGCCGTCCGCGCAGAAACCGGTACCAGGCCAGGGCGTTGGCCAGCCGCAGCACCCACTGGGCCGAGCCGGCCCGCCTGGCCCCCTCCAAGGCCCGCTGGAAGTTGGCCGATTCCGCGTCCAACAGCTGCAGCCACCGCCGTTGGTTACGGCCGTGCAGATGCGGTCGGGCCCGTTCAGCCAGTTCGGTGTAGTAGCTCAGGTGGCGCTGCGACAGCTCCGTCGCCTCGCCCGCCTCCTGCGTCTTCTGCTGGGTGTAGGCCGCCACCGACTCGAGCAGGCGGTATCGCGGTCCGGCGGGGCCGTCGACCCTGATGACCAGGGAACGGTCCACCAGCCGGGCCAGGATGTCCAGCACCTGGTCGGCCGTCACCTCGGGACCCGCGCAGATCTCCTCCGCGGCCTGCAGCGTGCAGCCCTCGGCGTGCACAGCCAGTCGGCGCAACACCGTCTGCTCCTGCTCACCGAGCAGGCTCCAGCTCCAGTCGATCGTCGCCTGGAGCGTCTGCTGGCGCCGCGGGGCGCCCCGGTAGCCGCTGTTGAGCACCCGGAACCGGTCGTCGAGACGCTCCAGCAGCTCATGGCTCCCCAGAGCCCGTACCCGGGTGGCCGCGAGTTCGAGCGCGAGGGGCATGCCGTCGAGCCGACGGCAGATGTCCGCCACTTGGGGGGCTGTGGTCGCGTCGAGCACAAAGCCCGGGTCGACGGCGGTGGCCCGCCCGACGAACAGCTGCACGGCGCTGGAGCTCTCCACCGCGGCCATGCCGTCGCCCGGCGCCGGCAGGCTGAGCGGCCCTACCGGCCAGACCGTCTCGCTCGGGATGCGCAGCGGTTCCTGACTGGTTGCCAGGATCTTGATGTCCGGTGCGTTCTCCAGCAGTACGCCGACCAGTTCCGCCACCGCGTCGACGACATGCTCGCAGTTGTCCAGCACCAAGAGCAGTCGGCGCGGGGCCAGCGCCCCGGCCAGCCGGCGCAGGGAGCCGTCGGGGGTCTGCTCCGCGAAGGCCGCGGCACCGGAGTCCTCGCGGACGCCGAGGACCGCCATGATCAGTTCGGCGAGCGGGCCGGGGTCCGCGGTCCGTTCCAAGCCGCCGACTCCGGTCAGCTCCGCCAGCCAGACACCGTCGGGGAATTCGCCGTTCAGCTCCCTGGCCGTGGCCACGGCGAGCCGGGTCTTGCCGACTCCGCCGGGCCCGGTGAGGGTGACCAGGCGGTGCCGCATCACGTGCCGGCGTCCCTCGGCGATCTCCGCCTCCCGTCCCACCAGCGGATTCCCCGGAGCGGGCACATTGGTCCGGGGCCGGTTGCCGGACGGGTTCTGCGGCGTTCGGCCGAGGTGCTGGAGTCCCGGGTCGTGGCGCAGGACGGCTTGCTGGAGTTCGCTGATGGCAGGACCGGGAGCGAGTCCGAGCTGCTGATCGAGTCGGTATCGCAGGTCCGCATAGCTGTCGAGCGCCTCGGAGGAGCGCCCGGCCTGGTAGAGCGCGCGCATCTGCGCCATCCGCAGCCGCTCCCGGAGCGGATAGGTGGCCACCAGGGTGCCGAGCTCACCGATCAGTACGCTGTGCTCGCCGAGTTCGAGACAGGCCTCCGCGTGCTCCTCCACGGCGGTGAGCCGCTCCTCCTCCAGCCCGGCGGCCGCCGCCTGTACGAACGGTTCGTCGGCGAAATCGGCGAACGCCGGCCCCCGCCACAGTGCCAGCGCGTCCGTGAGCACGGCGGCCTTCGTCCGCGGGTCCTCGGTGCCACGGGCTCGCGCCACCAGGGACCGGAAGCGCTCGGTGTCCACCGATTCGCCCGGCGCCTGGAGAGCGTATCCCGGAGCCTTGTGCACGATCAGCTGACGCGCGCCGGGTTCGGCGTCCTCCAGCGCGCGCCGCAACTGGGAGACCTTGGCTTGGAGGGACGCGGAGGGGTTGGCGGGGTACGTCGAAGCGCCCCACAGATCCTCGATCAGCCGGTCGGAGGGAACGACTTGCCCGCTGTGGGCGAGCAGGTCGGCAAGCAAGGCGCGGACCTTCACCTCGGGCACACGGACGGGTCTCCCCTCCGTCGCCCATACCTCTAACGGCCCCAACACCCCGAATTCCATGCACTCACAGTAACTCAGCCAACTCCTCGGAACACGTGCAGTTATGCAGGTCACGGTGGTACGAGGGGCATACGGGCGGTCCCGAAGCGAACCCGAAGCGAACCCGAAGTCATATGCCACACAGTGATGCTCGGCCGGGCCCGGCTCATCGAACGGCGCACGGCGGACGGATACGGATGGGAAGAGGGATGGGCGACAGCGACCGACTGCGGCTCGTGATTGTCATCGGCAGCATCCGGCAGGGACGGTTCGGGCCGGTCGCCGCCGAATGGCTCGCCTCCCGGGCCCGGCTGCGCCAGGACTTCGACGTCGACGTCATCGACCTCGCCACCGCCTGGCTGCCGGATGTGATGTCCAGCGAGCCCGGTGCCCGCAAGCCGCAGGCGGTACTGGACCTGGCTCCGTGGCTGGCCGCGGCGGATGCGTTCGCGGTGGTGACACCCGAGTACAAGCAGAGTTTTCCGGCCTCGTTGAAGAACGCCATCGACTGGTACGACGAGGAGTGGCGCGCCAAGCCGGTCGCCTTCGTCTCCTATGGGGGCGCATCGAGCGGGCTGTGCGCCGTCGCCCAACTGCGCCAGGTGTTCGCGGAGGCCCATGCCATCACCGTCCAGGAGACCGTGAGCTTCCACGACTACTGGGACTGCTTCGACTCCGAGGGGCGTCCGATCGACAGCGAGGCCGGTGAGAAAGCGGCGCTCGTCATGCTCGACCGGCTCGGCTGGTGGGCCCGGGCGATGCGCCGGGCACGTGCGGCCGAGCCCTACGCACCCACCGGCGATCTGTGCGAGAGAAAGTGAGAAACGCCATGGACAGCCAGTGGTTCAGACGGTTCGGCGACCCCGGACCCGACGGCCCGAGACTGATCTGTTTTCCGCACGCGGGCGGTGCGGCCAGCAGCTACGCGGGGCTGTGGCGCCTGCTGTCGCCACACCTCGACGTGCTCATGGTGCAGTACCCCGGTCGCCAGGACCGCAGACGCGAGACTCCGGAGCGGGACATCACGGCGCTCGCCGGCCGCATCGCCGAACACCTGATGGCCGGAGCCGACCGGCCATACGCGTTCTTCGGCCACAGCATGGGCGCGGTCGTCGCCTATGAGACGGCCCGCGCGCTGCGGGAGCGGGACGCGGCCGCTCCGCTACGGCTCATCCTGTCCGGCCGCAGTGCCCCTGGGCCACGGCCCGACCGGCACGACATGCTCGACGGCGACCAGTCCATCCTGGCCGCCGTGCGCGCCCTGGGGGGTACCGACAGCGCGGTGCTCGACGACCCCGAACTCGTCGCCATGGCCCTGCCGGCGCTGCGGGCCGACTACGGGGCGCTCGCCTCCTACGGCTGGCAGCCTGGCCCGCCGCTGAACTCACCGATCAGCGTCTTCGTCGGGGACGCGGACCCGGTGGTTCCGATCGCGACGGTGGCCGGGTGGGGCGAACACACCTCGCTCGACTGTGAGGTGCGCGTCTTTCCCGGGGGCCACTTCTACCTGGGAGAGCAACTCGACGAGGTGGCCGAGGCGATCGTGGACCGGATGAGTGCGGGGGCACGTGGCCCGGCCGGGGCCGCCGCGCGCGCACATCACGTGTCGCCGGTCTCTCCCTGAGACACGAGGACCGCAGGCCCGTTGGATCGACAGCTCAAAATCAGGGGGGAACAAGGGTGGAATTCAAAATTCTGGGCCCGATGGAAGTACAGGTGGGTGGCCGGCCGGTGGCGCTGGGGGGGTTCAAGCAGCGCACCGCACTGGGCTTGTTACTACTGCGCGCCAACCGGGTGGTGGCCACCAGTGAGATGCTCGGCGCGCTGTGGCCGGAGGAGAACCGTCCGGCGACGGCGCGAAAGATCGTGCAGAACGCCGTGTGGAGCCTGCGCGCCATGTTTTCCGAGGCGTCGAACAATCGTGGTCCGGCCACGATCGAGTGCCCGGAACTGCTGACCCAGGCGCCGGGTTACATGCTGCGCATCAATCCCGACCGGCTCGACGCGAACCGCTTCGACCGGCGGGTCGCCGAAGGACGGGCCGGGATGGCCATGGGAGAGCCGGAGCGGGCGGCGGCGCTGCTGCGTGACGCTCTTGGGGAGTGGCGGGGGCCGGCCCTGGCCGATCTCGCCGAACACGGGGTCGATTGGCCGGAGCTGACCGCGTTGCGCCAGCTCCGGCTCGATGTCATGGAGGACCGCTTCGAGGCGGAACTGCTGTGCGGCCGCCACCACACCGTCCTGGGTGAGCTGGTGTCGCTGGCCGAGGAGGAGCCGCTGAGGGAGCGGCTGAGCGGACAGCTGATGCTCGCCCTGTACCGGTGCGGGCGTCAGGCGGAGGCCCTGAGTGTGTTCAGCAGGGTCCGCCGTGCGCTGGTGGAGGAGTACGGTCTCGAGCCCTCCCGTGACCTCCAGACGCTGCAGCAGAACATCCTCAACCACGATGTGGCGCTGGCACCTCCCGCGCGGCCGGCGGTGGACGAGGAGCCGGTCCTCGCCGCCGTACGACCGCTGCGTCCCGAGCCGCGGCCGCAGCCGCCCCTTGCACAACGGCCCGCGACTAAGGCTGTCGACGGCTCTGGGACCGCGAGGCCGGCCGACAGGCCGACAACCGAGCGCAGGACGGTCAGTGTGCTCCTGGTCCGCACCGGCTTCACCGGCGAGTCCGCCGCGTTCGGCCCCGGTCTCGAGAACGCGTTGCACGAGGCGGTCACCGCGGTCGCGCAGGCCGTCGAGGAGTTCGGCGGCAGGCTGGTCGGCTCCCTCGGCTACCTCTCCGTGGCCCTGTTCGGGCTGCCTGAGGACGACTCCGTGGCCTCCGTCGGTGCTGTGCGGGCGGCGCTCGCCGTGCGAGAACGGCTCCGCGGGTCGCAGGGGCCCGCCTTCCAGGCGGTCGTGACCGAGGGGACCGCGCTGGTCCGTCACCACCCCCACGATCCCACCGCACCCGTGAGTGTCGTCGGCCGGCTGCTCGACGACGCCCAGGCTCTGCTGCACGTGGTGCCGACCGGCGAGGTGTACGTCAGCGGGGCAGCCACGCGGGCCACGGAGGTATGGGTGCGCCACCAGCGTCTCCAGCAACCGGATGGGGTCGGCGATGTGCGGCGGGTGTGCGGACTGCGTGCGGCCGGCGACGGACCGGGCGTCCTGCGGGATGCCCCTGTCGACCGTGAGTACGAGTTGGCCGTCCTGACGGGCCTGCTGGACCGTGCACGGCGCCACGACGCTCCGCACCTGATCACGATCCTGGGGGAACCGCATGTGGGCAAGTCCCGGCTGGTGGCTCAGTTCGAGGCCCGGGTCGCCCAGCAGTCACCGCAGGTACGCGTGGTGCGGGCGCCCGGAGAGGACACCGGTCCCGCCGGCACCCTGCGCATCGCGCGGGACATGCTGGCCGCCTGCTGCCGGCTGCCCGAGGCCGCTGCGGACGCACGGCTGACCCAGGTCGTGCGCAGGCTGGCAGGCCAGGGGACGACCGCCGAGCGGCTTCTTCGCTGTCTGCGCCCGCTGTTGGGGCTGGCCGTCCAGGAACGGGATCTGACCCAAGTGCTCGCCGGCTGGCGGGAGATGATGGTGCTGCTGGCGCGGAAGCAGCCTCTGGTGCTGTGCTTCGACGATGTGCACATGGCCGACGAGGAGATGCTGGACTGCATCGAGAAACTGGCCTCCTCGGCCCAGGACGCCCCGCTGCTCGTGGTGGTCTGCGCACGTCCGGAACTGCTGGAGCGACATCCCTTCTGGGGCAGCGGACAGCGCCACGCGGGCACCCTGACCCTGGATCGGCTGCCCGACGCGGGTTCGGCGCTTCCGCATCTGGCCGGGTGGCCGGTACTCACCGCTCCGTGGGGCGGTGCGAAGCCGGCCTGTACGGCTCCGGGGACCGCGCTGGGCACGGGCACTGCGTGGTCATGAACCGTTCGCGAGGCGGCACGCCGGGCGATGACCGGTGAATGGGACGGTTGAGTACGGGACTTGCTTCGCTGGCGTCATGAAGGAAACCGTTCACTCCCCTCGTCCCGCGCCCCGACCGGCGCCGCAGGACCCCGCCACCGCGCTGGCCGCGCTCGTGGGCAGAGAATTCGTGGAGGCCCTGGGGGCCGGGCTGCGCCGGGCCAGAGCCGTGGACCGCCGTGGAGCGGGGCAGGGGGTCCGGTGGGCGGCTGGTGCCCCACAGCCACTTCCGGCCGCCGAGCCGTCGGCCGTGTCCGACCCGGAACCACGTGCGGCTGCCGCGGCGGGTCTGCTGAACAGGAAGGCCGCCGCCGTGCTGCGCCGTTTCGAGGCGGCGCTGCCTGCGGCGCTGACCGCGGCGGGGGTGACGCGGCGCGTGTCCCGGCCCGCTCTCTCGGGCTGGGCCCGCGAAGCCCTGCGCGCCGCCGCCCATCCCGGGCAACCGTCTTACGCCAAGGACGCGCTGCTCGACGCTGAGCAGCGGTTCGTGGCGGCGACGCTGCTCCTGGAGTGTGCGGCCGCCGCTCTGCCCTCGGGTCATCCGGCGAGCGGGGAGGCGCTGCGCGCGGTCGCGCGGGCGGTCCGCTCCCCACGCCCGGGTGCGACGCCGGGCCGTACGCGGGGCCGGTGAGCGGGGCCTGAGCGAGGCGGCGCCGTCGGCCGGTGCCGTGGTCTTTGCCCGGCGGAGACAGAGCCGCGCGGAGCGTGGGCGGCTCCGCCGCCGCGGCGTCCGGCCGGGGTGCGCAGCAGGATCCCCCGGTCGCCCAGTGCGGCCCGGAAGTCGGGGATCTGCCGGTAGCCGGCCGCCGGCCACCACCACGGGCGGCACCATGCCCCATCCGGCCGGCTCGTCCAAGGAGTCCAGGCCCAGTCGCCACTTCTCCCGGTGCCCGACATCCTGGGGCATCGCGGTCTTGTGCCGACGCTCGGCATCGGCGGCCCAGTCCCATTGACGCAACAGGCGCGACTGCAGCGGGAAGGACGCGGTGTCGGTGACCGCGTGCGCGTTCACCGCGAACTGGCAGTTGGCCTGCTTGCCCAGCGCGCCGCAGACTGGTGGGCGACTGCCACCGGCATCCGGCCGTCCTTGGGCAACGACACATCCGTCCGACCATCGACTGCACGGACTTGCGCCGCCCGTCCAGCATCACCCCCCGCAGACAGCAGCCGCCTTCGTCTGCTGGTCATTGCCAGGCACTGATGCGAACACAGTGTCCTGCGTCAGTAGTTGATCGTGCCCCGGCCGGGGCGGCCGCCCACAACATCCGCGCATGGGCCCGTTTCTGCCGACGGATCTCCGGCGCAGGACACTAGGCGACGTCCGTGTTGTCGTCCGGGACGAGCAGCGACTGCAGCAACCGGTCGACCGCGTCGCCCGAGATGGGGGCGAGACTGATGGTCATCATATGGTGCCGGCCACCCGCCCAGGCGGGGCGCCGCTCGAGCAGCCGGGTGTGGGCACCGACGACGTTCAGCAACGGGACGTCGGCGTGGTCGTCGGCCAGCTGCTCCACAACCTCCAGCAACAGGTCGTCGGCGCGGTGCAGATCGTCCCAGATCAGGACCAGAGGCTGCTCGCGCGCGGCCTCCAGCAGGACGTCCCGCCACAGCGTGAGGACTTCGCGGCTGCCGGGCCCGCCGTGCCTGCCCGGGTCCGGGACACTCTGCGCATGGAGGAGCGACAGCATCCGCTCGCCGGTCTCCTCGCAGCCGGTGAGCCGTACGACCGTCTCCCGGGCCTTGCGGCCCGCCGAGTCTGCCGTGTCCTGGCCGGTGATGCCGCAGTACGCGGCGAGCATCTCGGCCGGTGCGGACAGCGCACTGCCGCCGCCCTGGCGCGGCACGCCGGCGGCCAGCACCATCGCGGTGTCCGGCTCCTCCATGACCCGGCGCTGGAATTCCATCAGCAGCCGCGTCTTGCCGAAACCGGAGTCGCCCAGCACGGTGATGAGGTGAGGCCTGCGCCGGTCCCGCGATCGCCGTAACAGGCCGGTCATCAACTGCAGTTCACCCTCACGCCCGACTCCGTCGGGCGCCGCGTCGCGGTCCTCGGACAGATCGGTGCTCCGGCCGACCGTGCGTACCTGCCACTTCGCCGGAGACCTCCGGACACGGTGGTACGTGACGAGCGGGCCGGTCGACCGGCGGGTCTCGTCGCACACCTGCACCTCACCAGGCGGTGCCTGCTCCAGCATCTCCTGACACGCATCGACGACGTCGCCGCCGATCCACGGCTGTACGGTCCGCACGACGGGCCAGTGGCAGACCACTGCGTCCCCGGTGGTCACCGCAGCCTGCACGGCCAGGCCGACCACCACCGGAGCGGTCGGGGCCAGCGGGCCGACCGAGATGCCGAGCAGGTCCCGGACGGCGCAGGCGGCGCGAACCGCTCGCTCTGCGTTGTCGAGCAGGTCCGGGCGCTCCTCGAAGAGGCCCAGCTGTACGGAGCCGATGGAAGCGGCGGCGCGGCCACCGAACTCCTCGATCTTCTCGCGGGCCAGATGGGAGACCGCGTCGAGCACCCGGTCGGCGTCCTCGGGA
This sequence comes from Streptomyces sp. NPDC002870, assembly GCF_042888505.1. Classification (NCBI taxonomy): domain Bacteria; kingdom Bacillati; phylum Actinomycetota; class Actinomycetes; order Kitasatosporales; family Streptomycetaceae; genus Streptomyces; species Streptomyces sp. NPDC002870. The sequence goes on from NZ_JBIAPW010000021.1 coordinate 119,566, forward strand.
GGGAGCGGGTCGAACTCCGCGCCGAGAGTGAAACGGAGCAGCAGGATGCTCGCGGGCCGGTGTGCTCCTCGCATCCCGCCGACCGCGTCCGAGCCGGCCTTCACATCCGCCTGAGAGGCTCGTGGTGTTTCGGCCACCGGGGGCAACCCCGCGGCGGGGGCGGGGGCCGGTGACACCGTCGTGCCGACGCCGAGGGTTTCCTCACGCCGCCGTACGTCGGGTGCCAGGTCGAGCGCCGGATCCTGGGTGAGGACCGATTGCTGCAGCAGCTGCATCTGGCGACCCGGTTCCAGCCCGAGTCCCTCGACGAGGGCCGTGCGCACCCGGCCGTAAACGCCCAGCGCCTCGGCCTGCCGGCCGCACCGGTACAGCGCCAGCATGAGCTGCTGGGAAGCCCGCTCACGCAGCGGTTCGGCCTCGACGAACGCCTCCAGTTCCCGCAGTACGGTCTGATGCCCCCCGCAGGCCAGCTCCGCCTCGAAGCGGTCCTCCAGGAGATCGAGGTGCTTCTTCTGCACCGCGATGAGATCCGGCCAGGCGATGCCGTCTTCCACCAGGTCGGCGAGGGCCGGTCCGCGCCACAGCGAAAGGGCCTCGTGCAGCACCTTGCTGGCCATGTACGGGTCGCCGGCCGCCAGTGCGGCCCGGCCCTCGGCCGCCCGTTGCTGGTAGACCAGCAGATCGACCTGTTCGGGTCGTACCCGCACCATGTAGCCCGGAGCGCGCGTGATCAGTTCGGGGGCGTTCGTGCCGCCCGCATGGCGGGCGAGCGTGGACCTCAGTCGCCATACGGCGTTCTGCAAGATCTTCCGTGCCGTCAGGGGGACCCGATCGGCGGTCCACAGCGCGTCGAGCAACTGGCTGGTGGAAACGACTGTATTGGCGTGGAGCAACAAAAATGCGAGAGCCGCCCTTTGTCGTTTCCCACCCAGTTCCACCAGCTCGTTGCCGGCCTCGACTTCCAATGGCCCCAACAGCCGAAACTTCATGAACCCCCCGCTCAAATCCCCGGCACACTACTAAACCATGATCACCATTGTCGAAGAGACTGACGGAATCGGCAAACCCCTTTATGCCGACGCCTGTTGTGCGGGCGCGACCCACTCGGTGGGCTCGGTCAGTGGGTCGAAGTGTCCGTGAGACGTTCCCCGGCATTCTCCCGCAGCACTTCGCAGATGTCCCGCAGACCCGCCGCCAGTTGTGCGATTTCATCATCGGTGAGCCGGATCGACGGCTCGAACCGCAGGGTGTTGACGGAACTGGCCGTCGGGAAGGTACGGACACTGTGCCGTCGCAGCAGATGACCGGCGAGTACGTAGCCGAAGAGTCCGCCACCGGCGGCGTCGCGGATAACCGGCGAGGGGGAACCCGACTGGTCATGGAACTCCAGGCCGAGCATGAGCCCCCTGCCCCGGACGTCCTTGACGACGTCGGGGAAGTCCGAGCCTACGGATTCGAGCATGGTGCGGAGCGCCTCACCCCGCTCCTCTGCCTGCAGGTAGGCGGCTCCATCGTTCTCTTCCAGCAGTTCGAGGACCTTGAGCGCAATGTGGCAGGAGAAACTGTCCTTGGCAAAGGTCGAGCTGTGCACGATCTCGAATTCCTTGCGGTAGCGGGCCTCCCGCACCAGCATCACGGACGTCTTGGCGATTCCGCCGCCCAGGGTCTTTGCCAGGGTGTAGTAGTCGCCGCGCAGCCCGAGGCGTGAGCTCGCCAACAGGGTGCCGGTGCGGCCCATACCGGACTGGATCTCGTCGACCACCACCGGGCAATCGATCTCCTGGCAGAAGCGCTGAATCTCCTCGGCGAATGCTTCCGACAGCACATGGATGCCGCCCTCGCCCTGAATTGGTTCCACCAGGAAGGCACAGAAGACCGGGAACTCGCGTTCCACGAGCTCCACCCTGCCGTCCGAAACGGTCAGGCCGAGCAGGAGGCCCCGCTCCTCAGCGTGGATGTCCTTGAGCAGATCGGGGCGGCCGGGCGGGACGAATCTGGCCTGCGCCGCGAGCCCCTTGAACGGGGCGCGATATCCCTCGTTGTGGGTCAGCTGCACGCTGGCAGCCAGCTTTCCGTGGAATCCGCCTTCCAACGCGAGGAACAGCGGCGGCCGGGAGAGCTGATCGGTGTTCCTGAGGGTGAGCTCGGCCACCAGCGCCTCGAAGGCCCGGCCGCTGTCCGTCGGCACCTCCGTTCCCAGGCGGGCCCACACCCGCTCGGCGAGAATTGCCGAGCCGGCCGCCACCGCCGTACGGGCCTGCTCCACCTCGGCGTCCAGTTCCGCCCGCAGCGCCGCCACGCGCATCATCCGGTCCAGCTCGGCGTGCTTGACCGCCGCCTCCACGGCCTCGGCGCCGGTGTTGGCGAAGATGGCGAAGTACGGCTCGTCAGTGCCCAGTTCCCGGTGCGCGATCCTGTTGAGTTCCGCCGCGAGGCGGTTGGCGTACGGGTGCCGGGAAAACTGCGCGTGCACCGGGGTACCCGCGGCCAGGAGCTCCTGCGCTCGCCGCACGATCTCCGGGTGGTTGTGCCCGAGCAGCACGGAGCCGTAACCGCCGGCGAAGTCCACCACCGGTATCTCGGAGCCGTCCTCACCCAGCCGGAAGAGGGTGTTGGCCTCGGCGCGGACGTACTCGACAGCGAGGCCCGCGCTGCCGAGCACCTCGCGCAGATAGGGCTCGGCCAGTTCCGGCTCAGCGGGGACTGTTTCGTTGAAGATTTCCCGTTCCATGGCCACAGGGTGCGCCCGCGGGGTCAATAGTCAGTCATCGCGGAGTCACACAGGGGCTGCCGTCCCACGAGGGAGGTCGGTTACCCGACGGTGGAGGCCGACCGGGGAGGCGCCGGTACGTTGACGATCGTCGGCCCTTGTTCCGTACGGGAACAGGCCGATATGCCCCGTGCAACCAATTCGGAGAAGGTGGCATGAATCCCGCGTCCACTGAAATCGACCCCGCTACGGAGTCCGGGCAGCGCCCGGTGGGCCCTGCCCAGCTGAGGGAGGTGATGTCCCGATTCGCGACCGGGGTCACAGTGATCACCGTGGGCCGGGAACATCTGCACGCCATGACGGCGAACGCTTTCAGTTCGGTCTCCCTCGATCCCCCGTCGGTGCTCTGCAGCGTGGGGCACGGCGCGGTGATGCACCGTGCGCTCACCGACGCGGGCCGTTTCGCCGTGAACATACTCGGTGCCGACCAAGAGCATGTGGCCCGGCACTTCGCCGACAAGGACCGCACGCTGGGAGCGGCGCAGTTCGACCGTGTGGAGTGGCGGCCCGGCCACCACACCGGGGCGCCGCTGCTGTCGGGGTCGGTGGCCTGGCTGGAGTGCGAACTGACCGCAGCGCACTCCTTCGGCGACCACACCATCTTCATCGGCACCGTCCTGGAGGCCGGCCAGGGCGAAGGCGGCAGCGGACTGCTGTTCGTCAACGGCCGGTTCGGCCGGCCGGAGCTGTCGGAGCGCTGAGCCCGCCCAGCTCGTGAACCGCTGGCGCGGCGTAGGCGTAGAGGTCGGGCAACAGCCCGAGCACCGGCTCCGGGGCGGCGGCCGGCAGCGCGACAGCGGCGGCGTGCGAGCGCTGCCCGGGACCGCAGTGCACATTGCGGACCGTCCAGCCGGCGGGGCCCTCGACCCCCGCCCGCTCCCCCAGGCAGTCCGCGTCCAGCTCCCGGCAGAGCCCGGTGCCGATGCCCTTCAGGTACGCCTCCTTGCGGGTCCACAGACAGCACACCGCCATCGGCAGCTGCTCGTCGGGCAGCCGCGCCAGCTCCGCCCGTTCGGCCGGGTGCAGGGACGGAACGAGGATGGCCGCCGCTTCGGACGACCGCACGCGTTCCACATCGACCCCCACCGGGGCTTCTGCGACGGCGATCAGCACCAGACCGGGGCTGTGGGACAGCGAGAAGTGCAGTGTGCGCGGTGACGCCCCGTCAAGGACCGGACGGCCGTGCGGGCCGCCGCAGCTGGGGCAGCTGTCCCGGGCGAAACGTACATCGGCGGGGCTGATCCGTAGATACGCCGCCAGCACCCGGCGCAGCGCCACATGGGCCACCGCGTACAGGGCGCTGTCCGGAGCGTGGACGAAGCGCGCCGCCCTGGTCCGCTCCGCGGCGTCGAGCTCCCCGAGGGGCGGCATGTCCGTCCGATGGGCGGCCTGCCGCAGCAGCCACAGGGCGGGCCGACGGCTGCCGGGCGGCGGCCGCCAGGCGGGATCGGCTGGTTCCGGTCGGACATCGGTGAGTGCCGTCATTCCCGTCTTCTCCCCGCGCCTTGTCGCCGAACCGGCATTCCCCCGGCTCCGATTCCGAAGCTTCCTCGGCGGGGAAGGCACTGGTCAAGTGCGTTCCGGGCCCTCGAAGCCCGCGGGCAGCACGGATATTCCGAAGACCGATGAACCAGTGATTACCCGGCGATTACCGGCCAGTGCCACAGACGTGAACCGTTCATTCCACCCTCCTGCTTTGATGAGGTGACAGATCGAGATACGGAAAGGGCAATCGGTCGGCCGCAGATGCGTTTACCGCCCTTCCGTATGAATCAGAGGAGTTGGAAAATGGCGGGCAACGACCGTTCACCAGTGACAGTCATCGGCCTGGGGCTGATGGGGCAGGCCCTGGCGGCCGCGTTCGTGAAATCCGGTCACCCGACTACCGTCTGGAACCGCTCGGCCGGGAAGGCCGAGGGTCTCGTGGCGCAGGGCGCGGTGCTCGCCGCCACGCCCGCCGAGGCAGTGGCAGCGGCCGGTCTGATCGTCGTCTGCGTGTCGGACAACGATGTGCTGCACGACGTGCTGGACCCCCTGGGCAATGCCCTGGCGGGCAAGGTGCTGGTCAACCTGTCGTCCGGTTCCTCGGACCAGGCGCGGACCAACGCCGAATGGGCCGCGAAGCAGGGCTTCGACTACCTGGACGGCGCCATCATGACGGTGCCGCCGGCCATCGGCGCGCCCGAGTCCGTCATCTTCTACGCCGGTCCGCAGAAGGCGTTCGAGCAGCACAGTGAGACGCTTTCGCTGCTCGGGGGCAGGACCACCCACCTCGGTGAGGACCACGCCCTCGCACCGCTGTACGACGTGGCTCTTCTGGGTGTCATGTGGGGAACCCTGAACAGCTTCCTCCAGGGCGCGGCGCTGCTGGGTACCGCGGGGGTGGAGGCCTCCGCGTTCCTGCCGTGGGCCGCCCAGTGGCTGGACACCGTCAAGATGTTCGCCACCGACTACGCGGGCCAGATCGACGCCAAGGACGGGGTGTACCCGGCGAACGACGCGACGATGGAGGTGCACATCGGCGCGGCCAAGCACTTGCTCCACGAGAGCGCGGCGCAGGGCGTCAACGCGGAACTGCCGGCGTTCGTCAACGGCCTGATGGAGCGCACGGTCGCCGCCGGACACATGAAGAACAGCTACGCGAGCATGATCGAGCTGTTCCGTACGCCGCAGAAGTAGGCACCGTCCGGGATCCGAGACGAGCACACCGTTCGTCCAGGGCCGCTCGCATGGGAAGGCCCGGGCCGCCACATCGGCCCGGGCCTTCCCATGTGCCGGCTATCGGGCCGGGAGCCGGGATCAGAGGAAGTAGGTGCCGGGCTCCTTGCCCATCAGCACGCGCCCCTGCACTTCCAGGTTGGCTCCCAACTGCACCAGGGCGTGCAGCGAGAAGCCCTGGATGTCCCGGTGGAAGCGCTGCAGAGCCACGTCGGAGCGGATGACCGAGCCACCGCTCGCGGCGAACAGCTCCTCGACGGCCTCCTTGCACATCTGTGCCGCGTAGGCCGTCCGGCCGCGGATGATCGCCTTCTGCTCGTACGTCGGCTGCTCACCCGCGTCGGCGGCCCGCTGCAGCACCTCCTGCCACCGGTCGGAGAGCGCCACCGCCGCGTCGATCTTGTTGGCTGCCGTGGCGACCTGGAGCTGGGTGACCGGATGCAGGCTCTGCTCCGTCCACTCGGTGTACGTGATGCCGCGTCCGGGCAGCCGTTCCAGGAACAGCTCGTACGCACCGCGCGCGATACCGATGAAGGTTGCCGCGACACCGGATAGTACGTAGCCGAGCAGCCCGTAGTTGCGGCCGGTGGCACCGGTGTTGGAGCGCTCGCCGGTCGCGCTCTCCATCGCCTCCTCCAGGGAGACCACCCGGTGCGCCGGGACGAACACGTTAGTGGCGGTCGACGTGGAGCTACCGGTGCCGGCGCCCGAGGAGACCCGCCAGTCGTCGGCGATGGTGAGCTCGTCCGTCGGCACCAGGGCGACCAGCTCCTCCTCCGTCCCGTCCGGCCGCTTCACCATCGCGGCGAGCAGGTCCCAGTCCGCGCCCCGGACACCGGAGTTGAAGCGCCAGGCGCCGTCGAGGCGGTAGCCACCCTCGACCGGTTCGAGTGTGCCGGTGGGTGCGAAGACGATGGACACGCGGGTGGAGCCGCCGGTGAACACCTCGTCCTGGGCCTGGTCGGGATAGAGCGTCGCGGCCCAGGTGCTGGTCAGCCACACCATGGCGAGCCAGCCGGTGGAGGGGCACCCACGGGCGACCTCCGAGATGACCCTGGCCTGTTGGGCCACGTCGAAGTCGAGGCCGCCGTACTTCCGGGGCACCGCGGCGCGGAACACCCCGGCCTTCTCCAGAAGGTGGATGTTCTCCTCCGGTATCCAGCGCCGTTCCTCGGCCTCCTGACCGTTGCCGCGCAGCGCGGGCACGACGTCCCGGACAGCGTCGAGGACGGTTTCCAATTCTTCTTGTGAGCCCACTCGGTTCTCCTGTTGGACGATCATTACGGCTTCTGCGGCACACGCTACTGATGGCAACTCGCGTGACGGGCAAAAGACAGTCATGCCGCGGTAACGGCCGCTCGCGCCGATCCGGAATTACGCGATGTGCCGCCGATTACAGGCGGATTACAGACTGATTACCAGTCAATGGGCGCTCCATATGGCACTGCTACGAGCGGGTGGCACCATGGGCGGAATGACTGACACATGGAACGAACTGGTCCTGGCGGCCGCGGCAGACGGCAGTGCGCTTCTCGAGAAATGCGAGGGGGATTGGTCACGGCCGGCCGGCGAGCTGACCTGGAGCTGTCTGGAGACGGTTTCCCATCTGTCGCAAGCCGTCATCGGGTACGCCGCGCTGCTCATCGCCCAGCCCACCGACCGCTACGTCGCGCTGCGCCTCGCCATGGACGAGAACGCGTCCGCCGCGGAGATCGCGGAGAGCGTCGAGATCGGCGGAACCCTGCTCGCCACGACTCTCGACCGGACCGGCCCTGAGGCGCGCGCCTGGCACCCCTGGGGCTTCGGGGACCGCGCCGCCTTCGCGGCGGCGGCCGTGCTCGAACTGCAGGTGCACAGCCGGGACATCGGCCGCGCCTTCGGCATCGAGACGCCGCTCGACGACGACCTGTGCGCGCCGGTCGTCGAGCGGATCTTCCCGGACGCGCCGCGGGGCCACCGCCCCTCCGACACCCTGCTGTGGTGCGCCGGTCGGACCGCGCTGCCGGGCCTTCCCCGGCAGCGCGACTGGCGCTGGCATGGCGACGTTCGCTGACCGCTTGCGGCCGTCGGCGACGCCGCACCGCTGAACAGGAGAGAACCCCCTGGGATCCAGGGGGTTCTCTTCTCGTTCGCGGGCGGCGCCGCTGAGTTGCTCAGGCAACCAGGCCCGTGGCGGCCACTGGGCGGTCGATGGCCATCAGCCAGCGGCCGTCCTCGATGCGCCTCAGAACGTCGGTGCAGTTGCCCTCCAGGAGGAGAGGCTCACCGTCGGGGCCCGTGGTCTCGATGCTGTAGTCGACGCCGATCAGCGCCACGTCACCGGCAACGTACGAGTGGGTGACCTTCGCCTTCAGGGTCGGCTTCGCGGCCAGGAACTCCTTGAAGAACGCCAGGCGCGCCTCTCCCTTGAGAGGTTCGCCGGAGAAGTTGGATATGGAGTCCTCCAGGTACAAACGGTTGAACAGTTCGCCGTCACCGGAGTTGAAGACCTGAAGGAAGATCTCGTTCTGGATGTCGGTGTCGTTGGTGAGGTCCGGGTTCGCGGGATCGAAATCGACGGTGAAGGCCATGATGAACCGGTCCGCCTCTCTGTGACTCGGATGCCTGTAGTGGCTGGATGGGTGTGGTGTGAGCGCCGCGGCGGGAGAGCCTCGGAGGCGCTACTTGGTGCCGAGCGCCTGCTGAGCGGCCCGCAGTCCGGACTCGACGGCGCCGTCGATGAAGCCCGACCAGCCCTCGGCCAGATCGCCACTGGCGACGACGACACGTTCGCTGCCCACGAGGGCCGCCGGGTACAGCGAGGTCAGCTGGCCAGGCTTGCGGAAGGCCCAGCCGCCGCGGGCGTACGGGTCCCGGCCCCAGTCGTGGGCGTGCAGGCCGATGATGTCGATGTCGGCGCCGAGCCGGCTGACCGCTGCCTTGACCTGGGTCTTGCTGGTCGGGTCCAGGGCGGGGTCAGTGCTGAAGGCGACGTACATCACGCCTTCCGGAGTGTCCTTGTACGGCATCATCATCGGGATCGGGGAACCGCCTTCCGCTCCCTGCCCGTAGAACCGGCCCGCGCCCTTGCGTGCGTGGATCCATATCTTGAGCGCGTTCTTCACGCCGATGCCCTGGTCGGCGGCGGCGGTCTGCGCGGCCGGCAGAGCCGGCGAGAACTTGATCGTGGACAGTACGTTGACGGGGACGGTCACGACCACGCGCGGCGCGTTGTACTTCGCGCCAGAGCGGAGGGTGACGTACACGCGGGACCCGGTGTCGCTGACCGATGCGACCGGCGAGTTCAGACGCACAGTGGGCTTCGCCTCGTTGAGCATGGCGTTGAGCAGCCCACTGGTACCCGTCTTCATGCGGTACCGCTGAGTGTCATTCCAGCCCTGGTTGTTCCAGCCGGCGAGGGACCACCAGTGGGCCAGCATGGTGAAAGCTCCCCAGCTGCTCGAACCACCGGAGTACACCGCGGTCTGTCCGTTGATCAGCAGCTCTTCCGCAGGGGACAGGCCCATCTGGTTCAGCCGGTCGCGCAGTGACAGCTTGTCCAGGCTCTGCAGCAGGTCGGCGCGGTACAGCGGCTGGAAGGGCCGTTCGAAGTACTGGCGGGAACCGTCGAACATGCGCTCCAGCAGCGCGCCTATGCGGCCGAACCCGTCGTCCGGCGTGAACGTACCGGGGCCGGTGGGTGTCGGAAGCAGCACCCGGTCGACCGGCTCCTCCTCGTCCAGGGCGATGTTGTACCGCTTGAGTTCGGCACCGATGTGCGGCTGCGTCGCCTCCACCCAGGTACCGCCCATCTCTACCGGCAACCCGGCGAAGCTGCTCGACCAGGTGCGGCCGCCGATGCGGTCCCGGGCCTCGAGCACGAGTACCCGCTTGCCCTTGGCCCGCAGTTCGCGTGCCGCCGTGACGCCCGTGAAGCCGGCCCCGATGACGATGACGTCGTACGCGGCGTCCTCTTCGAGGGCGGCCGTCTCGGCCAGCGCCGTAGGAGCGCCGGCCACCAGCATGGAGGCGGCCGCGGCTGTCGCACCCGCCGCCTTGAGCACCGTACGGCGCGATGGCCTGCGCGAGAACGTCCCGGCTGCCAGGGGCAGGCCGGTCTCGGCGCGATCGTGTCTGGATCTCATTGTGTCCCCAGTGCATCCAATGCCGGCCCGCGTCGCGGATCTGGCATGTCATTCGTGATCGGGTGGTTTCCGGCTCCGTCGGAGACGGAAGAGGGTCTTCCTGGCGGTGTGTTGTGACGTGGTGCCGTGGGCGGCCGTCGAGTCGGCCGGCGCGGGTGGTTCAGCCCTGGCCGAACGGGTCGTCGATGGCGTAGCGCCAGACCCCGTCCTCGCCCAGCCGCAGGACGTCGACGCCGACGCCCTCCATGCGCTCGGACTCGCCCGCCTCGTCGACGATCTCGATGGTCCAGTCGACGATCAGTAGAGCGGTGTCGCCGGTGACGAACGACTGCCTCGGCTTGGCGGTCATCTTCGGCCGGGCGGCGAGGTATGCGCGCTGGTAGTCCCGGCGGGCCTGGCCGGTCAGCGGCTTACCCGGCTCCCACACGGCAACGGCGTCCTCGGTGTAGAACTTCTCGACCGCCTCGAAGTCTCCCGCGTTGAAAGCCTCTACATAGAGCGCTGTGTGCTTTTCCACGTCATCGGTCAGCTGCGTCACGGAAGTCGACCTGCCTTCGTTTTCGGTTCGGCACCCGTGCTCGGCGCCTGCGTGTTTGTGGAACCAGACATTAATCCCGGGGGTTCAACATTCTGCCCACCGCCGGGTAATGCGGCGCTCTCAGCGGTCGCCCGGCTCAGAATTACCCATTCGAGGCCGGGCATTGAGGTCCAAGAGAGGGCACATGCCTACGATCGCAAGCAGAGCTTCATCTGAATACTTTTGATTGTTCGGCAATTCAGCGGGAAAGGGCAGTCGAGCGGATGACGAATCAGCACCACTCTGGGACAACAGCGGCGCTCAGCGGGCACAACGAGGCGGTCGCGGTCGTCGGACTGTCCTGCCGCCTCCCCGGGGCGGAGAGCCCCGCCGACTTCTGGAACCTGCTGAGCGAGGGACGGGACGCCATCACGCCCGTGCCCCAGGGGCGTTGGGAGTCCGCGACCGGTGCCGCCGCGCCCGGGGACACCGAACCCGGTATGCGCCGTGGCGGGTTCCTGGAGCGGGTGGACACCTTCGACGCCGCCTTCTTCGGCATATCACCCCGCGAAGCCGTCACCATGGACCCGCAGCAGCGACTCGTCCTGGAACTCGCGTGGGAGGCCCTGGAGGACGCCGGGATCGTGCCAGCCACGCTGCGCGGCAGCCGCACTGCCGTCTTCGTCGGCACCCTGCGCGACGACTACTCCGCCCTGCTCTACCAGCACGGCGCCCAGGCGATCACCCAGCACAGCATGACCGGGGTCAACCGGGGTGTCATCGCCAACCGGGTCTCGTACCACTTGGGCCTGCGGGGCCCGAGCCTGACCGTGGACTCGGCCCAGTCGTCCTCTCTGGTGGCGGTGCACCTCGCTTGCGAGTCGCTGCGCGCCGGGGAGTCCGAGGCTGCCGTCGTGGCCGGTGTCAATCTCAACATCCTCGCCGAGGGCGCGGTCACCGAGGAGCGGTTCGGCGGTCTGTCGCCGGACGGCACCACTTACACGTTCGACGCCCGCGCCAACGGTTTCGTACGCGGTGAGGGCGGCGGAGCGGTCATCCTCAAGCCCCTCGGCCGCGCGGTCGAGGACGGCAACCACATCTACGGGGTGATCCGGGCGAGCGCCGTCAACAACGACGGGGCGACGCCCGGCCTGACCGTTCCCGGCGGAGCGTCCCAGGAGCAGGTGCTGCGCGAGGCGTACGAGAAGGCCGCCGTCGATCCCGCCGCGGTGCAGTACGTGGAGCTGCACGGCACCGGGACGCCGGTCGGCGACCCGATCGAGGCCGCCGCTCTGGGCGCGGTGCTCGGCGCGGGCCGCGGCGCCGGCCACCCGCTGCGGGTCGGTTCCGCGAAAACCAATGTCGGCCATCTCGAAGGAGCGGCCGGCATCGTCGGCCTGCTCAAGGCGCTGCTGGCGATCGAGCACCGCAGGCTGCCGGCGAGCCTCAACCACGACAGAGCCAATCCAGAGATCCCGCTCGCCGAGCTGGGCCTTGAGGTGCAGGGCGCGCTCACCGACTGGCCCGCCCCCGACCGGCCGCTGCTGGCCGGCGTCTCCTCGTTCGGCATGGGCGGTACGAACGCCCATGTCGTGCTCGCCGAGAGCCCGGTGGCCGCGCGGACGGCCGGTGACGTTCCAGTCGCCGGCAACTCACCGGCTGCCGCGCCCACCGTCACCCCGTGGGTGATCTCCGGCGCCGGCGCCGATGCCCTGCGGGCCCAGGCCGGACGACTGCGCGACGCCGTCGTCGCCGACGGGTCGCTGGACCCGCTGGACGTCGGCTGGACCCTCGCGGCGCACCGAACCGTCTTCGCCCACCGCGCGGTCGTCCTCGCCGACAGCCCGAGAGCACTGCTGGACGGGCTCACGGCCCTCGCCGAGGGCATCGCCGCCCCCGCGGTTGTCACGGGCGTCGCCCGAGTCGGCGGGCCGGCCCTGCTGTTCACCGGCCAGGGTTCCCAGCGCATCGGCATGGGGCTGGAACTCCACCGGGCGTTCCCGGTGTTCGCCGCGGCGTTCGACGAGGTGTGCGGCCATCTCGACCCTCTGCTCGACCGGCCGCTGAAGGAGGTCATCGCCTCCGGTGACGGGCTGGACGAGACGGGTCTGACGCAGCCCGCGCTGTTCGCGCTGGAAGTGGCCCTGTACCGCCTCGTCGCCTCCTGGGGCATCGTCCCCGAGTACGTCGCCGGGCACTCGATCGGTGAGATCGCCGCCGCCCATGTCGCCGGGGTGCTGTCCCTCGAGGACGCGGCGCGGCTGGTGGCGGCCCGTGGACGGCTGATGCAGGCCCTCCCGGCGGGTGGTGCCATGACCGCCGTGCAGGCCACCGAGGACGAGGTGCTGGCACTGCTCGCCGACGAGCCCGGGGCGGCGATCGCCGCCGTCAATGGGCCCCGCTCGGTGGTCGTCTCCGGCGAGGCGGACGCCGTCGCGCGGATCGCGGGGCACATGGAAGGACAGGGCCGCAAGATCCGTCGGCTGACGGTGTCGCACGCCTTCCACTCCCCGCTGATGGAGCCGATGCTGGACGACTTCCGCCAGGTGGTGGCGGGCCTCGTCTTCCACGAGCCGCGCATCAAGGCCGTCTCCACGGTGACCGGCGAACCGGTCACCACGGGGCAGTGGTCGTCGCCCGACTACTGGGTCCAGCAGGTGCGCCGCCCGGTGCGGTTCCTGGACGCCGTACGCGCCCTGGAGGCCGCCGGAGCCACCGCCTTCCTGGAGCTCGGCCCGGACGGTGTCTGCTCGGCAATGGCCGCCGAGTGTCTGGAGACGGACTCCGCGGTGACGGTGGCGGCGCTGCGGGCCGACCGCCCGGAGCCCAAGACCTCGATCACCGCCCTCGCCTCGCTCTTCGTCCACGGGGTGGACGTCGACTGGGCGGCCTGCTTCGCCGGCACCGGCGCCCGGCGGGTGCCGTTGCCCACCTACGCCTTCCTGCGTGAGCCGTACTGGATCGGCGGCGCCGCCCGTGCCGCCGCCCTCCCGGTGGCGGATCCGGCTGCCGCCGCCCCCGCGCCCCCGGCGCAGACGGTGGCGGAAATGACCGGACTCGTCACCGAACGCATCGCCTCAGTGCTGGAGTACTCCGGTGACCGGCGCGTCGAACTCCACTCCACGTTCAAGGACCTGGGCTTCGACTCGCTGATGTCGGTGGAGCTGCGCAACGCGCTGTCTGCCGCCACCGGGCTCAGCCTCCCCAGCGGACTGCTCTTCGACCATCCGACGCCCGCCGCGCTCATCGACCGTCTGCAGACGCTGCTCGCCGGCCCGTCCAGCGACGCGCTGGAGGAACTGCCGCCGGTGTCCGAAGCCTTCGGGGAGCCCATCGCCATCATCGGCATGGCCTGCCGCTACCCGGGCGGCGTCGGCTCGCCCGAGGACCTGTGGCGGCTGGTCGCCGACGGCTCGGATGCCATCTCGGGATTCCCGACCGACCGCGGCTGGGACGAGGAGCTGTTCGACAGCGACCCGTCGAGCACGGGCAAGAGCACGGTGCGCGAAGGCGGATTCCTTCACGACGCCGCCCGGTTCGACAACGCCCTCTTCGGGATCTCGCCGCGCGAAGCACTGGCCATGGACCCGCAGCAGCGGCTGCTCCTGGAGACGGCGTGGGAGGCCGTGGAGCGGGCCGGGCTGAAGACCGCCGCGCTGAAGGGCAGCCGTACCGGCGTATTCGTGGGTGCGACGGCGCTCGACTACGGGCCGCGCATGCACGATGCTCCCGACGACGTCGACGGGTATGTGCTGACCGGTACCACGCCGAGTGTCATGTCCGGCCGTATCGCCTACCAGCTGGGGCTGGTGGGCCCGGCGGTGACCGTGGACACCGCGTGCTCGTCGTCGCTGGTCGCCCTGCACATGGCCGTACGCTCGCTGCGGTCGGGCGAGACCACGCTGGCCCTCGCGGGCGGCGCGACCGTGATGTCGGCGCCCGGCATGTTCGTGGAGTTCTCCCGTCAGCGCGGCCTCGCGGCCGACGGCCGCTCAAAGTCCTTCTCGGCCGACGCCGACGGCACTTCGTGGGCGGAGGGTGTCGGCCTGCTCCTGGTCGAGCGGCTCTCCGACGCCCGGCGCAACGGCCACCAGGTCCTCGCAGTAATCAAGGGCAGCGCCATCAACCAGGA
>NZ_JBIAPW010000022.1:0-123106 GCF_042888505.1 Streptomyces sp. NPDC002870
GGCGGGGGGGGGGGGGGCCGGGGGGTCTTGATCACCGCCGGGGCCTCCACAGACCCCCCCCCCCCCCCCCACCCCCCCCCCGCCCCCCCCCCCCACCCCCCCGCCCCCCCCGCCTCTCGTTTGGCCTCCTGGACATCAGACCTTGGTACGCGAGGTCTTGTAGAGCTTGGCGGCAAGCTCGGCGACCTGGTCCTGCGTCAGGGGCTTGCCGCCCTTGCCCATCATCTGCGCCACGTCGATGACGTTGACGGAGGCGATGGTGCTGTAGTCGGCCCAGACGCAGATCGGGATCTCGAGCTCCTTCGGACCGGTGGCCGAAGAGGCGGAGTCACCCGTGTTCTTGAGCTTGGCTTTCTGGCACTTCATCAGGGCGCCCTCGAAGCCGGAGGGCGTGACCGAGGTGGGACTGCCGATGAGTTCGACGTCGACGTCCTTGTCCTCCTCGTCGCCCTTCTTGAGGCTTGTGAAGTAGCCGTCGATCGCCTTCTCCGGGTCGGAGACATCTCCCCACAGCCCGCCGAGGGTGAGAACCTTGCCGCCCTTGAGCGGATCGCTCGCGTCGCCGGCCTTGTAGGAGACGGCCACCTCGGTCGAGTTCTTGATCCCGAGCGCCTCAGCCTCCTTCTTGTCCTTGCCGGTCGAGGGCTTCGACTTCTCGGTGCCGTCCTTCTTGTACTCGTCGACCGACGCCGCCGGAGTGAGCTTGTACCCCTTGGTGTCGTCCGCGACGTCAGCGTTGCCGCCGCTCCCGCCCAGCAGGAAGTACGCGCCGCCGGCGATCACCGCGAGGGCCACGACCGCCGCACCGATGATCAGGCCCGTCTTCTTCTTGGGCGCGGGCGGCGGGGGCGGGACCTGGCCGCCCGGGTACTGGGGCTGCTGGCCGTACGGGCCCGGCTGCTGAGGCTGTCCCCACTGGTCCTGCTGCGGCGGGACGCCCTGCGGCGCCTGCTGCGGGTAGCCGTAACCGGGCTGCGGCTGCGGAGGCTGCTGCGGGTACCCATAGCCGGGCTGCGGGGCCTGCGGCGGCTGCTGGCCGTAGGGACCCGGCTGACCGTACGGTCCGGGCTGCTGGGGCTGGCCGCCGTACGGGCCCGGCTGGTTGTAGCTCATTACTGGGGTTCCCCTCCGGATACTTATGTGGTCCGAACATCCTGGCCCAAGCGTTCGGACCGTGGGGCGGCGGGGGGCACACCGTTACGAACATTCCCGTTTCAGTACGGCCCTGTGACACCTCTAAACTGTGCCTCGTGACCGAGAACGCTCAGCAGCAGCCAGCCAGCAACCCCGAACTGCCGACCCAGTACGCGCCGGCCGAGGTGGAGGGGAAGCTCTATGAGCGCTGGGTAGAGCGCGGTTACTTCACGGCGGACCCCAAGAGCGAGAAGCCGCCGTACACCATCGTCATCCCGCCGCCGAACGTCACGGGCTCTTTGCACCTGGGCCACGCCTTCGAGCACACGCTGATCGACGCCCTCACCCGCCGCAAGCGGATGCAGGGCTACGAGACGCTGTGGCAGCCCGGCATGGACCACGCCGGCATCGCCACCCAGAACGTCGTCGAGCGCGAGTTGGCGAAGGAAGGCAAGTCCCGCCACGACCTCGGCCGCGAGGCCTTCGTCGAGCGTGTCTGGCAGTGGAAGGCTGAGTCCGGAGGGCAGATCTCCGGCCAGATGCGGCGCCTCGGCGACGGAGTCGACTGGAGCCGCGAGCGTTTCACCATGGACGAGGGCCTCTCCCAGGCGGTCCAGACGATCTTCAAAAGGCTCTATGACGACGAGCTGATCTACCGCGCCGAACGCATCATCAACTGGTGCCCCCGCTGCCTGACGGCCATCTCGGACATCGAGGTGGAGTACCAGGACGACGACGGCGAGCTGGTCTCGATCCGCTACGGCGAGGGCGACACGTCGATCGTCGTCGCGACGACCCGCGCCGAGACGATGCTCGGTGACACCGCGGTCGCGGTCCACCCCGAGGACGAGCGCTACGCCCACCTCGTCGGCACGGAGATCGAACTGCCGCTCACCGGCCGCCGAATCCCTGTCGTCGCCGACGCGCACGTCGACCCCGAGTTCGGCTCGGGCGCCGTCAAGGTGACGCCCGCCCACGACCCGAACGACTTCGAGATCGGCCAGCGTCACAACCTGCCCTCGCTGGCAGTCCTCGACGAGCGCGGAGTCATCACGGCCCACGGCCCGTTCCAGGGCCTGGACCGTTTCGAGGCCCGTTCCGCCATCGTCGGCGCGCTGCGCGCCGATGGCCGGATCGTCGCCGAGAAGCGTCCGTACACGCACTCCGTCGGCCACTGCTCGCGCTGCAAGACGACGATCGAGCCGCGGCTGTCCCTGCAGTGGTGGGTCAAGGTCGGCCCGCTCGCCAAGGCCGCCGGTGACGCGGTCCGCGACGGCAAGGTCAAGATCCATCCGCAGGAGATGGAGAAGCGGTACTTCGACTGGGTCGACAACCTCCACGACTGGTGCATCTCGCGCCAGCTGTGGTGGGGCCACCGCATCCCGGTCTGGTACGGACCGAACGGCGAGATCGTCTGCGTCGGACCGGACGAGCAGCCGCCGGCGGGCGAGGGCTGGACCCAGGACACCGATGTCCTGGACACCTGGTTCTCTTCCGGCCTGTGGCCCTTCTCCACCCTCGGCTGGCCCGAACAGACCGAGGGTCTCGAGAAGTTCTATCCGAACTCCGTCCTGGTCACGGGGTACGACATCCTTTTCTTCTGGGTCGCCCGGATGATGATGTTCGGCCTGTACGCGATGGACGGCACCCCGCCGTTCCACACCATCGCCCTGCACGGCATGGTCCGCGACCAGTTCGGCAAGAAGATGTCGAAGTCCTTCGGCAACGCGGTCAACCCGCTGGACTGGATGGACACTTACGGTTCCGACGCGGTCCGCTTCACCCTGGCCAATGGTGCCAACCCGGGTGTGGACGTCCCGATCGGCGAGGACTGGGTCAAGGCGTCGCGCAACTTCGCCAACAAGATCTGGAACGCGACCCGCTTCGCGCTGATGAACGGCGCGACGGTGGAGGGCGAACTGCCGCCCGCCGAGCAGCAGTCGGCGGCCGACCGGTGGATCCTCTCCCGGCTCAACGCGGTCGTCGCCGAGGTCGACGCGTACTACGACGACTACCAGTTCGCGAAGCTCGCCGACGCCCTCTACCACTTCGCGTGGGACGAGGTCTTCGACTGGTACGTCGAGCTGTCCAAGACGACGTACTTCGCGGGCGGCGAGCAGGCGCGCGTCTCCGGTCGCGTCCTGGGCGAGGTCCTCGACGTCACGCTGCGACTCCTGCACCCCATCGTCCCGTTCGTCACCGAGACGCTGTGGACCACGCTCACCGGCAAGGAGTCGCTCGTCATCGCCGACTGGCCGAGTGACAGCGGCTTCCGCGACAAGGCCGCCGAGCGGGAGATCGAACTGGTCCAGCGCGTCGTCACCGAGGTCCGCCGGTTCCGGTCCGACCAGGGGCTGCAGCCCGGCCAGAAGGTCCCGGCCCGGCTCACCCTGGACGGCACCGCCCTGGCGCCGCACGAGGCGGCCATCCGCCAGCTGCTCCGTCTGCAGCCGGAGGGCGAGGGCTTCAGCGCCACGGCGACGCTCCCGGTCGCGGGTGCCACGGTCGCGCTCGACCTGTCGGGCACGATCGACGTCGGCGCGGAGCGCAAGCGGCTGGCGAAGGACCTGGCCGCGGCCGAGAAGGAGAAGGCGCAGGCGACGGGCAAGCTCGGCAACGAGGCGTTCCTCGCGAAGGCGCCGGACAACGTGGTCGACAAGATCCGCATCCGCCTCGCCAAGGCGGAGGAGGACATCGCGCGGATCACCGAGCAGTTGGACCGGCTGCCGGAGGCGTAGTCCGTGCACGAGCCAACGAGAGGCCCCGGGGTTCCCGGGGCCTCTCGCGGCGTAAACCCCCGTTCAAGCCCCGTGCCGAACGTCCCGAAGAGGGCGGGGTGAACGTCATGTCACTCCTCCTCCGTAGACTGGCCCTGTGAGTGAGCAGCCCGACCCTTTCGACGAGATCGTCGACGCCGAGACTGACCGTGATCCCGACCTGGCGGTGATCGAGGCCGGCAGCCGTACCCTGCGCGCGCAGGCCGGGTCGCCCCAGGGTGACCCCGTGCCCGCCCGGCCCGCAGACCCGGAGGTGGACAAGGCGCTGCGCGCGGTGGAGCAGGAGCTTGCCGGGCGCTGGGGCGAGACCAAGCTGGAGCCTTCGGTCGCCCGTATCGCGGCGCTGATGGACGTGCTGGGCGAGCCCCAGCGCGCGTACCCCTCGATCCACATCACCGGGACGAACGGCAAGACGTCCACGGCCCGCATGATCGAGGTCCTGCTCGCCGCTTTCGACCTGCGCACCGGGCGGTACACCTCGCCGCACGTGCAGTCGGTCACCGAGCGGATCAGCTTGGACGGCTCCCCGATCGAAGCTGAGCGCTTCATCGAGACGTACGAAGACATCAAGCCGTATATCGAAATGGTCGACGCGGCCCAGGAGTTCCGGCTCTCCTTCTTCGAGGTGCTCACCGGGATGGCCTTCGCCGCCTTCGCCGACGCGCCTGTGGATGTGGCGGTCGTCGAGGTCGGCATGGGCGGCAGCTGGGATGCGACGAACGTCATCGACGCGTCGGTCGCGGTCGTCATGCCCATCGACCTGGACCACACCGACAGGCTCGGCTCCACCGCCGCCGAGATCGCCGTCGAGAAGGCCGGCGTCATCAAGCAGGACGCGACGGTCATCATGGCGCAGCAGCCGGTGGACGCCGCGCAGGTGATGCTGAAGAAGGCCGTGGAGGTCGACGCCACGGTCGCCCGCGAGGGCATGGAGTTCGGCGTCGTCTCCCGCGAGGTCGCGGTGGGCGGCCAGCTGGTGACGCTGCGCGGACTGGGCGGGGAGTACGAAGAGATCTTCCTCCCGCTGTACGGGGCGCACCAGGCGCACAACGCCGCGGTGGCGCTCGCCACCGTCGAGGCGTTCTTCGGCATCGGCGCCGAGCAGACCCGCACTCTGGACATGGACACGATCCGCAAGGCGTTCGCCTCTGTGGCCTCGCCCGGCCGTCTGGAGGTCGTGCGCCGCAGCCCGACGGTCGTCCTGGACGCCGCGCACAATCCGGCCGGCGCCCGGGCGAGCGCCGCGGGGATCACCGAGTCCTTCGGCTTCTCCCGCCTCATCGGCGTGGTCGGCGCGTCCGGCGACAAGGACGTCCGGGGCTTCCTGGAGGCGTTCGAGCCGATCTTCGCGGAGGTCGTCGTCACTCAGAATTCGAGCCATCGCGCGATGGACGTGGACGAGCTGGCGGCGGTCGCGGTCGAGGTCTTCGGCGATGAGCGAGTGGTCGTGGAGCCGCGTCTCGACGACGCGCTGGAGACGGCGATCACGCTCGCCGAGGAGGAGTCCGAGTTCGCGGGCGCGGGCGTCCTGGTGACCGGCTCGGTGATTACGGTCGGCGAGGCCCGACTCCTCCTGGGAAGGGGCTGACATCTGATGCGTACGCTCTGTGCATCCACCTTGATCGGCGAATTCTTTGTGATCGGCTTCGCCGGTCTTGTCGCCATGAAGTCCGACGGCCATTCGACGGCGACGGTCTGGACGGTCTGCGGCATCGGCATGCTGCTCTCGGTCCTGCTCTGCGGGATGCTCGGCCGCCCCGGCGGTGTGCAGCTCGGCTGGGCGCTGCAGATCGGGCTGGTCGTGAGCGGTTTCGTGGTGCCGACCATGTTCTTCCTCGGGGTGGTCTTCGCGGGCCTGTGGTGGGCCTCTGTGCACTACGGCCGCAAGATCGACGAGGCGAAGGCCCGCTGGGCGGCGCAGGCCTCGTCAGAGCCTGACGCTGCGTAATCGGCGGTCTTTCCTGCCCTGTAGCCTCTGAACTCCCGAATCCGCACTGAAGGAGCCCGCACCGTGAGCCAGCGCACGCTCGTCCTGCTCAAGCCCGACGCCGTACGCCGCGGCCTGATCGGCGAGATCATCGGCCGGATCGAGGCCAAGGCCGGCTGGACCATCAGCGCGCTGGAGCTGCGCACCCTCGACCAGGAGACCCTGGAGCAGCACTACGGCGAGCACAAGGGCAAGCCCTTCTACGAGCCGCTGGTCGAGTTCATGGCGTCGGGTCCCGTCGTCGTGCTGGTCGTCGACGGCGAGCGGGTCATCGAGGGCGTTCGCGCGCTGGCCGGCCCCACCGACCCGATCGCCGCCGCTCCCGGCTCCATCCGCGGCGACTTCGGCACCATCGTTCGGGAGAACCTCATCCACGCCTCGGACTCCGAAGAGTCCGCCATTCGGGAACTCAAGATTTTCTTTCCCGGGCTTTCCTGATTGGCCGTCAGCCATACAGCGCTCATGACCTGGGGCGACCGAAGGAATTTCGGTCGCCCTTCGGCATATGACGCCGCTTTGCGGGAACGCATCGCTGCGACACCTCGTCACCTATACAGAGGCGGGCCACCGCGCCGTGTCCGTGCAGGCGGCACTACGATGAAGCCTCCACGCCACAGCACCCACCTCGCCATCCTGAAAAGCCATCAATGCTCGATTTGGGAAGGCCAGACGCATCCTCATGGGGAACAACATGTCGTTCATCGGCCGTGACATGGCTGTCGACCTCGGGACCGCCAACACGCTGGTGTACGTCAGGGGTCGGGGGATCGTCCTCAACGAGCCGTCCGTCGTCGCCATCAACACCAACACGGGCGGCATTCTCGCGGTCGGCGCCGAGGCGAAGAAGATGATCGGCCGGACACCTGGCAACATCGTTGCCGTCCGGCCGCTGAAGGACGGCGTCATCGCCGACTTCGAGATCACCGAGCGGATGCTCCGCTACTTCATCCTGAAGATCCACAAGCGCCGCTACCTCGCCCGTCCGCGTGTCGTCGTCTGTGTGCCCTCCGGCATCACGGGCGTTGAGCGCCGCGCGGTCATCGAGGCTTCGACGCAGGCGGGCGCCCGACAGGTGCACATCATCGAGGAGCCCATGGCCGCGGCCATCGGCTCCGGACTCCCGGTTCATGAAGCCACCGGCAATATGGTCGTAGACATCGGTGGTGGCACCACCGAAGTCGCCGTCATCTCACTCGGCGGAATCGTCACGGCACAGTCCATCCGCGTCGCCGGCGACGAGCTGGACAACGCGATCATCCAGCACATCAAGAAGGAGTACTCCCTCCTGCTCGGTGAGCGGACCGCCGAGAACATCAAGATCACCATCGGCTCCGCGTACGACTTGGACAAGGACGAGCACACCGAGATCCGCGGCCGTGACCTCGTCTCAGGACTGCCGAAGACCGTGGTCGTCTCCGCCGCGGAAGTCCGCAAGGCGATCGAGGAACCGGTCAACGCGATCGTCGACGCCGTCAAGACCACTCTCGACAAGTGCCCGCCGGAGCTGTCCGGCGACGTGATGGACCGCGGCATCGTCCTCACCGGCGGCGGCGCCCTGCTGCGCGGTCTCGACGAGCGATTGCGCCGTGAGACCGGCATGCCGATCCATATCGCCGAGGATCCGCTGGACTCCGTGGCCCTCGGAGCGGGCAAGTGCGTCGAGGAGTTCGAGGCGCTCCAGCAGGTCCTGGACGCCCAGCCCCGCCGATAGCGGACGGGCATGCGATTCCTCCCCCTGCGCCCCGGCGGGCGTGGGGGGACCCCCGTACGGGTGCCTGCCAACCCGTGTGGCGGATCGTTGATATACAGACATCACCATTCCTACGAGGAAGGCACGGCCGTCGCACGTGAGGGACACACGAGAGAGCCGGCTGCTCCTGGTGCTGCTGATCGCCATCGCGTTCGCTTTGATCACGGTGGACATCCGCGGAGGCGAGGAGTCACCGGTTGACGGCGCCCGGCAGGCCGCCGCCACGGTCTTCGGACCCGTCGAGAACGGCGTCGCGACAGCGGTCGACCCGATAGGCAATGCCATCGGAGCCGTCCGCGACTCGGGCCGGCGTCACGACCGAATCGGCGAACTGGAGCGCGAGAACGCCACGCTGAAGGCGAAGCTCGGCAGCGACGACCGCAACCGCAACCGGGTGCGCGAGCTGGACAACATGCTCAAGAAGGCCGGCGCGGGACAGTACGGCATCAAGGGCGCCGAGGTCATCGCCATTGGAGCGGCTCAGGGCTTCTCCTGGACGGTGACCATCGACGTCGGCTCCAACGACGGCATCGCACGCGACATGACCGTCCTCAACGGCGACGGACTCGTCGGCCGGGTCACCACGGTCGGCCCGAACACCGCGACCGTACTGCTCGCCAGCGACCCGGACTTCACGGTCGGCACCCGGATGGAGAAGACCGACGAACTGGGCTTCGCCACCGGCCAGGGCGACCGTCCGCTCTCGGTGCAGCTGCTCAACGGCAAGGCCAAGGTCAAGAAGGGCGACCGGCTGGTCACCTTCGGCTCGCAGGCCGACAAGCCGTTCGTGCCCGGCGTGCCGGTCGGTGAGGTCATCCGCGTCGATCCCTCCGGCGGCGACCTCACCCGGACCATCTACGTCCGTCCGTACGCCGGCTTCACCAAGCTCGACATCGTCGGTGTCGTCGTCATGGCGCCCAGGTCCGATCCGCGCGACACGGTTCTGCCGCCGAAGCCCGCGGCTCCCAAGCCCACGCCCACGGTGACGGTGACGGTGACCCCGTCCGCGGACGGCGAGGGCAGCGAGCAGATCCAGGGCGAACGCCAGGATCCGGCCGACGCGAACGCCAACGGCCAGAACGACGAGTAGGAGCTGATCCGTCATGCGCTTCAACCGGATGCTGCTCTCCACGACACTCGTCGTGGTCGCCCTCGTCATCCAGGTCTCCATCCTCGCCCGCCTCCAGCTCCCCGGCGCCGTTCCCGACCTGCTGCTGCTCGTCGTCCTCGGACTCGCCCTCGTCTACGGGCACATGGCCGGCGCCTTCATCGGCTTCGGCGCGGGCCTGCTCGCCGACCTCGCCCCGCCCGCCGACCACGCCGCCGGGCGCTACGCACTCGTACTCTGCGTGATCGGCTACCTCGCGGGCCTGGCGCGCCCCGACAACGGCCAGCTCAAGTCGGCCACCGGCCCGATGGTCGTGGTCGTCGCGGCCGCCATCGGCTCGACGCTGCTGTACGCGGGCGTGGGCGCGCTCGTCGGCGACACCGCAGCCCGCCATGTGGGCCTGGGCAGCCTGCTGTTCACGGCCGCCGTGTACGACCTGCTCCTCGCGCCCTTCACGGTGCCGCTGATCATGGCGCTCGCCAGACGCGCCGAGAGCAATCCGCTCTCCGAGAGCCAGAGCGGCGGCGCGGGCGGAGGCGACGTCGCCTCCCGCTGGCTCTCCTCCGGCACCGGCCTGCGCATCGGCAAGCAGCGCAGCGGAATGCGGGTCAAGGCGGCCAGGTCGCGGGCGGCACGGGCCGTGCGCATAAAGGGAGTCAAGCGACTGTGATCGAGGGGGCAGCAGCGTGAGCAACATTCCGGAGACCGGGCGTACGCCCCGTGTCCAGATCCGGCTCGTCGTCATCCAGGTACTCGTCTTCTCCCTCCTGCTCACTCTCGGCGGACGCCTCTGGTACCTCCAGATCCGCAACGGCCAGGAGTACACCGACGAGGCGAAGAACAACCACGTCCAGCAGGTCGTCCAGCCCGCCGTCCGCGGCTCGATCCTCGACGCCCGTGGCGTCCCGCTCGCCGACAACGAGACCCGTCTCGTCGTCTCCGCTTCCCGCACCGAGCTGATGAAGATGAAGGACGACGGCAAAGGCGTCCTCGCCCGCCTCGCGGGCGTCCTCGGCATGAAGCCGAAGGACGTCATGGACAAGGTCAGGCTCTGCGACTCCAAGACCCCCCAGCCCTGCTGGAACGGTTCGCCCTACCAGCCGATCCCGGTCACCGACGAGGCCACCACCCAGCAGGCCCTGCAGATCCGCGAGCGCGCCGAGGACTTCCCCGGCATCACCGCCGAGCCCACCGCCGTACGCCGCTACACCGCGCCCGGCAAGGCCAACACCGCGCAGGTCCTCGGCTATCTCTCGCCCGTCACCGACGAGGAGATCACGAAGGCCAAGGACACCGACTCGCCGTTCCTCCGCTCCGACCAGGTGGGCCGCTCGGGCATCGAGCGCACCTACGACAAGGAGCTGCGCGGCAAGGCCGGAGTCACCCGCTACGAGGTCGACAACCTCGGCCGCGTCATCGGCCAGGCCGCCAAGGACGAGGCCCAGCCCGGCGCCAACCTCGTCACCTCCATCGACGCACGCGTGCAGGCGGTCGCGGAGTACGAGCTCAGCGAGGCGATGAAGACCGCCCGCCAGGAGACGGACAGGAACACCGGCGTGAAGTACAAGGCGGACGCCGGCGCCGTCGTGGTGATGGAGAACAAGACCGGCCGGATCGTCTCGATGGCCTCGCAGCCGACGTACGACCCCAACTCCTGGGTCGGCGGCATCTCCGGCAAGGACTACGCCAAGCTCACCGGCAAGGACTCCAACTACCCGCTGCTGAACCGCGCGATCCAGGGCCAGGCCGCGCCTGGCTCGATCTTCAAGGTCATCTCCTCGACCGCGGCGGTCAACGCCGGCTACCCGTTCGACGGCAACTACCCCTGCCCGAGCTCGTACTCCGTGGGCGGTCAGGTCTTCAAGAACTTCGAGTCCAAGGGCTACGGCAGCATCGACCTCGGCAGGGCCCTGGAGGTCTCCTGCGACACCGTCTTCTACGGCCTCGCCCACCGGGAGTGGCAGAAGGACGGCGGCATCAAGCCCAAGAAGCGCACGAACGACTGGTTCTACAAGACCGCCCACCAGTTCGGCCTCGGCAAGGAGACCGGCATCGACCTCCCCAACGAGGTCAAGGGCCGCGTCCCCGACCGCCAGTGGAAGCAGAGCTTCTGGGAGGCCAACAAGGACGGCTGGTGCAAGCAGGGCAAGAAGGACGGCGGCTACGTCGAGAAGATCGCGTACGAGAACTGCCTCGAAGGCAACCGGATGCGTGCCGGTGACTCCGTCAACTACTCCATCGGCCAGGGCGACACCCTCGTCACCCCGATCCAGATGGCGACGATCTACGCGGCCATCGCCAACGGCGGAACCCTGTACAACCCCACCATCGGCAAGGCCGTGATCAGCGCGGACGGCAAGAGCGTCCGGGAGATCAAGCCGAAGTCCCACGGCAAGCTGCCCATGGACGCCGACACCCGGTCGCAGATAGACGAAGCCCTCGCGGGAGTCACGACCCGCGGATCGGCCGCCTGGCGCTTCGGCGGCTGGCCGCAGGACAAGATCCCGATGCACGCCAAGACGGGCACCGCGGAGGTCTACGGCAAGCAGACGACCTCCTGGTTCGTCTCGTACACCGAGGACTACACGATCATCATGACGATCGCCCAGGGTGGTACCGGATCCGGTGCCTCGGGGCCGGCCGTGCGCAGGATCTACGAGGCGATGTACGGACTTGACGAGGAGGGCGGCCAGGACCTCAAGAGGGCCATGCTGCCCAGGCCGCAGACCCAGCTGCCGAAGATCGAGCCCGACGGCTCCATCGAAGCCCCCAAGATCGAGCCGTACGAGCCCGAGGAAGAGGAGCCTCCGGCAGAGGACCAGCAGCTCGCGGGCGCGCCCGCGCGGAGGGACTGAGCCATGTCCGGCACGAATGGCTTCTCCGTCTCCGGATACGGGCCCCAGCGCGGCGGTCTGTGGTCGCAGCTGTCCGCCCGCGACTCCGTGGTGCGCAAGCTCGACTGGCCGCTGCTGCTGTCCGGGATCGCGCTGTCCTTGGTGGGCACGCTGCTGGTCTGGTCGGCGACCCGCAACCGCACCGAGCTCAACCAGGGCGACCCGTACTACTTCTTCTTCCGCCACGCACTCAACACCGGTATCGGCCTCGTGCTGATGATCGGCACGATCTGGCTCGGGCATCGCACCCTGCGCGGCGCGGTCCCGGTGCTGTACGGGCTCTCCGTGGTGCTCGTACTGCTGGTGCTCACACCGCTCGGCGCGACCATCAACGGCGCGCACGCGTGGATCGTGATCGGCGGCGGCTTCTCCCTCCAGCCCTCGGAGTTCGTGAAGATCACGATCATTCTGGCGATGGCGATGCTGCTGGCCGCGCGCGTGGACGCGGGCGACCAGCTGCACCCCGACCACCGGACGGTCGCCAAGTCCCTGGGCTTCGCGGTTCTGCCGATGGTGATCGTCATGCTGATGCCGGACCTCGGCTCTGTGATGGTGATGGCGGTGATCGTGCTCGGGGTGTTGCTCGCCTCCGGCGCCTCCAACCGCTGGATCATCGGGCTGATCGGCGCCGGCGTCATCGGCGGCGTGATGGTCACCGCGCTCGGGCTACTGGACGAGTACCAGATCAACCGCTTCGCGGCGTTCGCCAACCCGGAGCTCGACCCGGCCGGCGTCGGCTACAACACAAACCAGGCGCGGATCGCGATCGGATCGGGCGGACTGACCGGCACAGGCCTGTTCAAGGGCTCCCAGACCACCGGCCAGTTCGTCCCCGAACAGCAGACTGACTTCGTCTTCACGGTCGCGGGCGAGGAACTGGGCTTCCTGGGGGCGGGACTGATCCTGCTGCTGCTCGGCGTCGTGCTGTGGCGCGCCTGCCGCATCGCACGCGAGACGACCGAGCTGTACGGCACGATCGTGGCCGCCGGGATCATCGCCTGGTTCGCCTTCCAGTCCTTCGAGAACATCGGGATGACGCTCGGGATCATGCCGGTGGCGGGCCTGCCGCTGCCGTTCGTGTCGTACGGAGGCAGCTCGATGTTCGCGGTCTGGATCGCGATCGGGCTGCTCCAGTCGATCCGGGTGCAGCGGCCGATAACTGCCTAGGTGAACAGATGGGGATGCCACGGAGGCCCTCAGGCAACTAGATTCGGTTCATGGCGGATACGAAGCGTGAGATCGAGCGGAAGTACGAAGCCACTGCCGACACCCGGCTGCCGGACCTGACCGGGGTCGCAGGGGTGTCGGCCATCCATGACAAGGGCGTCGCAGAGCTCGACGCCGTCTACTACGACACCACCGACCTGCGCCTTGCCGCCGCCTCCATCACCCTGCGCCGCAGGACGGGCGGCACGGACGCGGGCTGGCACCTCAAGCTCCCGGTCGCCGCGGACGTACGGGACGAGATCAGCGCACCCCTGTCCGACACGGTCCCGCAGAGCCTTCAGGGGCTGGTCCGCGCCCGCACCCTGGACGCCGATCTGAGGCCCGTGGTGCGCCTGCTGTCCTCCAGGGAGGTATGCCACCTGGTCGACGCGGACGGCGCGCTGCTGGTCGAGCTGAGCAGGGACGCGGTCCGCGCGGAACGCCTCCTCGACGGCGCCCGCACGGCGCGGTGGGACGAGATCGAGGTCGAGCTCGCAGACGACGCGGATCCATCCATCCTCGACGCGGTCGAGAAGAAGCTCCGCAAGGCGGGCGTGCGCCCGGCGAAGGCGCCGTCGAAGCTGGCCAGGGCGCTGGCGGAGACCACCCCCAAGGCGGACAGGCAGGCCGCACCACCGACCCCGGAACCCCCTCAGTCCGCCGGCCGGCACATCCTCGACTACCTGCGGGAACAGTTCGACGCGCTGCTCGCGTACGACCCCGGAGTGCGCCGCGACCTGCCCGACTCGGTCCACCAGATGCGGGTCGCCACCCGCCGGATGCGCAGCGCGTTCAAGACGTACCGGAAGATCATCGACCGGACCGTCACCGATCCCATCGGCGACGAGCTCAAGTGGCTCGCGGGCGAGCTGGGCGTAGCCCGTGACCAGGAGGTGCTCACCGAGCGGCTGCAGTCGCGGATCGACGCAGTGCCCGGAACGCTGCTGCTCGGCCCGGTCCGCAGTCGGCTGCGCATCTGGAGCACCGCCCAGGGCGCCGACGCCCGGCGCAAGGCCGTCGCCGTGCTCGACACCAAGCGCTACCTCTCGCTCCTGGAGTCGCTGGACGCGCTGCTCAGCGACCCGCCGCTGCTCAAGGCTGCGGGCGGCGCGGCCGACAGGCTGCTCCCCAAGGCGGTCCTGAAGGACTACGACCGCCTGGCCGCCCGGGTCGACCATGCCCTGGAGCTGCCCCCCGGTGAGGAGCGGGACCTCGCCATGCACGACGCACGCAAGGCCGCCAAGCGCGCCCGGTACGCGGGCGAGGCGGCGACGCCCGCGCTCGGCAAGGCCGCCAAGAAGTTCGCCAAGCGGATGAAGGCAGTGCAGTCGGTGCTCGGCGAACACCAGGACAGCGTGGTGGCCCGCGAAGCCCTGCGGAATCTCGCGATCCAGGCGCATGCGGCGGGGGAGACCGCCTTCAGCTGGGGACTGCTGTACGGCCGGGAGGAGGCACAGGCCGCGCAGCGGGAGGCAGAGCTGCCGGGGGTGTGGAAGGAGGCGTCCGCCCCGAAACTTCGGGCGGATCTGACCGGCTGAGCGTCAAGGTACGCTTTATGGTCACCCTTGCCCGCTCACGAGAGACGCCATGATGCCTGTCGAGTCGGTCTTCCCACGCCTGGAAGCGCTTCTCCCGCACGTCCAGAAGCCGATCCAGTACGTCGGGGGAGAGCTCAACTCCACCGTCAAGGACTGGGACGCCTGCGACGTTCGCTGGGCGCTCATGTACCCCGACGCGTACGAGGTCGGACTGCCCAACCAGGGCGTCATGATCCTCTACGAGGTACTGAACGAGCGCGAGGGGGTGCTCGCCGAGCGTACGTACAGCGTCTGGCCGGACCTCGAAGAGCTGATGCGGGAGCACAAGGTCCCGCAGTTCACCGTGGACGCACACCGTCCGGTGAAGGCCTTCGACGTCTTCGGCCTCAGCTTCTCCACGGAGCTCGGCTACACGAACATGCTGACCGCCCTCGACCTCGCGGGCATCCCGCTGGAGTCGAAGGACCGAGGCCTGGACGACCCGATCGTGCTCGCCGGCGGCCACGCGGCCTTCAACCCCGAGCCGATCGCGGACTTCATCGACTGCGCGGTCATCGGCGACGGCGAGCAGGCCGTCCTCGACATGACGGAGATCATCCGCGCCTGGAAGGCCGAAGGCCGCCCGGGCGGCCGCGAAGAGGTGCTCTTCCGCCTCGCGAAGACCGGCAATATCTACGTCCCCGGCTTCTACGACGTCGAGTACCTGCCCGACGGCCGCATCGGCCGCGTCGTCCCGAACAAGTCCGGCGTGCCGTGGCGCGTGTCCAAGCACACCGTCATGGACCTCGACGAGTGGCCGTACCCGAAGCAGCCGCTGGTCCCCCTCGCCGAGACCGTCCATGAGCGGATGTCCGTCGAGATCTTCCGCGGCTGCACCCGCGGCTGCCGTTTCTGCCAGGCCGGCATGATCACGCGCCCCGTGCGGGAGCGAAGCATCACCGGCATCGGCGACATGGTCGAGAAGGGCCTGAAGGCGACCGGCTTCGAGGAGGTCGGCCTGCTGTCGCTGTCCTCCGCGGACCACAGCGAGATCGGCGACATCGCGAAGGGCCTGGCCGACCGGTACGAGGAAGACAAGATCGGTCTGTCCCTGCCGTCGACCCGCGTGGACGCGTTCAACGTCGACCTGGCCAACGAGCTGACCCGCAACGGCCGCCGCTCAGGTCTGACGTTCGCCCCCGAGGGCGGCTCGGAGCGCCTGCGCAAGGTCATCAACAAGATGGTCTCGGAAGAGGACCTGATCCGTACCGTCTCGACCGCGTACGGCAACGGCTGGCGGCAGGTGAAGCTGTACTTCATGTGTGGTCTGCCCACCGAGACCGACGAGGACGTTCTCCAGATCGGCGACATGGCGGTCAAGGTCATCGCGGAGGGCCGGAAGGTCTCGGGGCAGAACGACATCCGCTGCACGGTGTCGATCGGCGGCTTCGTGCCCAAGCCGCACACCCCGTTCCAGTGGGCCCCGCAGCTGAGCGCAGAGGAGACGGACGCGCGGCTGGAGAAGCTGCGCGACAAGATCCGCGGCGACAAGAAGTACGGCCGCTCGATCGGCTTCCGCTACCACGACGGCAAGCCCGGCATCGTCGAGGGCCTGCTCTCCCGCGGCGACCGCCGCATCGGCTCGGTCATCCGCGCGGTCTACGAGGACGGCGGCCGCTTCGACGGCTGGCGCGAGCACTTCTCGTACGACAGGTGGATGGCCTGCGCCGAGAAGACGCTGCCCTCCTTCGGCGTGGACGTCGACTGGTACACGACGCGCGAGCGCACGTACGAGGAGGTCCTGCCGTGGGACCACCTGGACTCCGGTCTCGACAAGGACTGGCTCTGGGAGGACTGGCAGGACGCGCTCGACGAGACCGAGGTCGAGGACTGCCGCTGGACGCCGTGCTTCGACTGCGGCGTCTGCCCGCAGATGGACACCAGTATCCAGATCGGCCCGACGGGCAAGAAGCTGCTGCCGCTGACTGTCGTCAAGTGACCTATGGCGCCGGGGCGTTCGCGCGCCCCGGCGCAATGGGCCGTTGCCGCAGCTCATAGTGGTCTCGCAGCTGCGAGGACCGACGCAGCGGAAAGCGCGCAGGTACTGGATCCGGAGGGACCTGTGACGCGTCATGTCTGACATGGAGTTCGAGAAGTCGCCCCAGACATACGGGAATCATCAGGCGCCCGCGCACTACGAGCCCGGAGAGGGCTGCCTCACCACGGTCGTCCGGATACCGGTGCGGATCGTGGTGCTGCTCGTGGTCGTTCCCGTACGGATGGTGTGGGACCTCCTCGTGGTCTGCGGCCGGGCCATGGAGCGGATCCTGCTGCGGCCGCTGGGCAGGGCGCTGGCCTGGGTGTACGAGGCGGTGCTGACGCCGGTCGGGCACGGTCTGGGGCGGCTTGCGGTCTTCATCGGCAAGGCGCTGTTCGTCTGGCCGTGGGTCGCGTTGTGGCGGTATCTGGTGGTGCCGTTGGTGACGTACGGGCTTGTGGTGCCGGTGGTGTGGATCTACCGGCAGCTGCTGACCCCGCTCGGCCACGGGCTCGCCTGGCTCCTGGAGCACCTGCTCGTCGCGCCCGTGCGCTGGATCTACCTCCGGCTGCTGACGCCGGTCGGGCACGGTCTGGGGTGGCTTGCGGTCTTCATCGGCAAGGCGCTGTTCGTCTGGCCGTGGGTCGCGTTGTGGCGGTATCTGGTGGTGCCGTTGGTGACGTACGGGCTTGTGGTGCCGGTGGTGTGGATCTACCGGCAGCTGCTGACCCCGCTCGGCCACGGGCTCGGCTGGCTGCTCACCGCGACGGGGCACGGCATCGCCGCCGTCTGCCGCGGGGTCTGGACGGCGATCGTCTGGCTGGTCGTGGTCCTGCTCGTCACGCCCGTCGGCTGGGTCTACCGCCACATCCTCGCGCCCATCGGTCGCGAGATCGCCGCCGCCGTCACCGTCGCCTGGCGCATCGCCGGATACATCTCGCGAGCCGTCGGCCGGGGGATCAAGTGGCTCGCCTGGAACCTCGTCGGGCGGCCGGTGCGCTGGTGCTACCAGACCGTCTGCACCCCCGTCGGTCACATGCTGCGCGACGTCATCTGGCGTCCGGCCAGAAATGCCGCGGTCGAGGCGGGCCGGGCAGCCCGGGCCGCGCTCCAGTCGGCCCGGGAGACGGTACGGCAGGCCAGGCGGGAAACCTGGCGCGCGCTCGTCGGCGGGCCCCGGGCGCCAGAGGTCCGGGAACCGGTGGTGCCTCAGGCGCGTACTCTGGGTAGTACAACGACTGTTCCCGGCGCGGTGGCCGCACCCGAGATCTCCCTGCGAAAGCAGGGGTGAGCCGGGCGGGCCCCAGGGAGCACCCCGCACGTCCGAGGGCGGCGCGTCCCCCGCGCACCGCCCCGCACCGAGGAGAAGAACCACTGGGCAAGCGACAGCCCGAAGGCCCGCCGCCCGCACCGGCGGTGCAGCGCATCCGACTGCGCTACACCAAGCGCGGCCGCCTCCGGTTCACCAGCCACCGTGACTTCCAGCGTGCCTTCGAGCGGGCGCTGCGGCGTGCCGAGGTGCCCATGGCGTACTCGGCGGGCTTCACCCCGCACCCGAAGGTGTCGTACGCCAATGCCGCACCCACCGGCACGGGCAGCGAGGCCGAGTATCTGGAGATCGCCCTCACCGAGCACCGCGACCCCGACAAGCTGCGTGAGCTGCTCGACGAGTCGCTGCCGGGCGGCCTCGACATCACCGACGCCGTCGAGGCCCGCACGTCAGGCCTCGCCGACCGGCTCACCGCATCCGTGTGGGAGCTGAGGCTCGACGGGGTCGACGTCGAGGACGCGTCGAAGGCCGTGTCCGCCTTTCTCGCCGCCGGGACCGTCGAGGTCCAGCGGAAGACGAAGAACGGCATGCGGACCTTCGACGCACGTGCTGCCGTAGCGGACCTGCAGGCGCTCCATCCCCAGGCTGATAGGACTGGGGACGGGCCCTGTGCGATACTGCGGCTGGTTGTTCGGCACGTGACACCTGCCGTGCGACCCGACGACGTCCTGTCCGGTCTCCGAGCTGTGGCCGACCTGGCGCCGCCGGTCCCCGCAGCGGTGACCAGGCTGGCGCAGGGGCTCTTCGACGAGGAGTCCGGCACGGTGACCGACCCGCTCGCGCCCGACCGCGAGGCAGTTCCGGCCGCTCTACCCACGGCCGCCGGGGCAGCCGTCGCGACGGCGCCGGAAGGTCCCGCCGCGTAAGGACAGTCGTTGTAGCGCAGCCCTGGTACTCGGGAGCCACCTGGGTCGGGCCGCGCACCGAACAGAAGACTTTCGCCAGGCCGTGCGTACATCGCGCAGGGAACCGGCGAGCCATACATCAGCTCCCGTGCGGCGCCCGCGCCCCGGACGGCGGCACCGCGCACATCACGCGGGCCGCAGCCGGACCGGAATCAGGCGCGGCGCCCGGGAGCGTGACGGGAGAACCGCCCGCATGCTCGAGCCGACCGAATCCGGCACTGCCGGAGAGACCGAGAACAATTCGCCCAGCGATACGCTGCCGCCGCGCCGCAGGCGCCGCGCCGCATCGCGCCCCGCGGGACCGCCGACGGCGGCCGCGGGAGCAACAGACGCCGTGGAAGCCACGGACGTCACCGAGACCGTCGCGGCTGCACCTGAGGTGGAGACCGCAGAGGCGGAGGCCGCCGCGCCGCGTACGCGTCGCCGTGCGACTCGTAAGGCGACCGCGCCTGCCGACGCCCCGCAGGCCGCCGAGGCCACAGAGGCTGCCGAGCCGGAGGCCGCCGCGGAAGAGGCCGCAGCGCCGCGTACGCGCCGCCGTGCGACCCGTAAGGCCACCGCGCCTGCAGAGCCTGTCGAGGCCGCGGAAGCCGCTGAGGCCGCTGAGCCTGCTGAGCAGCCCGAGGCCGAGGTGGCCGCGCCGCGTACGCGCCGTCGTGCCACCCGCCAGGTGACCGCCCCCGAGCCGGTCGCCGAGCCTGCTGTCGCCGAGCCCGCTGCCGCTGCCACCGAGGCCGTCGCCGAAGAGCCGGTCACCGAGGACGAGGCCCCCGCGCCGCGTGGCCGTGCCCGTCGCCGGGCGTCCGCGCCCGCCGGTGCGCCGCAGGCCGTGGAGGCGGCAGAGGCCACCGAGCCGGAGGCCGCCGCCGAGGAGGCCGCACCGGCCGCCCGCGCCCGCCGTCGTGGCGGCCGCAAGGCGACCGCGCCCGCCGGTGCCCCGCAGGCAGCCGAGGCCACCGTGGAGGAGGCCGTCGCCGAAGAGGGCGAGGGCCTGCCCGCCGACGCGGTTGCGCAGATCGCCTCCGAAGAGGCCGAGGTCGCGGCCGCAGAGAAGGCGGCGACCCGTGGCCGTACGCGCCGCCGCGCCGTATCCCCCGAGGGCACCGCCCGCCCGGAGAAGGCCGAGAAGCCCGAGAAGGCAGCTAAGGCCGAGAAGAGCGACAAGGCCGAGAAGAGCGAAGCGGCCGAGGCACCCGCGCGCGGCCGCCGTGCCGCCCGCCCCGCTGTGGCCGTGTTCCAGGCCCCGGTCTTCACCGAGCCGATGTTCCAGACCCCGGAGTCGGCCGCCGCTGCCGCCGCCGCTGCCGTGGACACCGAGCCGGAGGAGGACGAGGACGTCGTCGAGCCGGTCGCAGAGACCGCCGCCCCGGAGCCCGCCGGCCGTCGCCGTCGTCGCCGCCGCGGTGAGCCCGCCGAGCCCGTCGAGACCCCCGCGCACGCCGCCCAGCAGGCCGAGCCGGAGGCGGA
This sequence comes from Streptomyces sp. NPDC002870, assembly GCF_042888505.1. Taxonomy (NCBI): domain Bacteria; kingdom Bacillati; phylum Actinomycetota; class Actinomycetes; order Kitasatosporales; family Streptomycetaceae; genus Streptomyces; species Streptomyces sp. NPDC002870. Next base: position 20,114 of record NZ_JBIAPW010000022.1, read on the forward strand.
GACCGAGCCCGAGCAGGCCGCAGAGGGCGAGGAGTCGGACGAGTTCGAGGACCGCCCCTCGCGCCGTCGCCGCCGTGGTGGCCGCCGCCGTCGCCGTGGCGAGCCCTCCGACGCCGACGAGACCTCGGAGGAGCAGGCCGACGAGGCCGCCGCCGAGGACATCCAGGACGAGGAGGACGAGGAGGAGCACGGCGGGACCGAGACTCCCTCCGCCCCCGGTACCTCCAGCAGCCGTCGTCGCCGTCGCCGTCGCCGTCGCAGCGGTGACGCCGCCGGCGAGGACGAGATGGGTACGACCGACCCGGAGCGCACCGTCGTCAAGGTCCGCGAGCCCCGCCCCGCGCGCCAGAAGAGCGACGAGCCGTCCGACGAGGTGCAGTCCATCAAGGGCTCGACCCGTCTGGAGGCGAAGAAGCAGCGCCGTCGTGAGGGCCGCGAGCAGGGCCGCCGCCGCGTGCCGATCATCACCGAGGCCGAGTTCCTGGCCCGCCGTGAGGCGGTCGAGCGCGTGATGGTCGTCCGGCAGAGCGGCGAGCGCACCCAGATCGGCGTCCTCGAGGACAACGTCCTCGTCGAGCACTACGTCAACAAGGAGCAGGCGACCTCGTACGTCGGCAACGTCTACCTGGGCAAGGTGCAGAACGTACTGCCGTCCATGGAGGCCGCGTTCGTCGACATCGGCAAGGGCCGCAACGCCGTCCTGTACGCCGGTGAGGTCAACTTCGAGGCGCTGGGCATGGCCAACGGCCCGCGCCGTATCGAGGTCGCCCTCAAGTCCGGCCAGTCGGTCCTCGTCCAGGTGACCAAGGACCCGATCGGCCACAAGGGCGCCCGCCTGACCAGCCAGGTCTCGCTGCCCGGCCGCTACCTGGTCTACGTGCCCGAGGGCTCGATGACCGGCATCAGCCGCAAGCTGCCCGACACCGAGCGCGCGCGTCTGAAGACCATCCTCAAGAAGATCGTCCCCGAGGACGCGGGCGTCATCGTCCGTACCGCCGCGGAGGGCGCCAGCGAGGACGAGCTGCGCCGCGACGTCGAGCGGCTGCAGGGGCAGTGGGAGGAGATCCAGAAGAAGTCCAAGGGCGGCAATGCCCCGACGCTGCTCTACGGCGAGCCGGACATGACGGTCCGGGTCGTCCGCGACATCTTCAACGAGGACTTCTCCAAGGTCATCGTCAGTGGCGACGAGGCCTGGGACACCATCCACGGCTACGTCTCGCACGTCGCGCCGGACCTGGTCGACCGTCTGCAGCGGTGGACGAGCGAGACCGACGTCTTCGCGACGAACCGGATCGACGAGCAGCTGATGAAGGCGCTGGACCGCAAGGTCTGGCTGCCGAGCGGCGGTTCGCTGGTGATCGACAAGACCGAGGCCATGGTCGTGGTCGACGTCAACACCGGCAAGTTCACCGGTCAGGGCGGCAATCTCGAGGAGACCGTCACCAGGAACAACCTGGAGGCGGCCGAGGAGATCGTTCGTCAGCTGCGGCTGCGCGACCTGGGCGGCATCGTCGTCGTCGACTTCATCGACATGGTGCTCGAGTCCAACCGCGACCTGGTCATGCGGCGACTGCTCGAGTGCCTGGGCCGCGACCGTACGAAGCACCAAGTGGCCGAGGTCACCTCGCTGGGCCTGGTCCAGATGACCCGTAAGCGGGTGGGCCAGGGTCTGCTGGAGTCGTTCTCCGAGATCTGCGTGCACTGCAACGGCCGTGGCGTGATCGTGCACATGGAGCAGCCGACCGCCGTCGGCGGCGGTGGCGGTGGCGGCAAGCGCGCCAAGAAGCGCGGCCGCGGCGGTGCGGAGCACGTCCACGAGCACGAGGTCGCCGCCGACGTCGAGGCCGAGATCGAGATCGAGACCGAGGCGGAGGTCGCCGCCGAGGTGGCTGCCCCGGTGGCGCTGGTGGACACCTTCGTGCCGGACGAGGAGCTGTACAGCAGCGCCGCGGAGGCCGAGGCTGCCGCATCGCGCGGCCGTGGCCGCCGCCGGGCGACCCGTAAGGCGACGGCTCCGGCGGGTGCGCCGAAGGCCGCTGAGGCCGAGGTGGTCATCGAGGCCAAGGCCGAGGCTCCGGTCGCCGAGCCGGAGGCTCCCGCGGCTCCCGAGCCGCAGGCTCCTGCGGCTCCCGCGGAGGAGGCGGCCCCGGCGGGCCGTGGCCGCCGCCGGGCGACCCGTAAGGCGACGGCTCCGGCGGGTGCGCCGAAGGCCGCTGAGGCGCAGGCCGCCGAGGCTGAGGTCGTCATCGAGGCGAAGGCTGAGACGCCCGTCGAGGCTCCCGAGGCGCCCGTCGCCGAGGAGGCTCCCGTCGCGGCCCCGCCGCGTGCGCGCCGCCGGGTGACCCGCAAGGTCACCGCCCCCGCCGGCTCGCCCTCGGGCGCGGAGGAGGCCGCGGTCGTCGTGGTGAGCAGCACCGCTGCAGCCGAGACCGAGGCGGCCGAGACCGCTGCAGCCGAGGCTGAGCCGGCCGAAGAGGCCGCCCCGGCCAAGAAGGCGGCTCGCAAGACCGCCAAGAAGGCCACCGCGAAGAAGGCCGCCACCAAGAAGACGGCGGCCAAGAAGACCGCGGCGAAGAAGACGACCGCCAAGAAGGCCGGCGCGAAGAAGACCGCGGCGGCCGGGCAGCAGACGCTGCCCTCTGTGACGGCTTCCACTGAGAGCTGAACAGTTGATGAGTCCTCAGTGAACGGCACGTGTCCCACCTCGCAGGTTGCGGGGTGGGACGCGTTGTTTGTCTCCGAATTGATGCAGTGCTGCGTTAACAGCCCCGAAATTCACTAGGAAATCCCTGATAATGTGACGGCGGTCGCTGCCGGGTGAGGCCCCGTTCCGGAGACTACGGTGGGTGACCGGCCCGGTTCGGGACAAGACCGGTCCCAGATCCTCGGTAGGGCGTTGGCTTGCGCCGGAGGGGTGTGCGCGGCCTCGCGAGACGTCCGCTCCGCCCCTGACCTCTGCCACAAAGAGCTCTTGCGGTGTTCAAGGAGGACGTCCATGACGAGCAGCAATCAGCAGCCCATCCCCGCTGCCCGCCCGGTCATCGGTGAGGAAGAAATCGAGGCCGCGGTACGCGTATTGCGCAGCGGTAGGGTCGTACAGGGCCCTGAGGTCGCCGCGTTCGAGGAGGGCTTCTCGGAGCTCGTCGAGGGGCGCCACTGTGTGGCCGTCAACTCGGGTACCTCCGCGCTGCACCTCCTTCTGCTGGCTTTGGGCATCGGCCCGGGTGACGAAGTAATCGTTCCTTCATTCTCGTTCGCCGCATCGGCGAACGCGGTCCGCCTGGTCGGCGCCGATGTCGTCTTCGCCGACATCGAGCCCGGCTCCTTCGGCCTGGACCCGGCGGCTGTGGAGGCCGCCATCACGCCGCGCACGGCCGCGATCATGCCGGTGCACCTGTACGGCCACCCGGCCGCGATGGACAAGATCATGCCCATCGCCGCCAAGCACAAGCTGGCCGTCGTCGAGGACGCCTGCCAGGCGCACGCGGCGGCGCTGAACGGCACCCCGGTCGGCGCGTTCGGCTCCGGCGGCACCTTCAGCTTCTACCCGACCAAGAACATGCACTCCCTCGAGGGCGGCATGATCTCCACGGGTGACGCCGAGGTCGCCCGCACGCTGCGCCTGCTGCGCAACCAGGGCATGGAGCAGCGGTACGCCAACGAGATCGTCGGCGCCAACATGCGTATGACGGACGTCGCCGCCGCCATCGGCCGCGTACAGCTCTCGAAGCTGGGCGGCTGGACCGAGCAGCGCATCGCCAACGCCGCGTACCTCAGCGAGCACATCTCCGCGCCGAATGTGCAGACCCCCACGGTCGCCGAGGGCGCGCGCCACATCTTCCACCAGTACACGGTCCGGATCAGCGGGGACCGCGACGCCGCGATGGCGAAGCTCACCGAGGCGGGTGTCGGCAACGCCGTCTACTACCCGACCCCGATCCACCGGCTGAAGCCATACTGGGAGCCGGACCAGAAGGCCGGCCGCAACTGGGACCTGCCCGAGACCGAGCGTGCGGCCGCCGAGGTCGTCTCGCTCCCGGTGCACCCTTCGCTGTCCGCGGAGGACCTCGAGCGCATCGTCGCCGCCGTGAACGAGCTTGGAGAAAACCTGTGACCACCGCCCAGGGACTGCGGGCCGGCCTGATCGGCCTCGGCTCGATGGGCCGCCACCACGCCCGCGTACTCGCCGGCCTGGAAGGCGTCGAACTCGTCGCCGTAGTCGACCCGATGGGTGACAAGAACGGCTGGGCGCAGGGCGTCCCCGTGCTGTCGACCGTCGAGGAACTGATCTCGCTCGGCGTCGACTACGCCGTCGTGGCCTGCCCGACCGCGCTGCACGAGGAAGTCGGCCTCAAGCTCGCAGAGGCCGGTGTCGGCGCTCTCGTGGAGAAGCCCGTCGCGGACACCGTGGAGGGCGCCAGCAGGCTCGTGGAGGCCTTCGAGTCGCGCGGCCTGGTGGCCGGCGTCGGCCACATCGAGCGCTGCAACCCGGCGCTGCGCTCGCTGCGCCAGCGCCTGGAGGCGGGCGAGCTCGGCGACGTCTACCAGGTCGTCACCCGCCGCCAGGGCCCCTTCCCGCACCGCATCGCCGATGTCGGCGTGGTCAAGGACCTCGCCACCCACGACATCGACCTCACCGGGTGGGTGACCGGCCAGACGTACACCTCGATCTCGGCGCGCACGGTCTCCAAGTCGGGCCGTCCGCATGAGGACATGGTCTCCGCCGTGGGCCAGCTCTCCGACGGCACCATGGTCAACCACCTGGTCAACTGGCTGAGCCCGCTCAAGGAGCGGTTCACCTCGGTCACCGGTGAGAAGGGCTGCTTCATCGCGGACACCCTCACCGCCGACCTGACCTTCTACTCGAACGCCGCCCAGGCCACCGAGTGGGAGGCGCTGCAGGCGTTCCGCGGCGTCGCCGAGGGCGACATGATCCGCTACGCCATCCCGAAGCGCGAGCCGCTGCTGGTCGAGCACGAGCTCTTCCGCGACGCCGTCCTTGGCAAGTCCAACGACATCTGCACGTTGCGCCAGGGTCTTCGTACGGTAGAGGTGGCAGCAGCCGTGCTGCACTCGGCCGCCAGCGGTACCACTGTCGATCTCTCCGCGCACGCCGCGGCCCAGTAGGGCGAGGAGCCTTGACCAGTCCTGATGTCACCGTCATCACGGCCGTGTACAACACGGGCCGGTATCTGACGGAATGTCTCAACTCCCTCGTCGGGCAGAGCATCGGCCTGGACAGGCTTGAGATCGTCGCCGTGGACGACGGTTCCACGGACGGCAGCGGAGCGGTCCTCGACCGCTTCGCCAAGAAGTACCCGGACACGATCAAGGTGATCCACCAGGCGAACTCCGGTGGCCCCGCGACGCCCAGCAACAGGGGGCTCGAGGCGGCCACCGGACGTTTCGTCTTCTTCATCGGCTCCGACGACCACCTCGGCAAGGACGCGCTCAAGCGGATGGTGGCCTGCGCCGACGAGCAGGACTCGGACATCGTGATCGGCAAGATGGTCGGCAAGAACGGCCGCTACGCCCATCAGGCGCTGTTCAAGAAGAGCGACCCGGACGTCGACCTGTTCGACTCGGCGCTGCCCTTCACGATGGCCAACATCAAGCTGTTCCGCCGTGAGCTGGTGGAGAAGCACAAGCTGCGGTTCAACGAGGAACTGCGGGTCGGCAGCGACATGCCGTTCACGCTGGAGGCGTGCCTCAACGCCCGGAAGATCTCGGTGCTCGCGGACTACACGTACTACTACGCGGTCAAGCGCCACGACGCGAGCAACATCACCTACGGGTCCAGCCATCTGCGCCGTCTTGGGTCCTTCAAGACGATCATGGCCCACGCCGCGGGACTGGTCGAGGCCGGGCCCAAGCGGGACTTCCTCTTCAAGCGCCACTTCACCTGGGAGATCTTCAAGCTCGTCAAGGAGGACTTCCCGGCGCTCGATCCGCAGACCCGGCGCGAGGTGGCCGCCGGGATCGCCGAGCTGGCCGACGCGTACCTCACGGACGAGCTGCGGGACGAGCTGGAGCTCATCCGGCGGGTGAGGATCGTGCTGGCGCAGTACGGCGCGGTGGACGCGCTGGTCGAGGCGATCGAGTCCGAGACCCGGAGCGGCCCGCCGCCGTTCCACCTGGAGGGCGAGCGCGCGTTCGCCCGCTACCCGGGCTTCCGCGACCCGTTGCTGAACATCCCGGACCGCGTCTTCGAGGTCACCAAGGACTCGGTGGCCAAGCAGCTCGCCGCCAACACGGAGCTGCTGAGCGCCGAGTGGGAGCAGGACGGCAACAATCTGTCGCTGGTCATCGCCGTCCGGCTGGGGCTGAGCGGCGACACCGAGTCGGCCGTCATCCGGCTCGTCCAGGGCGCCATGCCCAAGAGCGCCGACCGTGCCGGCGGCCGCCGGCTGCCCGTCGGACACGAACTTCCCGCCCCGGTGGGGGAGTTCACCCAGGAGGCGACGGAGGACGGCACCGGAACGGTGCTCCGTGGCCGTATCCCGATAGAGCCCCGGCCGGCCTCGCTCGGAGTCCGCGTCTACGTCGACGTCGCGGGCTGGACGTACGAGATCCCGGTGAGCGGCCAGGACAAACCGATGCCGCTGGCCCGGCGCTGGCGCAGCGGCACCCAGTATCGCGTGGGCGCACGTGTGAACATCAAGGGCCGCATGGTCATCGTGACCGGTCTGCTGTTCCCGCCCCAAAACAAGTGGTGGCTGCGGGTGCGCCCGCTGCTGGTCCGTGTGAAGAGGAAAGTAACCCGATGAATATCTGTGTAGTAGCGCTCGGCAAGATCGGGCTTCCGCTCGCCGTGCAGTTCGCGGCCAAGGGCCACAAGGTCATCGGCGCCGACGTCAACGAGAAGGTCGTCGAGCTGGTCAACGCCGGCACCGAGCCCTTCCCGGGCGAGCACGACCTCGACCGGCTGCTGAAGCAGTCCGTCGACGCCGGTCTGCTGAGCGCCACCACGGACACCGCGGCCGCCGTCGCCCAGTCCGAGGCCGTCGTGGTCGTCGTCCCGCTGTTCGTGGACGCCGAAGGCACCCCGGACTTCGGCTGGATGGACTCCGCGACGAAGGCGATCGCGAAGGGTCTCAAGCCCGGCACGCTCGTCTCGTACGAGACCACGCTGCCGGTCGGCACCACCCGTGCCCGCTGGGCGCCGATGCTCGAGCAGGGCTCCGGCCTGACCGCGGGCAAGGACTTCCACCTGGTCTTCTCGCCGGAGCGGGTGCTCACCGGCCGTGTCTTCGCCGACCTGCGCCGCTACCCGAAGCTCGTCGGCGGCATCGACGAGGCCTCCGCGAAGCACGGTGTGGAGTTCTACGAGCAGGTGCTCGACTTCGACGAGCGCGCGGACCTGGCGCAGCCGAACGGCGTGTGGGACCTCGGCACCGCCGAGGCCTCCGAGCTGGCGAAGCTCGCCGAGACCACCTACCGCGATGTCAACATCGGCCTGGCGAACCAGTTCGCCCGGTTCGCCGACAAGAACGACATCGACGTCAAGAAGGTCATCGAGGCCTGCAACTCGCAGCCGTACAGCCACATTCACCAGCCCGGCATCGCTGTCGGCGGCCACTGCATCCCGATCTACCCGCGGATGTACCTGTGGAACGACCCGGAGGCCACCGTCGTGCGCTCGGCGCGCGAGGCGAACGCCGCCATGCCCGAGTACGCCGTGGACCTGCTGGGCGCCGCCTACGGCGACCTGAAGGACGTCCAGGTGCTCGTGCTGGGCGCCGCCTACCGCGGCGGCGTGAAGGAGACGGCCTTCTCGGGCGTCTTCCCGACCGTCGAGGCGCTGAAGGCGCGCGGCGCGGTGCCGTACGTCTCCGACCCGATGTACACCTCCGAGGAGCTGGCCGCACACGGCCTGACCCCGCACGAGGGCGAGACGGTCACCGCCGCGATCCTGCAGGCCGACCACGCCGAGTACCGCGAGCTGGCCGCCTCCGACCTGCCGGACGTCCGCGTCCTGGTCGACGGTCGCCGCACCACCGACCCGGCCCGCTGGGACGGCGTACGCCGCGTCGTCATCGGCGGCTGAGCGAGGTCAGTGGCCAAGACGAAGGCCCGGGGCGCCTGAAGAGGCGCCCCGGGCCTTCGGCGTACTCCCTAGCGCTTGTGCTGCTCCAGGAACTGCACCACGCGACGGGCTGCCTGGCCGTCGCCGTAGGGGATGCCGCGGTCGGTGCCGGGGGCCGGACGGGTCGCCGTGGCCGCCCACTGGGCCGCACCGAGCTCGAACGGGTTCGGCACCAACTGGTTCCAGCCGTTCTCCAGCGTCTCCACCCACTCCGTCTCCGGGCGGATCGTGGTGCAGACGCGGTCCAGCAGGAACGCCTCCTTCTGCAGACCACCCGAGTCCGTGACCACACCGGCCGAGCCGAGGACGGCCGCCACAAGGCCGGCGTACGGCAGCGGACGGCCCGAGTGCAGCGAGCCCTGGTTCAGCTTGATGCCGTGCTCCTCGGCGCGCACGACGAGGCGCGGGTGCGCCAGCAGCGCCACCGGCACCGGCAGGTTCGCGAGCGAGTCGACGATCGCCGCGAGGCGCTCCGGGTCGTCGGTGTTGTCCGGCCGGTGCAGAGTCGCGAGCAGGTACGGCGCCTGGGGGTCGACGCCCTCCGGCAGCACCGGCTTCGGGTGCTCGCCGGCCAGCACCGCGTCCCTGATCCGCAGGCACACGTCGACCATCACGTCACCGGCGAGCACGGAACGCCCCGCGAGGCCCTCGGCCGCCAGGTGCTTCATGGCCTCCTCGGTCGGCGCGAGCAGCAGGTCGGCCGCGTGGTCGGTGAGGATGCGGTTGTGCTCCTCCGGCATCCGGCGGTTGAAGGAGCGCAGCCCGGCCTCCAGGTGCGCGACGGGGAGGTGCATCTTCACCGCGGACAGCGCGCCGGCCAGCGTGGAGTTCGTGTCGCCGTACACCAGCACCCAGTCGGGCTGCTCGGCGTCGAGGACCGGGTCCATCGCCGTGAGCACACCGCCGGTCTGGGCGCCGTGGCTGCCCGAGCCGATGCCGAGGTGGACATCCGGGTCCGGAATGCCGAGACCGGAGAAGAAGACGTCGGACAGGTCGGCGTCGTAGTGCTGGCCTGTATGAACAATCACATGCTGATGGTCGGTCTCCGCGAACGCAGCGGCGATCGGTGCGAGTTTGACCAATTGGGGACGAGCTCCGACGACGCTGATGACCTTCACGTTGAACTGCTCCTTGAGACCTTGGGTATGGGCCGACGGCTGGGACCGAAGACCGAATTCCGTCCGATGATAAAGTGACGCTTCGACGTGTGCTCCGGGGAGGAAGTCGGTAATGAAAGAGGCAGCATCCAGGGATGCGGCCGTGGTCACGCCGTGGTATCCCACACGTGAGCTGCCTTTCCGAGGTTCCTTCGTCCAGGCGATGGTCGGTGCGACGGCCCCGGGCTGTGACAGCTTCGTGGTCTATCACTGTGACCCCTGGGTCGCCCCGATGGACGCCACCACCACCCAAGCGGTGGAAGCGGCCAATGGCAAACTCGTGACCCGTGCCACACACCGTGTGCCCACCGCCGGCGGCGCCGAGCTGGTGCACTTCCCGGTCACCACTCCACGCGGCCAGGACTACGGCGCCCAGTCCCGCAGTCATGAGCGGCAGCTGCGCGCGGTCCTCGGCGACAAGCCCATCGACGCCCCTGTCGTGCACGCCCATGTCGGGCTGCCGAGCGGCTGGGCGGCCGTGCAGAACGCCCGCCCCGACGCGAAGGTCTTCGTCACCGAGCACGCCTCGTTCCTCGAGCGGGTCTTCCAGGACCCCGAGGCCGTCGAGCTCTACGACGAGCTGCTGGCCCGCGTCGCCGGCTTCTTCGCCGTCGGCGACAAGGTCACCGAGGTGCTCAGCAAGCAGTTCCCGCACCACGCGGACAAGATCCTGCGCATCCCCAACCCGATCTCCTTCGACGTGAGCCGCCCTGCCCCGGTCACCGAGCTGCGCAAGTGGCTCTACCTGGGCAGCATGGTCGAGCTGAAGGGCGTCAACTGGCTGGTCGAGGCCTTCGCCCAGTGCCACGCCGAGGACCCGACGCTGACGCTGACGATGGTCGGCGAGGGCCCGCTGCGTAAGCCGCTGACCGCGCGGGTGGCCGAGCTCGGGCTGAGCGACGCCGTGAACCTGCCCGGTTCGATCCCGCACGAGCAGGCGCTCGACCTGATGCGCGAGAACGACCTGCTGGTCCACCCGAGCCGGTACGAGACCTTCGGCATGACCATCGTGGAGGGCATCGCCGCCGGAATGCCGGTGCTGGTGACCCGCTGCGGCGGACCCGAGAAGACCCTGGCCGGCATTGAGGACGCGGCCGGCGAGCTCATTGATGTGGAAGAGAACGCCGAGTCGATCAGTGACGGCTACCGGCGCCTGCGCGGCCGCTTCGACAGCAGCGGTCTGGATCTGAAGCGTGCCCAGGAGCAGCTGGCCGCGCAGTACGGCTACGAGGCCGTCGCCCAGGCGCACTACCGTCTCTGGTTCCCCGACTCCCCGTGATGGAGTGACATGCAGGTCCTGTTCCTGGCTCTCGGCGCCTCGCGCAAGCGGGCCGTCGTCGAAGAGTCGGCGGAAGTGGCGGCGCGCGGCGGCCGGGCCGTCGTGCTGGTCTCCCAGCGCACGCCCTGGCTCGACCAGACCCTCGCCCCCGGCGTCGAGCTGGTGACCGCCGACGAGCTCGAGGCGCACCATCTGCCGCGCCGGGTGGAGCGTCTGGTGCTCTACCGTGTGCCGCGGCTCGTGGTGCGCGTCGCCGGGCGCGGCCCGCTGCGCGCCAAGGCGAAGCGGGCCCTGAAGGCGTACGAGCGCCGGGTGGCGGGGCGAGTGCACCGGCGGGTATTCGTTCCGCTGCACCGCCGGATCTGGCCGAAATTCGCCGACCGGATGGTCTGGCGTGCCTTCTCACCGCGCAAGGGTCCGGAACTCCTCGTGGTCGCTGATGCGCTGTCGGTGCCCCGCGCAGTACAACTGATGGAGGCGTGGGAGTCTGAAGGCCTCGCAGTCCCGAGGGTCAGCTACGGCATCGACTCCGACGTTTCCCCGCAGACCTCAGCCGCTCGCTGATCTCACACAAGAGGAAGTTTCATGAAGAACCGCAGCGGCCGGCGGCCCCGCGTGCTCTACCTGGCGTTCTACTTCCCGCCCTCCCGGGCGAGCGGTGTGTACCGCGCCAGGGCGACGGCCAACCACCTGGTGGAGAAGGGCTGGGACGTCACTGTCTTCGCCTCCCCGCTGGACTTCCTCTACAAGAGGATCGGCTCGGTGGACGAAGGCCTGTCGGAGACCGTCGACCCGAGCATCCGGGTCGAGCGGCCCGCCCTGAACCAGTACACCTGGCAGCAGGATCTGCGTGAGTTCAGCTGGCTGCGCCGCAGCTTCCCGCTGATGGCCAAGCGCGTCTACCACCTCAGCCAGACGAAGCTCTTCCCGGAGCGCTACTCGTCCTGGGCCTGGGCCTCCGTCCTGCGGGCGCTGAAGCTCCACTCGAACAAGCGCTTCGACGTCGTCGTCGCCACCGGCAACCCGTTCGCCTCCTTCGGCGCTGCCTGGCTCTTCAACCGGCTGACGGGCGTTCCGTACGTCATGGACTACCGCGACTCGTGGACGCTGGACCTCTTCCACGACGAGCCCGCCTTCCCGAAGGACCACATCGCGTGGGGCTGGGAGAAGCGGATGCTGAACAAGGCGTCGGCGGCGGTGTTCGTGAACGAGGCGCTCCGCGGCTGGCACGCGGAGCGGTACCCAGAGGTCGCGGACCGCATGATGGTGGTCCCGAACGGCTGGGACGCGGATGTGCTGCCGAAGGCCGAGGAGAGCGCGGAGAGCACGGACGAGCCCTCCGCGGTGCCCGCGACCACCGGCACCGAGACACAGCGCCCGCTGAAGTTCGCCTACCTCGGCACGCTCACGGTCAAGCAGCCCGTGGAGGAGATGGCGGAGGCGTTCAAGATCGCCCGCCGTCACCCGGATCTCGCGGACGCCGAGCTGCAGATCCACGGCCACCTGGGCTTCTTCAAGAACAGCCCGGCGACGCTGAAGCAGAAGCTCGGCCTGGACGACGAAGGTCCCGGGAACGGCGCAGAGGCCACCGGACTGCGCTACTGCGGACCGGTCTCCAAGACCGAGGTCGGCCGCGTCTACGAGGACGCGGACGTGCTGGTCTTCCTGGCCGGCGGCGGCAAGTACGTGACCTCCGGCAAGATCTTCGAGTACATGGCCTTTGGGCATCCGATCGTCTCGGTGCACGCGCCGGGCATCGCCGCACAGGACGTGCTCGAGGGCTATCCGCTGTGGTTCAACGCCGACAGCCTGGACGTGGACGCGCTCGCCGCCTCGATGGTCGCCGCGGGCAAGGCCGCCCGTGATCTGACGCCGGAGCAGCGCGAGACCGCGCGCAGGCACGCGGACAAGTACCAGCGCGACGCGGTGCTCGAGCCCTTCGAGGAGCGGCTGCGGGCCATCACCGGCCGCGAGGCACCCGCGGAGGACTGACACATACGTCAACGGCGAAGGCCCCGACCGGAACTCCGGTCGGGGCCTTCGCCGTTGCCAGGGAGCCTTAGTCGTCCTTGGGCTCGTAGATCTCCCGGTCCAGGTGCATGGTGACGGTCAGGTGCGGGTTGGCCTTGGCCCACTTCCAGCCCGTGACCGTGGAGTTGATGTCGGCGACGAACACATGGTCGGCGAGGTCGAGCCGTACCTCGGGCAGTGCCACCCGGCGCGCCACGCGGGACAGCACCTGCGGACGGACCTCGCCCCAGCCCTTGTTCCAGATCTTCTTGTGGAAGGCGTTGGCGGCGCGTGTGTGCACCCGCTGGGCGGTCGCGACGGCGAGCTCCGGCCCGATGGACTTGCGATTGCGGGCGGCGATCCGCCGGGTCCTGCGCAACACCGCGCGCGGGGCGCGGTAGACGAGGAGACGCTCGCCGCGCGGGATGCGCAGCTTCTTCTCCGCGGCCTCGATGCTGACCACCGGCACACGCCGGTCCAGGTCCGCGCGCTCCCAGAACGGGGCGGCGCGGCCGGAGACCAGCGTCACCTCGACGTTCTGCTCGATCAGGAAGTTGGCGAAGTCCACGATGCGCCGGGGCTTGCCGGGAGGCGTCAGCGAGAGGATGACGGCGCGGCCGCGCGGCTCGGTGCTCGCCGGGGTCTTCTCGGCCGAGGCCCCGGCACTCTTCGTGACGGCGGACACGTCCGCGGCGGACTGTTCCCGGGGCGTGTCCGCGGCAGGCTGTTCCCCGGTCGCGACGGCCGTCTCGGGGGTCGGCAGCCGCACGCCTTCGTAGACGGCCAGCAGCTGCTTGGCGACGGCCTCTGTGCCGTACCGGCTCTCCAGCACCTCGCGGGCCGCCGGCAGGTCGATCCCGGCCGCGTCCTTCCTGAGCTGCCGGTAGGCGTCGGCGATGACCCTGGGGTCGTCGCTGATGTCCATGAGCGCGCCGGACCGGGACTCGATGCCGGCCAGGCTCTCCTGCGGGCCGCCGCTGCGCGTGGCCAGCACGGGCAGGCCGGAGGCGACCGCCTCGACGACCGTCATGCCGAAGGTCTCGCCCTTGCTCGGGTGCACCAGCAGATCGTGACGGTGCATCAGCGCGTTGACGTCTTCCGGCGACACCGGCGGCAGGAGGCTGACGCGCTCGCCGAGCCCGAGCTCCTCGACACGGGCCGTGAGATCCTCCTCGCGGACGCCGTGGCCGACCAGGGTGAGCGTCGCCCGCGGCTCCTCCCGCGCCACCAGCGCGAAGGCCTCCAGCAGTTCGTCGACGCCCTTCGGCTTGATGAGCCGGCCCACGTACAGCCAGTTGAGCAGCTCGGACGAGCGCTCCGGGCCGGGCGTGAAACGCTCGAAGTCGATCATGTTCGGTACGACGCTGAGCTTGTGCGCGTACGCCGGGAACTCCGCGGCGATCTGCTCCCGCAGCCGGGAGCTGACGCACAGGAACGCGTCCGCCCGCTCCAGCACCTCTTCGTACAGCTCACGGGCGGTGGGCTGGGCGAAGACCTTGTCCAGGAACGAGGAGTGCTCGGTCACGATGACGCGCGCGTCCGGCTTGGCCAGATGCAGGGCCAGCACACCGCCGTAGATGCCGGTGTGGGCGTGTACGACGGGCGCCTCGATCTTGCCGGTGGGCAGCGCGGCCATCAGCGCCTTCTCCTGATTGCCGACCCAGGACGCGTAGTTCTTGCGGTGCGCGAGCGGCGCCGGGACCCGGACGACCGTGCCCTCGGGGCTGTCGACGACCGGGATCAGGTCGCGGCGCTCCCGGAGGCGGTCCTGGGTGACCTTGATGGCGTCGTTCAGCGCGGGATAGGCGCGGCCGCCCCAGTCCTCGGTGTGAAGGATGGTGACCCGGTCGAACTGGCCGGCCACCGCCGACGTCATCGCCTGGACGAACGATCCGGCGTACGGGTTGTTCGGCGAGGGGTACCAGGGGGTGATCACGGCGAGGTCCGAAGGCTCGGCGGTGTGACCGTCCGTGTTGGCGGGCTCCAGCTCCAGCGTGAGCTCAGGCCGCCGCCGGATCGCCGCCCATGCCGTCGGCAGCGCGTGCGCGTCACCGGCGATCAGCCGCTCGGCCGTGGCGAAGGGCCCCGACTTGTCGCCGACCAGCTTCTTCGCGGCGGCCCATGCCGAGCCGTGCTTGTCGAGGGGGAGCCGTACGACTTCCACGCCGTCCAGGCGCGAGAGCTCGTCGGCGGTCTCCGCCCACTCCTCACAGTCCGCGACGACCAGCACGACCTGCGAGCCGGAGGACGCAAGTTCCTTGACATGCTCGCGTGCTGCCCGTACCCGGTACGTTCCGAGCGCGAGATAGAGCACGTGGCTTTTCATCTGGTTCCCTTCGCACAACATGACGCAGGGCCCCAGGGTATCGAAGCCCGGGGTGGGCTCTGCGGCGAGGAGAGGGTCGGAGAGAGGCGGTGGGGAGCCGGACCGGTGTCAGCTGCGGTCGACGGGCGGACAGGCGCCGGCTCCGGTCGTGGAGCCGGACGGGTGTCAGCTGCGGCCGTCGGGCCGGACAGGCGCCGGCTCCGGCCGTGGGGCCGGACGGGTGTCAGCTCCGGTCGTGGAGGACGCCGTCCTTCTCCGCGTAGACCGCGCCGGTCTGCGGGCACTCCCACACGCCGGGCTCGTCCGCGCGCTCCACCAGACGGACACCGGCCTTGCCGACCCAGCCGATCTGCCGGGCGGGTACGCCGACGACCAGCGCGAAGTCCGGCACGTCCTTGGTGACGACGGCGCCCGCCGCGACCATGGACCAGCGCCCGATCCGCACCGGGGCGACACACACCGCGCGGGCGCCGATCGAGGCGCCGTCGGCGATCTTCACGCCGACGGCCTCCCAGTCGCCGCCGCGCTTCTGCTTGCCCTCGGGGTCGACGGAACGCGGGTTGTGGTCGTTGGTGAGCACCACGGCGGGACCGATGAAGACACCGTCGCCGAGCTCGGCGGGCTCGTAGACCAGCGCGTAGTTCTGCAGCTTGCAGTTGTCGCCCATCGTGACGCCGGTGCCGACATAGGCGCCCCGCCCCACGACACAGCCCTCGCCGAGCCGTGCGCCCTCGCGGATCTGAGCGAGATCCCAGACGCTGCTCCCGGCGCCGATCTCGGCGCTCTCGTCGACCTGGGCGGTGGGCTGGACCCTGTAGTTCACTGTTCTGCCTTCCGGTGCGCGGCTTCGCCCGGCGAGCATACGTCGGTGCCGGGACGGACCCGGTTCAGGGCGACTGTGGCCAGACGAGCATCAGGTAACTGCCGTATGCGCTCGACACCAGGGTGGCCGAGGCGAGGACTGTGTAGGTCACTTTAGGACGCGTCGCTGCGATCACCCGCGCCAGCGGCAGGATCAGAGGAAAGGCGGGCAGGATGAAGCGCGCCTTCGAGTGGAAGTAGCCGGCGCCGCCGATGGCGATGAGCAGGAGGACGGCGGTGTAGATGAGGAGCACGGCGGGCTGGCGCTGCTGGAGACAGATCATGAACAGCACCACGGCGACGGTGATGGCGCCCGAGGCCACGACTGTGTTCAACGTGACAGGCAGCTTGGAGAACAACTCACCCATGCGGTGCAGCGTGTAGGTGCCCCCGTCGAAGGTGCTGCCCCACTTTTCCTGGACCACGAAATAGCCGTCCCAGCGGCCTGCGCGGTAACCCACCCACATGAACCACGCGAACCAGCCAAGGGGCGCGGTCACGATGCACGCGATGAGGGGCAGTATCCCTGACCGGCCTGGCACCGTCGCCCGCGGCTCTCTGATGGCCTTGAACAGGGCCCACATGGCCGAGATGACCACCGCCGCCACGACTGCCGCGCCGGACGGACGGGTCAGCCCGGCGAGTACGGCCAGAGCCGCCGCCGCGCCCCAACGCTGCGTGAGGACGGCATACAGCGCCCAGGCGGCGATGGCGGTGAAGACGGGCTCGGTGTACGCCATCGACTGGACCATTGCGTGTGGAGCGATGCCCCAGAGCACGACGGTGACCAAGGCGGCTTTGCGTCCGACGAGCAGCTCGGCGATCGCGAAGATGCCCCAGGCGGCGAGCAGGGCGCATGAGATGGCGATGCCCCAGGCGATATAGCCCATGGGCATCGGAACGATGGTTGAGACCCCTCGGATCAGGGACGGGTACAGCGGAAAGAAGGCGTACTTGCAGAGCTCGCCCTGGACTTGGCAGAGACCGGTCATGGGGGCCGCATAGCCGTAGTCGGCTATGTGCACGTAGTACTGCGTGTCGAACTTGGCCGCGAGGAGCTGGCCGAGACTGGGCCCGTCTTCTCGGATGCGGAAGGCCACGAAGGCCACGCCTATAGATCTGACCAGGGCGTACGCAGCGAGCGCGGGCAACGCGCGTATCAGCGCGTTGCGTATTCGCGCCGATGGGGAGTCGCCCCGGCTGTGCCGTCCACGAGGCGCGGCAGGTCTGGAAGCCGCCGGGGCCAGTGTCGTCTGCAGTCCCGACATCTTCGCTCTCTTTGCTCTTAAGTGCTGTGCACGCCCTTTACGGGCACCCCACATTCATCACAGAAATAGCACAGAGAAGCGATGAGGTGTGATGTCGATCAGATCACGCGTGCTTCAGGTGCGGCGCGCGAGCGCTTTGAGGCGGGCGGTAACGCCCCACGCCGTGACCCGCCACAGAGCTTCCGCGACAATCGCTCGGCTCATCTTGCTGTCGCCGCGCTCGCGTTCCACGAAGGTGATCGGGACCTCTGCGACCTTGCAGCCGGCCTTCACCGTGCGCCAGGCCAGGTCGACTTGGAAGCAGTAGCCCTGGGAGGTGACGTTCTCCAGGTCGAGCCCTTCGAGAGTCTCCCTCCTGAAGGCGCGGAAGCCGCCGGTCACATCGCGAATCGGCACGCCCAGCAGCACTCGCGAGTAGAGGCTGCCGCCGCGGGAGAGGAACTCGCGCGAC
This sequence comes from Streptomyces sp. NPDC002870, assembly GCF_042888505.1. NCBI lineage: Bacteria > Bacillati > Actinomycetota > Actinomycetes > Kitasatosporales > Streptomycetaceae > Streptomyces > Streptomyces sp. NPDC002870. The sequence goes on from NZ_JBIAPW010000022.1 coordinate 37,552, forward strand.
TTGGGCCAGTTCACGACACTTCCGCCGGGGACCCAGCGCGAGCCGAGGACAAGATCTGCCTCCGGCAGCGCCTCCAGGAGTCGGGGCAACTGTTCGGGCTGGTGGGAGCCGTCGGCGTCCATTTCAACGAGAACGCCGTAGCCGTGATCGATACCCCAGCGGAAGCCTGCCAGGTAGGCCGCGCCCAAGCCCTCCTTGCCGCGACGGTGCAGGGCATGCACGTGATCGTCGTGGCCGGCGAGTTCGTCGACGATCTTGCCGGTGCCGTCAGGGCTGTTGTCGTCGGCAACGAGGATGTGTGCCTCGTGTACGGCGGTCCGAACCCGCGAGACGATCAACTCGATGTTGTCGGCCTCGTTGTAGGTCGGGATGATCACCAACACCGTGCCCAGGGGACCGAAGGTCCGCTGACCGCCCTTTACCACTTCTTCACCTCATGCTTCGGCCGGCGCATTGAAGGGCCGCTCGGCTGGATCACGCGAGCATACGGGGTCGCGGGAGTGGGGGTTGGCCTCAGGCCGGATTGGGGGGATGTGGCCGAAAGTGCGGCTGTCTGTGAAGCACCTGTGATGGATCTGTGACCAGCCAGAAATGATCATGTCGGACTTGTGATCTTGAGTCCATCTCTGTGTACACGTCACAGTCACACCCCTGATATGGCCAAAACGGGTGGGGTGGGAATTTAGATGTCCGGCGTAGGGAAGGGCTGGCGGCGCTTTGCCGTCGGTGTCGCTGCAGCGGCGTTGCTGTCAGTAGGTCTGGGGGCTGCGTCCCCGCAACAGGCGTCGGCCGCGACCGCGTGTCCAGGTGGCGTCGACAACGACTTCAACGGGGACGGGATCCGCGATGTCGCCATCGCGGATCCGCTCGCGACCGTTTCAGGAATGGACCGGGCGGGAGCTGTCCGCGTCGTCCTGGGAGGCGGCAAGGGGACCGTCGAGGTCTCGCAGGACATGCCCAATGTCTCCGACTCGGCCGAGGCGGGGGACCAGTTCGGATTCTCGTTCGCCGTGTACGACGCGGACCTGGACGGCTGCAGCGATCTCGCCGTGGGCATCCCGTACGAGGACGTGGGCACCACTCCGGACGCCGGGCTCGTTCATCTCATCTACGGCTCGACTGCTGGTATCGGCCAGGGCACCCCGTCCAAGGGGTTCCGGCAGGGCTCCGACGGGCTCCTGAGTGACGCTTATGAGGCCGAGGACTGGGTCGGATACTCCGTCGCCACGACCATTTCGGCGTCGGGCATTGTCTACCTGATCATCGGTATCCCCGGTGAGGACGAGCCTGGTAAGCCGGACATGGGCAAGGTCAGCTGTGTCTACGGCCAGGGTCAGAACGTCGCTTCGATCACGCAGGACAGCGCCGGTGTCTGGGAGACCGGCGAGGCGCACGATCAGTTCGGCGCGTCGGTTGTGGCGGCAGGGAATCTCTTCGTCGTCGGAGTACCCGGCGAATCGATCGACACCGACCGGGCTGCCGGTGCGGTGATGGCGTTCCGGCCGTCGATCAACGTCGACGGCATCCCGGCGCCGTCCTGGGGCATGGGCCAGACCCGTGAGCCGGGTAAGGAAGCGTCCGCCGAGTCCGGGGACCGCTACGGCACCTCCATGGCCATTGCCCCGTACCGCCCGGCGGGCGCCAGTGCCGCCACCGACTTCCTGTTCGCCGTGGGCACGCCCGGCGAGGACCTGGCCGGCGCGGCAGACGCCGGAGCCGTGCAGACCTACCACGCGACGGCTGCGGGCGCTGTCACCCAGCTGAACTGGCTCGACCAGAACACGGCCAATGTGGAGGGCGAGGCCGAGGCCGGCGACTTCTTCGGCCAGCGCCTCACCGCGGTCAACACCACGCCCAGCGTGGTCGGCACCGCTTCCACCATGCGCCTCGCGGTCGGCGTTCCCGGGGAGGAGTCCTCGGAGGAGCACCGCGACAAGGGCGGTGTGCAGGTCCTCCCGATGCTCGGTGCCCCGGGCACAGGTGACAGCTGGATCGAGCCGGGCAACGGCATCCCGTCCGCGCCCGCCACTCAGCTCCTCGCCGGCCTGAGTGTCGCGAGCAGCCCCTCGCTGCTCTACGTCGGCATCCCGTACGGCCCCACTGAGGGGCGCGCCGTGTACGGCTTCCCCTGGAACGTGGCGACGGGCGGTGCCCCGACCCAGACCTGGAAGCCCGGCGAAGGCGGCATCCCGGCAGGTGGCGTCGCGTTCGGCGCCGTCGTCCGATGACCGGGCCGCGCGGGTCTCTAGGAACTGATGTGAACAGCAAGGGGAGTAGATACGTGTCCACGCGGATACGGCGCAGCACACTGCTGCGTGGCGCGGCAGCAGCCGCGACGGCGGGTGCCGTCCTCACCGCCGGCCTGGTCGGGCTACCGGCGCCGGACGAGGCACCGAAGGCCCAGAACGCGGCGGCCTCCGGGCCGTCAGAAACCGAGGACCAGGCGCGGGCCTTGGCCCGTAAGAGCGGTCAGCGAGTGGAGGTCGCGGGCCTGCGAACCGAGCGCCGCGAGATCTTCGCGGAGCCCAACGGCACCTTCACCGCACGGGAGTACACAGAGCCGGTGCGCACGGTGCGCCACGGCAAGTGGACACCCATCGACGCCACACTGATCAAGCGCACAGATGGTTCCCTCGCGCCCAAGGCGACCACTGTCGGTTTGTCGTTCTCTGCCGGCGAGGCGGGCAAGCCGTTCGTCACCATGCACCGGGCGGGTCGGGAACTCTCGCTGACCTGGCCGTACGGCAAGCTCGCGGCCCCAGTCGTCAAGGGCAACACGGCGACTTACGCCGACGCGCTGCCCGGCGTCGACCTGACCGTACGGGCCGAAGCCGACGGATTCGGCCACCTGCTCGTCGTCAAGACCCCCGAAGCAGCGTCGAACCCGAAGCTGGCCAAGCTCGACCTCGGGCTCAAGACCGACGGCCTGAAGCTGAAGGAGGATGCGTCCGGCGCCCTGCGGGCGGAGGACGCCGCCGTCGGCGGCACCGTCTTCGAGGCGGGCAAGCCGACCATGTGGGACTCGGCGGCCGTCAAGGAAGCCGCGACCAAGTCCCAGGGCACCAAGGCGGTTGCCAAGGCCCTTGCCGCGAGCGGGGCCGAGGCCCAGAGCCGTAGCCAGGCGCCGGCCGCCGCACTGGAGGGCGCGGGCGGAGGCGGCAGGACCGCTCCGCTGGGCGTCGAGATCGCCAAGGGCAAACTCACGCTCATACCGGACCAGAAGCTGCTCACGTCGGCCGACACGGTCTTCCCCGTCGTCATCGACCCGATCCAGCGCACCACCTCGCGCACCGCGTGGACCGGCGTGATGTCCGGCATGCCGACCGAGCAGGACTGGAAGTACGCAGACAGCGCCGGCGTGGGCAAGTGCCCGACCGACTACAACCCGGTGTCCTGCAACGGTGTCGGTGTGCGGCGACTGCTGTTCACCATGCCGATGTCCTTCTACAAGGGCAAGCAGATCCTGGGCGCGAATTTCTCGGCCCGCGTGGCGCACATCTACAGTGCGTCGCCGACGGCCGAGCCGATCCGGCTGTACCGGATCGGCGGCAAGAACTACTCGATCACCTCGTCCAGCAACTGGTCCAACACCTCGGACGACTGGACGGACCACATCGGGACCGTCGACAAGGCCATCTCGCCTACGTCCTGCTCCAGCCAGGCGAACCTGCACTTCGAGAGCGGCGCCACCGGCGAACTCACCAGTGAGGTCAAGGCGGCTGCGGACGGCGGCTGGTCGTCGATGACACTCGGGCTGAGGGCCGCGGACGAGAGCCGGTTCGCGGAGTGGAAGAGGATCTGCGGCAACGCGTACCTGTCGGTCAGCTACAACACGCTGCCGTCGCCGATTACGGCCGCCATGATGTCCAGCAACCCGGGCGGCAGCTGCAAGACGGGCACCACCCGCCCGTACAGCGAGGTACCCCCGGTCGTCTCCACCGAGGCGCGTGACCCCGACCACGCGAACGGTCAGACGGACAAGGTCCAGGTCCAGTTCAAGGTTGAGTGGACCGACAGCGCGGGCGCGCCACAGTCGTACATCGCCACCACGGGCTATCTCTCACCCATTGCGGGAACCAAGTTCACGCACCAGGTGAAGACCGTGATCCCCCAGAACAAGGTGATCTACTGGAGCGCCCATGCCTTCGACGGTGACGGCTGGGGCCCGTGGTCCCCGCGGTGCGAATTCATCTATGACGCGACACTGCCCGGCAAGCCGAATGTGCTCTCCAACGAATACCCGGCCGACACTGTCGAGCACGACGGGGTGGGTACGTACGGCAATTTCACCTTCACGCCCAACCCCAACGACTCCCTGCCCGACACGGATGTCGTGAAGTACCGGTACGCCTTCGACGGGGAGGTGTCGGCGGCCTCCCCCACCATCGCCGCTGCCACGCCCGGCGGACCGGCGTCGGTGACCTGGATGCCCAGCCGTGATGGTCCGCACTGGCTCGAAGCCGTCTCCGTCGACAAGGCGGAGAACACGAGTACGAGACAGCGCTACGACTTCAAGGTGAGCGAGGGCAAGCCGGTCGCCGGCCAGTGGAACCTCGCGGACGAACCCGGCAGTACCGAGGCGCACGACGAGCGCGAGGCCTTCTCCGCGAATGCCGGCAGCGGCGTGACCTTCGGCGCGGAGGGCCCCGGCGGCAAGGCCGACTCCGCCGCGCACTTCGACGGCACCGCCAACTCCTACCTCGACACCGAGGAGACGGTGATCGACTCGTCGAAGGGCTTCAGCGTCAGCGCCTGGGTGCGGCCCACCGACCTCACCCATGACATGGCGATCGTCAGCCAGGACGGCACCGGCGAGCCGGGCTTCACGCTCGGCTACGACTCCATTCTCAAGACTTGGTCGTTCTCGATCCCCGTCACGGACGTGGACACCATCGGCGAATGGAAGGCTGTCTCCACCGGCCTCACCGTGGTCAAGGACCAGTGGGTTCTGCTGACCGGCGTATACGACGCTCAGAAGACCGAGCTGCAGTTGTACGTCAACCAGACGCTGAAGGGCACCGCTCAGCGCCCGTCCGTGTGGAAGTCGTACGGCCCGCTGCAGATCGGCCGTTCCACGGCCAAGGCCGGTTACCGCGACCAGTTCACGGGTGACCTCGCGGAGGTCCGGGTCTTCGACCGGATCCTGCCTGCTGCCCAGGTTGCTGAACTGATGACCGTCAAGCCGGACCGTAAGGGCTACTGGCAGCTGGACACCGCGACCAACGGTGTGTCGGCTGAGACTGGCAAGCAGAGCGGTTCCACGACCGTCTACGGGCCGGCCCTCAACCTGTCGGGCAGCGCGTCGATCTACCGCCCCGACCCGGACCCCGTGATGGGTGACACTGCGGCCCTTGTCGGAGAGGGGCATTTGATCCTGGCCGGCGACGGTGGTTACGCGTCCACGGCTACGGCGCCCATCACCGGTGGCACGAGCTTCACTGTCTCTACCCGAGTCCAGCTCACCTCGCTGGACCCGGAGAAGTCGCAGACCGTGCTGTCCCTGCCGGGAACGAACGCCAACCGGTTCGCGGTGCGCTACCGCGCCGACGCCGAGGGCGGCAAGTGGGAGCTGGTCGTGGCCAAGACGGACACGGCCGGAGCCGAGGTGGTCTCCTTCGTGGACGGTGAGGCACTGCCCGACACTGGCGGCGACGGCCAGCACTTGGCAGTCGTCTACGACGCTGTCGCCAACGAGCTCCGCTTGTACGTTCAGGGCCAGCTGGCCGCCACGGCCCACGGCGTCGACACCACCTTGTGGGCCGCGAGTGGCGGCCTTCAAGTGGGCCGCTCGGCCATCGGTAACAGCGAGTTCTTCGCCGGTGCCCTTGACGAAGTCCGCGCCTACACCGGTGCTGCCGACCCGGTCAGGGTCCGTCAGATGGCTACGGCCATAGCGCAGCCAGAGCTGTAACCACCTGCGGGTGTGCCGGCCTTCACCGCGAGGCCGGCACACCCGCAGTCGCCGTTCTCCCCGTGCTTCCCCAGTCCCTGTTTTGATCCATGGAGTCCTGTGATGTCGATACGTGGCCGCTTGCTGAGCCGCCGCATGCCCAGACATACAGTCGCCGCAACTGTGCTCGGGCTTTCCCTGGCACTGTCGGCTTCCTCTGTCCAGGCTGTTGCCTACGCTGATGAAAAGGGCCGGGGAAGACCCGGTGTCCAGGACTTCGGTGACCCTGTCGAGGGCACCGAGGGCAAGGTCAGGCCCCGCCCCGGCGACCCCGCCCGCAAGGCTGCGGTGAAGCAGCTCGACAAGGCTGCCTGGCCGGCCCAGGGCAGCGCGGAAGTGCCGGTGTCGGACGCCGGCACCAAGACCCCAGCCGAGGTCAAGGCCGGTGGTCTGCCCATCTCCGTCACCGTGCCCACGGCTGCGAACAAGGCCGCGAACAAGGCCAAGGCGGCCGCCGGGAAGCCGATCCCGGCGCCCGGCAAGATCAAGGTCGATGTCCTCGACCCCAAACGGGCCGCCAAGCTCGGAGTCGGGGCCATCCTCCGCGTCCAGCGTTCGGATGATGGGGCGCAGGCTGCCAAGGTCCGTATGCACGTGGACTATTCCGCCTTCGCCGATGGCTACGGTGGTGCCTACGGTGCCCGCCTTCGGCTCGTCCAGCTGCCCGCGTGCGCGGCGTTCGCCGATCCTGGCAGCAAGGCATGCCCCGAGCTGCCCAAGCCGCTGAAGACGGTGAACAGCGCAAAGGACCGTACGGTCTCGGCCGACGTCACGGCCACCCCCGCCGAGACAGGCACCTCCACCATGGCGGTCCAGGGCGCCTCGCTCGTCGCCCTGGCCGCCGGCCCTTCCTCGGCCCAGGGCACCTACAAGGCGACGGCTCTTTCTCCGTCCGCGAGTTGGAACGTGGCCCCCTCATCGGGTGGCTTCTCGTGGAACTATCCGCTGCGTACTGTCCCCACGCCCGGCGGGCAGACGCCGAGCATCGGCTTGGGATACTCGTCCCAGTCCGCCGACGGCCGGACCTCGGCGACGAACAACCAGGGGTCCTGGATCGGTGAGGGCTTCTCGTACGACGCCGGGTACATCGAGCGCCGCTACAAGCCGTGCTCGGACGACGGTCACTCCGGGTCCGGTGAGCAGTGCTGGGCGTTCGACAACGCCACCATTCTGCTCAACGGCAGCGCCACCGAACTGATCAAGGACGACACCACCGGTAAGTGGCATCTCGCGTCCGACGACGGGGCCAAGGTCGAGAAGCTGACCGGTGCCACGAACGGCGACAACGACGGCGAGCACTGGCGCGTCACCACCACGGACGGCACGGAGTACTACTTCGGCCAGAACCGGCTGCCGGGCTGGGCGGCCGGCAACGAGGAGACCGCGTCCACCTGGACGACTCCCGTCTTCGGCGACGACTCGGGTGAGCCCTGCTACAACGCCACGTTCACGAGCGCGCACTGCAAGCAGGCCTGGCGCTGGAACCTCGACTACGTCAAGGACACCCACGGAAACGTGATGTCCTACTACTACTCGCCGGAGACGAACCACTACGCGCTGAACGGTAAGACGGACGTCAACGGCACGGCCTACCACCGTGGCGGATACCTGAAGCGGGTCGACTACGGCCAGCGCGACGGTCAGGTTTACGCCGCCAAGGCCCCGGCTCGTGTCGCCTTCACCACCGCGGAACGCTGCCTGCCCACGGCCGACTTCGACTGCGCCGAGAGCAAGCGCACGGCAGCCAACGCCGCCCACTGGCCCGACGTCCCGGTCGACCAGGAGTGCAAGGCCGACACCAAGTGCACTGTCGGGCAGACGTTCTGGACCACGAAGCGGCTGACCGGCATCACCACGCAGATGCGCAAGGACGCCACGACCTACCAGGACGTGGACGCGTGGACGTTCACTCACCTCTTCACCGACAACGGCGACGACTCCAAGACGCTGTGGCTGTCGAAGATCGACCACGAGGGCCGGGTCGGCACCGCAGCCAAGCTGCCGACGCTGGAGCTGTACGGCCAGCAGCTCGTCAACCGAGTCGACGCGGTCGGCGACAACATCGCGCCCTTCCACCGCTTCCGTCTGGCGGCGGTGCTGAGCGAGACGGGCGCCCAGCTGGACGTCAACTACGCGCCGACGAACTGCACGAAGGACGCGCTGCCGACGCCTGGTTCGTCGACGAAGCGCTGCTACCCGGTCAAATGGGCACCGCCCGGATACATCGACCCGATCACGGACTGGTTCCACAAATACGTTGTCGCGGAGATCGTCGAGACCGACCGCACGGGCGGTGGCGAAAGCCTGGTCACACGGTACGACTACCAGGGCAACGCGGCATGGCGTAAGGCCGAGCCGGACGGCATCACCGAGGACAAGTACCTCACGTGGGGCGGCTGGCAGGGCTACGGCAAGGTCAAGGTCACCAGCGGAAGCGCCGACCAGCAGACCAGCCGTATCGACTACACGTTCATGCAGGGCATGGACGGAGACAAGGACTCCGCCGGCGGCACGCGTTCGGTCAAGGTCCAAGACTCCACAGGTACCGAGTACACCGACTCCAAGGAGTTCACCGGCTTCGAGCTGGAGGCGGCTACCTACAACGGGGCCGACCTCGTCTCGAAGGTGATCACCACTCCGTGGAAGTACAACACCGCCACTCAGACGAAGAGCTGGGCCACCACGCACGCCACCATCGTGAAGTCGGACACCACTCGCGGCTTCACACCTCTCGCCTCCGGCGACTGGCGTGAGACGAAGGCGACCACGAAGTACGAGACGGCGAACCGCACAGGCCGTGCCTACGAGGCCGAGGACCTGGGTGATGTGTCGACCGCCGCGGACGACACCTGCACGCGTGTCTGGTACGCCGACAATGCGGGCGAGAACATCCTCTCGCTGCCGTCGCGCAGCGAGTCCGTTGCAGTCAAGTGCTCGGCCACGCCCGACCGCAAGACCCAGGTGATCGCGGACGAGCGGACCTCCTACGACGGCGGCGCCTTCGGCGCGGCCCCGCAGGCGGGCGACGCGACGAAGACGGAGCGCCTCACCTCGCACGATGGCACCACCGGTACGTACCAGGCCACCGGTACCACGGCGTATGACGTGTTCGGCCGCCCCACGTCGCAGAAGGACGCGAGCCAGGCCGAGACCAAGACGGCCTACACGGACGTGAACGGTCTGATCTCCAAGGCCACGTTCACCAACGCCCTCAGCCACGTGACGACCACCGACTACGCCCCGGCCTGGGGTCAGTCGGCGGGACAGACGGACCAGAACGGAAAGCGCACCGACCTGGCGTACGACGGCCTTGGCCGTCTGACGTCCGTGTGGCTGCCGGACCGGGCGAAGAGCCAGACCCCGAGCATCAAGTACTCGTACAACGTCCGCCGGGACAAGGTCGTCGCGATCAAGACCGAGAAGGTCGAGATCGACGGGTCGTACGGGTCTGAGTATCAGCTGTACGACGGCCTGCTGCGCCCCCGCCAGATACAGACCGAGGGGCCGGGCGGGACCAGGATGGTCGCCGACTCGTTCTACGACGGCACCGGCAAGGTGAAGAAGACCAACTCCACCTACAACGCCGCCGGTGCACCCTCCGACGAACTCCTGATCGTGCACAACGGAGAGGTCGGCGCCCAGAGTCTCCTCCAGTTCGACGGGCTCGGCCGCACGACGGCGGAGATAACCGCCGTTTCCGGCGTCGAGCAATGGCGCTCGACCATCACGTACAACGGCGAGCGTGTCGACGTGGATCCGCCGACTGGCGGTGTGCCCACGACGACCATCACTGATGCCGGCGGCCGTACTACGGAAATGTGGCACCACCACGGGGCGTCGCCGAGCCCGAGCACGGGTCACGACACGACCAAGTACACCTACACACCGGCCGGACAGCTGGAGACGGTCACCGACGCCAAGAACAATGTGTGGCGCTACGAGTACGACCAGTTGAGCCGCAAGACGAAGTCGATCGACCCCGACGCCGGCACGTCGACTACGGAGTATGACTCCCTCGACCGTCCCGTCAAGACGACGGACGGTCGCGGCAGGCAGATCTCGACGGTCTACGACAAGCTCGGCCGTCCGGTGACGACCTGGGAGGGCGAAGCCAACACCGGGACCAAGCTCACAGAGACCCGCTATGACAAGGCGGGCTGGCTCGGCCAGGCTTGGGCTTCCCTGAGCTACATCTCCGCCACCGAGTATTTCGCATCGGTCACGCAGTCCCTGGACAACTTCTACCGTCCGCTGAAGACGGCGTACACAGTGCCCGCGTCTCAGGGCGCGCTTGCCGGCACGTACGTCTTCACCAACGCGTACAACCGTGACGGCACCGTGCAGTCTGCCGGTCTCCCCGCCGCGGGCGGGCTGCCGGCCGAGGCGCTCGTCTCCGATTACGACGAGCTGCAGCGGCCGACGAAGCTAACGGGTACGACGCCGTACGTCACCAACACGGTCTACTCGAACACCAGCCATCTCCAACAACTCGAACTGTCCACCGGGACGGGCAAGAAGGTCTGGCAGACCTTCGCTTACGAGACCGGCACAGACCGTCTGACGCGGTCGGTCGTCGACGTCTACGGCGGGTCCGCTCCGGTGAAGGAGTCCAACTACTCCTACGACCAGGTCGGCAACGTTCTGTCCATCTCGGACACCGCGAACGCCTCATCGCCCGACGTCCAATGCTTCGCCTATGCCTCGGGCCGACGTCTTTCGGATGCGTGGACCCCCACGTCGACTGTGGCGGATGCGACGGGCTCCGGCACCGTCGGCACGACTGCCCCAGTGGACGGCACCCAGCCGAAGGCATGCGAGGCGGCCCCGGGTGCGAGCCCGCTGGGTGGCCCGGCGGCGTACTGGAAGTCGTACGTCACCGATGCGATCGGCAATCGCACCTCGGAGAAGGTGCACGACACCGGACGAGACGCGTCGAAGGACATCACCCGCACCTACACCTACGGCGCCGCTGGCGCGGCGGGCGACGGCCCGCACCAGGTGACCAAGATCGTCGAGAACACGCCGACAGGCGATCGCCAGTCGACGTACGAGTACGACGACTCAGGCAACACCACCAAGCGCACCATCGGCGGCAACACCCAAACGCTGGAGTGGGACGCCCGCGAAAAGCTGACCAAGGCCAAGGAGGCCAGTGGGTCGGAGACCACGAACCTCTACGACGCGAGCGGCAGCCGGGTACAGCGCAAGGACCCGTCCGGCACCACGGTTTACCTGCCCGGCATGGAACTCCGGCTGCCGGCCGGCGGCTCCAAGGCGGAGGCCACCCGCTACTACACGCACCTCGGCGAGACCGTCGCGGTCCGCTCCGACAATGGCAAGGTCTCCTTCCTTGCCTCCGATCACCACGGCACGGGCGAGCTGGCCATCGACTCCGCCACCGGCGCGGTCTCCCAGCGGCGCTTCGATCCGTACGGTGTCGATCGGGGCGAGGCGACCGGGACCTGGCCCGGGGAGAAGGGCTTCGTCGGAGGCACGATCGACTCCTCCACGGGCCTGACGCACCTGGGCGCACGTGAATACGACGCGGTCATCGGCAAGTTCATATCGGTCGACCCGATCATCGACTACAGGCGTCCGCAGCAGATCAACGGCTATGCCTACGCCGACAACTCCCCCGTAACGCTCAGCGACCCGAGCGGTCTCGAGAGCTGCTACCCCATCAATTGTTCGGGAGACAACGGCACTTACGGCCCCTACAAGCCCAAGAACCCGGAGAAGGACAAGGCGGAGCACGAGGTAGGCGAGGCAGAGAACGCGCTCTCGGATGCCCAGGACCAGCAGTCCGCAGCGAAGCAGCGGATCAAGCAGGCGGGCAAGGCCCTGGTGAAGATCGTCCGGGACATTCTCGGGATCGATGCGGCGCTGGATTGCATCTCCAGCGGTGACATGGGGGCCTGCGGGGAGACCCTGCTGAACATCGCGGGCAGCTTCGCCGGTGGTCTGGCAGGCAAGATCCTCGCCAAGTACGGAGTGCCGTGGAAGTGGGCCGACGGCGCCAAGCTCGCCAAACGAGTGGCGGGCCTGGTCGGTGACCTCATTGGCGGCGTCAAGGGTCTGCTCAAGGCGAACAAGGCGCTGGGCAAGGCGAAGGACGCGCTGTCCGGGGCGCGGGCCAGGCTCAAGGCCGTCCTCAAGAAGGGCAAGGGGGACTCCGGATCCTGCCCGGTCCCCAATCACAGCTTCCTGCCAGGAACGAAAGTCGCCCTCGCAGACGGCAGCAGCAAGCCCATCGAGCAGCTAGAGCTCGGTGACAAGGTCGTTGTCACGGATCCGGAGACGGGCGAGACCACGACCCGCGAGGTCGTCGGCACGATCGTCACCGAGGACGACAAGCACTTCGTCGACCTCACCATCGAGGGCAAGTCTGGTGACGTGGCGGCACTGATCTCCACGACGACCCACCCCTTCTGGGTGGAGTCCGAAGGCAAGTGGATCGAGGCCGGCGACCTCAAGCCCGGGATGACGCTTCGCACCCCGGACGGCGATGTTGTCGAACTGTCGAAGACCCGCTACTTCGAAAAGCGCCAGCGCACGCATGACCTCACGATCAGCGGCATCCACACGTACTATGTACACGCAGGCGCTTCCGCTGTTCTCGTCCACAACTGTGGTGAGACCTTTGAGGAGTTCGCCGACAAGGCCGAGATTGCGCGCGCTGATTATGCGGCCGAATACACCTCTCCGACCGGGAAGGTATACCGGGCGCACAATGCCGAGGAGCTTGAGGTTCCGGACGAGATGGACAAGGTCTTCAAGGATCCGAATAACGACCATCATGGTGGCTGCGCCGAGACGAAGTGCTTGATCAAGGCGTACAACGCCGAGGGGATTGCAGCAACGCGTGGAGGCAGGATGAAGGTTGTTCACGTAAGCGACGACCTCGACGGAGCATGGGAACATTTCGGCAGGGCGCGGCCTTGCGGCCGTTGCGCTCGACTGCAGGGGAATCTGGGAATTGAGTAACCTGTCGCGTTTCAGGCTGGGGGATCTGCGCCCTGAGGTTCTGAATGCGCTCACGGAGTCGGGATGGAGCATTGACAGGAGTGTCGATGTGGCACCCGTCGTGGGCACTCTCCGGGAGGCTGGATACAACCTCGGTGAGCAGGTGGCCGGGCTCTACCAGAATCTGTACGGGCTGTCCGTTCAGCCGGTGGATCATCCTGGGGTGAGCTTCATTAATTCTGATCCGATTCAATTCTCCGCGGGCTGGGGGGTTCGGCATCGAGAAGAAGCGTTGCGACTGGAGTCTCTCTATGGAGAAGATTTCGCACCGCTCTGCAGATGGCTGAGCGGTGCGCATATCTACATATCCGGATCGGGTCGCGTCTATTCTTGGTTCGATCGTCTGGTTTGGGAGATCGGAACAGATGTGCGCGACGCTGTGGAGTTCATGGTTCTTGCACATCGTCCTCTAGTGTGTGTGCACGCCGAACCCGGACGAGCCCCCTGGCCTATGCCGTAAAAAGCCGAAAGGCCAGGGGTTTCAGCTCAGCGAGGTGGTGGCTGCCGCCTTGGTTTCTTGGCAGAGTTGCGTCGTGGTGGCCCGTCGATTTCCTTCGGCGGGCCACTTCGGCTGTCTGGACCGAAGCACGAGGGGTGATTTACCTCAAGTCGCCAGATAGGGGTCGAATATCGAGGTCACGTCAATGACAGGTCCAGCCACACGACATGTAATTACGTATTGGTGGGCGGTAGGGCGTCCTGCCGCTGCGAAGGTGCGGCCGCCCGCTCAGCGGCGGTGCCGTTGGCTCCACGCCTTCCGCAGCTGGAGCGCGTAGAAGAGCGACGCCGCCGTGGGGACCAGCGTGCGATACCAGCCAACGTCCGGGGACCACCAGCCGTATACCGCCGCCGGGACCAGGATCGTCAGGGCCACGATCCGCAGCACCCACCAGCGCCGCGGGCGGGGGATCGGCAGGGCCGGAGTGCCCAGGTCCGTTGACATGGTGTCCCTGATGCCCTTGAACACCCCGCGGCGGGCCAGGAGTTGGGCATCGTCCAGCCCGGCCAGGATCTCGTCGCGCTCGCCGAAGCCGGCCGGGACCGGGGGCAGCCTGAGCGCGGTCACCAGCTCCGACTGGCGGCGGGCCGGGTCGTTCGTGCCGCGCAGCAGGGTGACCAGGGGGCGCGGGTCCGGCACCGGGAAGACGGCGGCGAGGGCCTGCGCGGTGGCCGTGGCCTCGGGGTGGCCGGTGACCGGGGCGGACGGGTCCCACAGATGGGACGCGACCGGCTTGCCCTTGAGGAAGAGGGTGAAGCCATAGCGGTCGGCGGTGCGCCGCAGGACCAGGGCGGGCCACTTCTCGCCGGTGGTGAAGTTGTCCGCGGCGGCCGTGAGCATCTCCTCGCCGGCCGCGAGGCTCGCGCGCCTGCCGGGCGACGGGTCGGGGACCAGCTCGACGTAGCTCATCCGGTACGGCGACGGGGTGGGCGCGATTCGCAGCGAGACGCCGCACATCAGTGCCGCCTCTGCGACCTCGTGCGGCGGGGCCGCGGCTATCGCGAGTGAGCGCGGCGCGGGGACGGAGGGCAGCGGTGTCGCCGGCGTCGCGGGCTGCGGCGGGCGGCCGAAGAACGGGGTCTGCGACGCGATCTGCATCCGTACGCCCAGGCGGAACTCCAGGAACTCCTTGCGGGCCTCGCCGACGTACCCCCAAGGGAAGCTGCGCGCATGCACGCCGATCGCCCGGAACACCTCCAGGGCCTCGGTCCAGCGCTCGGCGAAGATCAGCATCAGGGCCAGGTGATTGCGGAAGCCCGCGGCGTCGGGGTCGCCCGGCTCGTACCAGTCGGAGAGCTCAAGCGCGCGGGCGATCGCCGCATCGACCCGGGCGGGGTCGATCGGGCCGTCCTCGGTGGAGTCGTCGGAGACGACCTCGTACTCCACTGCGGCCATCAGCGGCAGCGCGTGCAGCTTCGAGCCGGGCAGCGCTCCTTCGGCGGCCTGCTCGGCGAAGGCGAACATCTCCTCGTGCGAGCCGTACCACTTGTCGCAGAGGTACTGCAGTGCTGTGGCGTGGCAGCCGTAGTGGTGCGGGGCCCTGGCCACGGCTTCGGTCCAGTAGGCGTCGAACACATGCCGGGGCGCCTGGATGCCGCGTGCGTGGGTGAGCGCGACCTCCCACGGCACCGGGTCGGTTGGGTTGAGCTCGGCCGCGGCGGCGATCACCGGAACCGCATCCTCGAGGAGCGTGAAGAAGGCCCGGAACTGGTCCTCGGACACATGCCTGGCGCGGTAGCCGGTACGTACCTCCCAGGCCTGCTGGATACAGAGGTCCGCCTTCACCAGCGCCGCGTCCGGGTCCTCGGGCGAAGCGGCCAGCCAGCCCTCCAGCCAGCCCGGGTTGTGCAGCGCGCACTCGGCGAGTTCGGAGACGTACACACTGCGGCGCTCCCACTGGGCGCCGAGCCGGGTCGTGGCCAGCAGCTCGCGGGCAGGGCCGGCGTCGCCGGTCGCGGCAGCGGTCAGCGCGGCCCGAAGGGCGGGGTCGGCGACGGCATCGACGGTGACGGTCTCGTCCGGCGGCAGGTCCGCGCCCACGGCAGAGCCGTGGCGGAGCATACGAGGCATCGTGATCAGGGAGCGCAGGGACACGAACGCACATTCAACAGGCCACGGCAGGCGTCCACCAGGGATTCACGGCGCGTACCCGGTTTGACCCCTCAAGCCGGGCCCCGTAACCTTGACCCTCGGTGTGTTTCCATGCACGCCCACCCCTGAGCAACTCCCTCCCGATGGTTCTGCCGGTCGGGAGAGGCCGCTCATCCTTCCGGATCGTCGCAGGCTTCGGCCTGTGCGAGCGGCTGGCATCAGGGGATCCGTTCCGAGCGAGAGTGAGATCCGCGTGTACGCCATCGTGCGCAGCGGTGGTCGTCAGCACAAGGTTGCTGTTGACGACATCGTTGAGGTTGACAAGATTCCCACTGCCAAGGTTGGCGACACGGTCGAGCTCTCGACCCTGCTCGTTGTCGACGGCGACGCCGTGACCAGCGACCCGTGGGTGCTGGCCGGTATCAAGGTCACGGCCGAGGTCGTGGACCACCACAAGGGCGCGAAGATCGACATCCTTCGCTACAAGAACAAGACCGGCTACCGCCGCCGCCAGGGTCACCGCCAGCAGTACACGGCGATCAAGGTCACCGGCATCCCCACGGCTGCGAAGTAAGGGACTGAGGAGACATGGCACACAAGAAGGGCGCATCGTCCACTCGGAACG
The DNA here is from genome assembly GCF_042888505.1 of Streptomyces sp. NPDC002870. NCBI lineage: Bacteria > Bacillati > Actinomycetota > Actinomycetes > Kitasatosporales > Streptomycetaceae > Streptomyces > Streptomyces sp. NPDC002870. The sequence goes on from NZ_JBIAPW010000022.1 coordinate 53,740, forward strand.
GTCGCGACTCCAATGCTCAGCGGCTCGGCGTGAAGCGCTTCGGCGGTCAGGTCGTTCTCGCCGGTGAGATCCTGGTCCGCCAGCGCGGCACCCACTTCCACCCGGGTGCGGGCGTCGGTCGCGGTGGCGACGACACCCTGTTCGCGCTGCAGCCCGGCGCGGTGCAGTTCGGCACGCACCGTGGCCGCAAGGTCGTGAACATCGTTCCGGTCGCCTGATCGGATCTTTGCGAGGGCGGACCTCACTTCCCGTTCGGGAAGTGGGTCCGCCTTTCGCGTGTTGAAGCTAAGACATTTCGTATGTACTTCCCCAGCCTCCGGCCGGGGAGACCCCAATCTGGAGGCACAACCATGACCACCTTCGTGGACCGCGTCGAGCTGCATGTCGCCGCGGGTAGCGGAGGCCACGGCTGCGCCTCCGTTCACCGGGAGAAGTTCAAGCCGCTCGGCGGCCCCGACGGCGGCAACGGCGGCCGTGGCGGAGACGTCATCCTGGTCGTCGACCAGTCGGTGACGACGCTGCTCGAGTACCACCACAGCCCGCATCGCAAGGCGACCAACGGTCAGCCCGGCGCCGGCGACAACCGCTCCGGCAAGGACGGCCAGGACCTGGTCCTGCCGGTGCCCGACGGCACTGTCGTCCTCGACAAGCAGGGCAATGTGCTCGCCGACCTGGTCGGCCAGGGCACCACCTTCATCGCCGGCCAGGGTGGTCGGGGCGGCCTGGGCAACGCCGCGCTGGCCTCCGCGCGCCGCAAGGCGCCCGGCTTCGCACTGCTCGGTGAGCCGGGCGAGGCGCGTGACGTCGTCATGGAGCTCAAGACCGTCGCCGACGTGGCGCTGGTGGGATACCCGAGCGCCGGCAAGTCCTCGCTGATCTCGGTGCTCAGCGCGGCCAAGCCGAAGATCGCGGACTACCCGTTCACCACGCTTGTGCCGAACCTGGGCGTGGTCACCGCCGGGTCGACCGTCTACACCATCGCCGACGTCCCCGGCCTGATCCCGGGAGCCAGCCAGGGCAGGGGCCTCGGCCTGGAGTTCCTGCGCCATGTCGAGCGCTGCTCGGTGCTCGTGCACGTCCTGGACACCGCGACGCTGGAATCCGACCGCGACCCGGTCACCGACCTCGATGTCATCGAGGAGGAGCTGCGGCAGTACGGCGGCCTGGACGACCGCCCGCGCATCATCGTCCTCAACAAGATCGACATCCCGGACGGCCAGGACCTCGCGGACATGATCCGCCCGGATCTCGAGGCCCGCGGCTACCGCGTCTTCGAGGCGTCCGCCATCGCTCGTACGGGCCTGAAGGAGCTCTCCTTCGCGCTGGCCGAGATCATCGCGGCGGCTCGCGCGGCCAAGCCGGTCGAGGAGGCGACCCGAATCGTCATCCGCCCGAAGGCGGTGGACGACACGGGCTTCACGGTGGTGCAGGAGGAGGACGGGCTGTTCCGGGTGCGCGGCGAGAAGCCGGAGCGCTGGGTCCGCCAGACCGACTTCAGCAACGACGAGGCCGTCGGCTACCTCGCCGACCGCCTCAACCGCCTCGGTGTCGAGGACGAGCTGATGAAGGCCGGCGCCCGCGCGGGCGACGGCGTTGCCATCGGCCCCGAGGACAACGCGGTCGTCTTCGACTGGGAGCCGACGATGATGGCGGGCGCGGAGATGCTCGGCCGCCGAGGCGAGGACCACCGCCTGGAGGCACCGCGTCCGGCGGCGCAGCGGCGCAAGGACCGCGACGCGGAGCGGGACGAGGCGCAGCGGGAGTACGACGAGTTCGACCCGTTCTAGGACGGCGCCCGGCCGCGGGGTGGTGTCCGCGGTCGGCCGTGGTGTGGCGCAGGCCTCGGGGCGAGGCACAGTGTGAGTACGACGAGTTCGTCTCTTTCGTCCCGTTCCGTGTCCTCTGATCCGGTTAAATCCGCGGATCAGGGGCAACCTCCGGGGTCCCAGACCCGTCTGACTGGCGTGTGGCGTTACGGGGACTGCCCGTCCGCCTCCCGCGTCTCAGTCGAACGGAGCACCACGGCCGATGAAGATCTCCTTCCTCATCCATACCGTTTACGGTATTGGCGGGACGATCCGCACCACGCTCAACCTCGCAGAAGAGCTTGTGAACCGGCACGAGGTGGAGATCGTCTCGGTCTTCCGGCACCGGGACGTCCCGCTTTTCTCCATCGACCCGCGCATCACCGTCGTGCCCCTCGTCGACACCAGGCCGAACTCGCCGACGAACGAGCAGGAGCACCCCTTCCAGCTCCAGCCCGCGACGTTCTTCCCGCAGAACGAGGCGCGTTACAAGGAGTACAGCCGGCTCACCGACGACCGCGTCCGTGAGCACTACGCCGCCTGTGACGCGGACGTCGTCGTCGGCACCCGGCCCGGACTCGTCGCGTACGTCGCGCAGTTCGCCCCGCGCAGCGCGGTCCGCATCGGCCAGGAACACATGACGCACAACCACCACAAGGCCGCGCTGCGCGCCGAGATGTACGAGCATCTCGCCGCGATCGACGCCTTTGTGACGGTCTCCGAGGGTGACGCCAAGGTGTGGCGGGAGAAGATGCCGCTGCCCAGCACCCGGGTGCTGGCCATCCCCAACAGCGTTCCCGAGCCGCAGGTCGCCCCCAGTGACGGGACGGGCAACACCGTCGTCGCGGCCGGCCGGCTGGCGACGGAGAAGCAGTACAACGTCCTGATCGACGCCTTCGCCAAGGTCGCGGCCGTACGCCCGGACTGGGTGCTGCGCATCTACGGCGGCGGCGACCGGCGCCCCGCCCTCCGCGACCAGATCCTGAAGACGGGCCTCTACAACAAGGTCCACCTCATGGGGCCGCATTCACCCATCGAGCCCGAGTGGGCCAAGGGCGCCATCGCCGTCTCCACCTCGCGCCACGAGTCGTTCGGAATGACGCTCGTCGAGGCCATGCGCTGCGGTCTGCCGGTGATCTCCACAGACTGCGACTACGGACCGCGCGAGATCATCGACAACGGCGCGGACGGCGTCCTCGTCCCGGTCGGCGATGTGAAGGCGATCGTCGACGCGCTGCTCACACTGATCGACGACGAGGCGCTGCGGCGCCGGCTGGGCGCGGCCGCGCGGGCCAGCGCCCGCCGCTTCGACCCCTCTCAGGTCGTCAAGGAGTACGAGAACCTCTTCGAGGAGCTGGCCGGCGACACGTCACCGCGCGGTTCGGTGCCCGAGTTCGCGCCGGTGGCCGACTGTGTGGTGGCCGCGGACGGCGCGCTGGCCCTCACTCTGGTCAGCCCGCGCCCGTCGGCCGACGAGGCAGGGCTGCGCCTGATGTGCGTACGTACCGAGGGCAGCACCGAGGTCCGTACGTTCGCGTTCGGGCCGGACGGATCCGTCACGATCCCGGCCGGTGAGCAGCTCGGTGAGGGGGTGTGGGAACTCTTCGTCGAGATGGCGGCCACCGGTGCGCGCTCCCGGCTCGGCAGCCGCAATGTCGACCAGCGCGGCGCCATGCACGCGGCGGAGCGGCTGGTGCCGGGCGAGGCCGTCCGGAACCTCGTGCCCTACGCAGACAAGGCCAAGGGCACGCTCGTCCTGCGGTCCTGGGTCCGGCCGGTGCACGCGGAGGCCGCGGAGGTGCGGCTCGCAGGCAAGAAGGTCACGCTGTCGGGCCGCCTGATCGGCGCCACCCCGGCCGGTGACCCCGTGCTCGTGCTGCGCCGCCGCGGCAGGCCGGCGCGTGAACTGACCGTCACCGGGCGCTGGGAGGATGGGCAGGTCTTTCACTTCACCGTCCCCTGTGCTCAGCCGGCCGCGCACCAGGCCACCGCGCACGATGTGTGGGACGCCCTGCTCCGTTATGCGCCGGATGTCCAACCGGCGACAATCGGGCGGGTGCTGGACGACGTCGTCATGAAAAAGGACATCTACAACTATCCGTTGACCATTCTGCCCAAGAAGAGGAAGGGGAGCCTCCCCCGCGCTATCGCCAAGAACGTTCTCAGAAGGCCCAAGAAGAGAGTCCGTGTGCGTTTCTTCTACACGGGATCCAACGACCTCGCTCTCAACGTGGTTGATCTGTAGAGATTTCCTGCACGTGAATTCCGTGGATCGGCTCCTGGCGGCCTTTGCCTGTAGGAGTGATCGCCTCCGCTTCTTCATGTGGTCTCGGTCACCCGGTCAATCGTCGCGAGTGGCGGGATTAGCCTGGCCACAAGGCAAACGGCAGGTTGCGCCACGGTGTGGAGTGGAAGGCACCCACCTTGCGGGACGGTAACTGAGAGTGCAACCATCGCCCTGTTCCCCCGTCCCCGCAAGGTAGGTCGTCTGTGTCTGTGCAGCACATAGTCAAGCCCCGAACCACAGCAGTCGTGCTCGCCGGTGGCACCGGACAGCGCGTGGGTCTGTCGATCCCCAAGCAGCTGCTGAAGATCGCCGGCAAGGCTGTCATCGAGCACACGCTGACGATCTTCGAGCAGGCCGAGTCCATCGACGACGTGATTGTGCTGATGGCGCCGGGTTTTGTGCCCGACGTTGAGAAGATCATCGCGAAGGCCGGACTGACCAAGGTCACCAAGATCCTAGAGGGCGGCTCCACGCGCAACGAGACCACCGAGCGGGCCATCGCCGCGCTCGGGGAGGGGCTCGCCGAGGGGGAGGACCGTAATGTCCTCTTCCATGACGCTGTCCGTCCGCTTTTGTCACAGCGTGTGATCCAGGGGTGTGTTGACGCCCTTGAGCGCTACCAGGCCGTCGATGTCGCCATCCCGTCCGCGGACACGATCATCGTGACCCGCACCCACGGCGACGACGGCGAGTTCATCACCGACGTCCCGGACCGCTCGCGGCTGCGCCGTGGCCAGACGCCGCAGGCATTCAAGCTCTCCACCATCCGCAAGGCGTACGAGGTCGCGGCCGGCGACCCCAACTTCCAGGCCACGGACGACTGTTCCGTGGTGCTGAAGTATCTGCCGGACGTGCCGATATATGTCGTCGCGGGTGACGAGTACAACATGAAGGTGACCCAGCCGGTCGACGTCTTCATCGCCGACAAGCTCTTCCAGCTGGCCACCACAGCGTCTCCGCGCCAGGCGGACGAGGCGGCCTACCGCGAGTTGCTGGCGGGCCGGACGCTGGTCGTCTTCGGCGGCTCGTACGGCATCGGCGCGGACATCGCCACGCTGGCGAAGGAGTACGGCGCGAACGTCTACGCCCTGGGCCGCTCCACCACGGGCACACACGTGGAGAACCCGGAGCACGTCGACGACGCGCTCTCCATGGCGTACTCCGAGACGGGCCGGATCGACTACGTCATCAACACCGCGGGTGTGCTGCGCATCGGCAAGCTCGCGGAGACGGACAACACGGCGATCCAGGAGGCGTTGAACGTCAATTACCTGGCGCCGGTCCAGATTGCCCGCGCCTCGTACAAGTACCTGGCGGAGACCAAGGGGCAGCTGCTCCTCTATACCTCCTCCAGCTACACCCGTGGACGTGCCGAGTACAGCCTCTATTCGTCGACCAAGGCGGCCATGGTCAACCTCACCCAGGCCCTCTCCGACGAATGGGCGGCCGACGGAATCCGCGTCAACTGCGTGAATCCCGAGCGCACGGCTACCCCGATGCGCACCAAGGCCTTCGGTCAGGAGCCCACCGGTTCGCTGCTCTCCTCCGAGGCTGTGGCCAGGACCTCTCTGGACGTACTGCTCTCCGAACTGACCGGTCACGTCATCGACGTGCGACAGCAGGACCCGACCCGCGAGGCGAGCGAAGCATCGGGGTTCGAGCATGCACTGGCATCCCTCCTGGACCGTCAGGAAGACGTGTAATGTTCGGCAGCAATTAATTTTGTTGGGCCTCTGTGGTCGCCATAGCGCGCTCACGGAGGCCTGCATTCGTGAAGCTTATACTTCGCGTTTGCATCTAAATGTGGTAAACCGGCACCCCTTGGAGCAGGTTCTTCGTGATTTCGACCGCCATTCGCCTGGCCCGTGTGGGCAGTGGATCAGAATTGGTCGCCGCAGTCCTTCTGGGACTGGGCTATCCGTGCGCGCTGCTCGCCGCGCTGATCCCGAGTTTCTGGGGCTTCGTCGCGGCCGTTGTCGTGACCTATGCCACGGACTGGTACCTGCACCGGCGTGGCAGCTATCTCGTCAACAGGCTGAACAAGATCAAGTTCGCTCTGCCGATGCGCTTCCTGGTGCGTCAGCTGCTGCTGGTCCTGTTGCTGGCCCGGCTGAACATGGCGGAGCAGACTCTCTTCTACCTGGCGGTCGGCGGCTTCCTGTTCCTCTTCGGTCTCCAGGCCCCGCACGGCGCCCTGGCCACCCTGATCAAGCTGCGCCGCACCATGCCGGTGGTCACGCGCAACGTCGATCTCCACGGCCTGAAGATCCCGGACGCCCCGCCGCAGGCCCTGCTGCGCCGGTCCGCCGAGAAGCTGCTCCACCTGGACATCCCGGCCGTCGCGGGTGTGCTGATCGCCGTCCGGACGCACCAGAACGTCGTCGCCTACGTCGGCATCGGGCTCGCCGCCGGCCTGGCGGTGCTCTACACCGGTGCCCTCTTCCGGTACATCCGGCGGAACCAGCGCGTACCGACCGCGCCCCAGGTGCTCAAGGGCGTCGACCAGTGGCTGCGCGAGTACCGGCCGACCGTGGCCATGTACTTCTCCGGCTCCAAGGAGTCGGCGTACCAGGTGAAGATGTGGGTCGAGACGCTGGAGCAGTTGGAGGCCCGGCCGCTGATCATCCTCCGCGAGCGCTACATCGTGCCGCAGCTGGAGGCGACTTCGGTGCCGGTCATCTGTGTGCCCGGCGGCGTCCACCTGATGAACATGGATCTCTCCACGGTCCGGGTGACGCTGTATCCGGCCAACGTGGGCAAGAACATACACATGTTGCGCGTACCGACCATGAAGCATGTCTTCATCGGGCACGGCGACAGCGACAAGGTCGCCAGCGTCAACCCGTTCAGCAAGGTGTACGACGAGGTGTGGACGGCGGGCCGGGCCGGCCGTGACCGGTACGCCCTCGCCGACGTCGGCGTGCGCGACGAGGACATCGTCGAGGTCGGCCGCCCCCAGCTGGCCCCCATAGCCTCCTGGACCGGAGCCCCGAAGAACCCGATCCCGACCATCCTGTACGCCCCCACCTGGGAGGGCTGGGACGACAACCCCGGCAACACCTCCCTGCTGCTGGCCGGCGAGAACATCGTCAAGCGGCTGCTCGACGCGGATCAGCCGGTCCGGCTGATCTACAAGCCGCACCCCTTCACGGGCACCCGCAGCGCCAGGGCCAAGGCCGTTCACACGCGCATCATGGCGCTCGTCGAGAAGGCCGCCGCGGAGCGCGCCGCCGAGCCCCGATGGGCCCAGGAAGCGGCCGCGGCACAGGCCGACCAGGCCGCCGCACAGGCGACCCTGGCGCGGGCCGAGGCGCGACTGGCCGAGCTGTCCAAGCCCGGCCGGCCGGGCGGCGACGAGTCGGAGACATCGCGGGTCTCGCTCGCGGACCCGCAGCGCCTCGAAGAGATCAAGAGGCTGCGCGCGGAGTGGAACGAGGCGTACTGGCGCTCGTTCGGCTGGTGGCAGCACAGGACGGTGACCGGAACCGAGCCGCGTCTGTACGACTGCTTCAACGAGGCGGACGGCATGGTGTCCGACATCTCCAGCGTGGTCTCGGACTTCATCGCGAGCGGCAAGCCGTACGCCGTGACCGACTCGGCGGAGGTGGGCGCCGAGTTCAGGCGGCAGAACACCGCCGTACGGGCCGCGGTCATCCTCTCCAACAGCGCCGAGGAACTGGGGGAGTTGCTGGCGGCCGTCGCCGACCCGGCCGCGGACACCCTCGCCGAGGCGCGGCGCGAGCTCAAGAGGTATCTGCTCGGGCCAGACGAACCGACCTCCATCGAGCAGTTCAACGCCGCCGTCACGGCGCTGGCGGCCCGGTCCGAAGCACGCAACGCCGGGGCCGGTCAGCAGCTCCTCGAGCTGGACGGGGAGCTGGACGACGCGGGGGAGGACGCCGTCGGGGACTCCGAGACGGCGGTCACCGGACTGGACTCGCCGGTCGCCGGCTGACCTGTTGCGGGGCTTCATTGACGACCGGTCAGCCGCGCCGGTGTGGCGACCGGCCGCGACAGCCTGCGGCAGGCAGTCCAGCGAGTGAAATGGCCGAGCGCCCACCGCGCGCCCTGACATAGATTCGGCCCTGTGACAGTGGCAAGAGCGCAGGTAACGCAAGCTCGCAGGATCGTCGTCAAGGTCGGCTCGTCCTCCCTGACCACCGCGGCCGGCGGACTCGATGCCGACCGCGTCGACGCCCTCGTCGACGTGCTGGCCAAGGTCCGCAGCGGCGGCGAGAAGGAGATAGTGCTGGTCTCCTCCGGAGCCATCGCCGCGGGCCTCGCACCACTGGGCCTGGCCCGCCGCCCCAAGGACCTGGCCCGCCAGCAGGCCGCCGCCAGCGTAGGCCAGGGCCTCCTCGTCGCCCGCTACACCGCCTCCTTCGCGCGCTACGGCGTACGCGTCGGCCAGGTGCTCCTCACCACCGACGACACCAGCCGCCGCGCCCACTACCGCAACGCCTACCGGACCCTGGACCAGCTGCTCGACATGGGCGCCGTCCCCGTCGTCAACGAGAACGACACGGTGGCCACGGACGAGATCCGGTTCGGTGACAACGACCGGCTCGCCGCACTCGTCGCCCATCTCGTACGAGCCGATCTGCTGGTCCTCCTCTCGGACGTCGACGGCCTCTACGACGGAGACCCGGCCAAGCCCGGCACCTCGCGGATCGACGAGGTGCGCGGTCCTGCCGACATCGCCCACGTACAGATCGGCAGCGCCGGCAAGGCCGGCGTCGGCACCGGCGGCATGGTCACCAAGGTCGAGGCGGCAAGGATCGCGGCCGCCGCCGGCGTCCCCGTCGTCCTCACCTCCGCCAGCCGCGTTGCCGACGCCCTCGCGGGCCGCGCCACCGGCACGTACTTCCACAGCACGGGGCGCCGCTCCGCCGACCGGCTCCTCTGGCTCGCCCACGCCTCAACTCCGCAGGGCTCCCTGACCCTGGACGACGGCGCGGTACGGGCCGTCGTCCAGGGCAGGAAGTCGCTCCTGCCGGCCGGGATCGCGGGGGTAGAGGGCGAATTCAGCGCGGGGGACCCGGTCGAACTGCGCGACACCGAGGGCCACGCCGTGGCCCGCGGGCTCGTCAACTTCGACGCCAAGGAGATCCCGCAGCTCCTCGGCCGCTCCACCCGGGAACTGGCCCAGGAACTCGGCCCGGAATACGAGCGGGAAGTCGTACACAGGGACGATTTGGTCGTCCTCCACCCCTGAAACGGCTGAAAGTCCAGTCTTGTAGCAGAGACCTTCAGCAAAAGCGCCCCACGCTCCGCCCGGGACTGGTCAACTTTGTTGCTGAGGAATGGCGGGGTACAGCAACACGACACATGCAACAGGAGGCCGCCGGTGCGACGAGCGCGCCCAGGGGATGTGCCCCGTGGGACGGGGGGCGTCCCCCACGGCCGCAGGGCCGTGGGCGAGGAACGAGCCCTGACCAGTGTGGGAGCGGGAGCGGACTTCGACGACGGCCAAGCGGGTCAGGGCACGGACACGGCCACGGACACGGACTCTGCCCGGGAGACGGACACCCGCGGCGAAGAGCGCGTGCAGTCGAAGCTGTGGCACATCACTCTCAGCGTCTCCGGTGCGGAGGCCCCGCTGAAGGAGGTCCGGCGCGGTCTGGAGCAGCTCGCGCACGACCACCCCTTCCTGCTGACCAGCCGGTACGCCAACGACCACGCGGAGATCCGCTACTGGGAGGAGGCGCGGGACCTGCACGACGCCGCGGCGGTCGCGCTGCGGCTGTGGGGCGAGCACCGCTCCAGCGCCCGGCTGCCGCCGTGGAAGATCGTGGGCCTCGAGGTCATCGACCGGCAGACGTACCACCAGCGCATCGCGGAGGGCTACGGCCCGCCGCCGGCCGCCCCGGTGGGCGTCCACCCCTTCTGAACCCCGCCTCCGGGCCATCCTGCTGAACCCCGCGTCTCACTTCCGTCTCGTAGTGCGGAATACCTGATGGACGCCCGCGGGCAGGCCATTACCCTGCGGGTATGACCTCGCTCTCGCCGTACGACAACCTCTCCCCGGTCGCCAAGGCCGCCTACCGGGCCCGTGGCGCCGCCGCCGACCTCGCGCCGCTGCCGCGGTCGGCAAAGGACGACGCGCTGCTGGCGATCGCGGACGCGCTCGAGGTCCGTACGAGCGAGATCGTCGCGGCCAATGCCGAGGACATCGCGCGCGCCCGGGAAGCAGGCACCAGCGAGTCGATCATCGACCGGCTTACCCTGACCCCGGAGCGGGTGCGAGCCATCGCCGCCGATGTCCGGGACGTGGCCGCGCTGCCCGACCCGGTCGGCGAGGTGGTGCGCGGTTCGACCCTGCCCAACGGCATCGACCTGCGCCAGGTCCGCGTCCCCCTCGGCGTCGTGGGGATCATCTACGAAGCCCGGCCGAACGTCACCGTGGACGCCGCCGCCCTCTGTCTGAAGTCGGGCAACGCGGTGCTGCTGCGCGGCTCCTCCTCGGCGTACTCCTCCAACTCCGCGTTGGTGAAGGTCCTGCGGGACGCGGTCGGCGGCTCCGGCCTGCCCGCCGACGCGGTGCAGCTCGTACCCGGTGAAAGCCGCGAATCCGTACGGGAGTTGATGCGCGCCCGCGGGCTGGTGGACGTCCTCATCCCGCGGGGAGGCGCCTCCCTGATCCGTACGGTCGTCGAGGAGTCCATCGTCCCGGTCATCGAGACCGGCACCGGCAACTGCCATGTCTACGTGGACGCCCAGACCGATCTCGACATGGCCGTCGACATCCTGATCAACTCCAAGGCGCAGCGGCCGAGCGTCTGCAACGCGGCCGAGACGCTCCTGGTCCACCAGGACATCGCGGGCGAATTCCTGCCGCGCGCGCTGGACGCGCTGGCAGAGGCCGGGGTGAAGGTGCACGGCGACGAGCGGGTGCTGGAGTACGCCGACGCCACCAAGGCCACGATCGTGGCGGCCACGGCCGAGGACTGGGAGACGGAGTACCTGTCGTACGACATCGCCGCGGCGGTCGTCGACTCGCTGGACGCGGCCGTCGCGCACATCCGGCTCTGGTCCTCCGGGCACACCGAGGCGATCGTCACCACCTCGCAGGCGGCGGCCCGCCGGTTCACCCAGTTGGTCGATTCCACGACGGTCGCTGTGAACGCGTCCACGCGTTTCACGGACGGCGGCCAGTTCGGATTCGGCGCCGAGATCGGAATCTCCACGCAGAAGCTGCATGCGCGCGGCCCGATGGGGCTGCCGGAGCTGACCTCGACGAAGTACATCGTGACAGGAGACGGTCACACCCGGTGATCGTCAAGGGGGCTGTGCGGGGCGTCACTCGGGCAGGGAGAGTTCACGCTCTCCCTGCCCAAACCGACTGGCCCGGTCTACTCTGAAGACGTGCCGGACGACGTGGGGGGCAAGCCGTTCCCGGACGGCTGGGAGCCCGACGACGACCGCGGGGGCGCGGACGAGGACTTCGCCTCCGTGGTGTTCGACGAGGACTTCGTACGGGCCGCCGAGTTCCATGAGCCGACCGCCGTCGAGCGGCTGCTGGCTGCCGCCCAGGCCCGTGCCGAGGCCGAGGCCCGCCGCGGCAGACGCCGCGGCGTGGTGCCCGACGATGAGCTCTACGACGAGGGATACGGCCCCGGCGCGGAGTACCGCAGGGAGCGGGCGTACGACGACGGCACGGACCTCGACGACGAGTACTCCGGGCCCTACGGACGGCACGGCGGCGCCATGCGCCCGTACCGCGGCAGCGCCCGCTGGCACCGGCCGGTGGCCTGGATCCTCGCCCTGCTGATGGGCATCGGGATGGTCGCTCTCGCCTTCACGGCCGTCTACCGCGGGGCCGCGGGCAACCGCCAGGACCGGGTCCCGCCGCCCGCCACCACCGGTGTCGATGTCACACCCACAACGGGCTCTGCCACCGCACGGGTGGGCGGGCCCTCCGCCTCCGCGGAGTACTCCGCGCCGCCGGTTTCTGCGGACCCCCGCACCCCCTGAGCAGGCTCTGTACGCCCCCTGTGCGCCCCCTTGTGCGCCGGGTCTGCACCCCGTCGAACGACTCGCCCGGGCCCTTGAGCGACCCCTCCACGAGCCCTTGGACGGCCGCGTAGGAACTCGTCGGAGTTTGTCGCGCACCAGCGCGTTTACCGCAGCCCCGCCAGACCTACCCTGAAAGTATGGCTGGGCGCGGAGACCCGCCTGAGGGGACACCCGAGGGACTCCCCGGCGGTGGCGAGGACGAATACCGATCCGTCGTCTTCGACGAATCGTTCGTGCGGGCTGCCCGGCTTCAGGAGTTCTCGGCGCAGGAGCGGATGGGCGAGCACGCGCGAGCCGTGCGCAGCCTTCCCGCCTGGAGTCGCGGGAGCGGTTCCAAGCAGATGCTTGTGCTCATCCTGCTGGTCGCCCTGGCCTTCGGAACGGCCATATACCTGGGCATCCGGCATCCCTACCAGGCGCCGGTCGCCAAGCACGCCGAGCCGCTGCGGATCACGGTGATCCCGCTGGCGCCGCAGGGCCCGGTCCCCGGCGGCACCCCGGCCGACCTGTATGCGCACAGCCCCGCCGCGCAGTTCCGTAGCGGAGCCTCGGGAATCAATCTGCCCGCCGTCCAGGGCACCAAGAACTTCTCCGAGAGCCAGGTGATGACGGCCCTGACCACCGCGAAGGACTACCTCGTGGAGTCCTCCCTCAACCCCGATGTCCTCACGGGCGGCGCGGTGCGGCCGGTGCGGGTGCTGCTCGACCCCGACCAACTGGAGCAGTTCGACCGGAGCATGGCCACCCCGGCCACCGACGGCCGTCATGCCGCCACGGGCTGGCTGGTTCGCTACGACCCGGCGAAGGTGGCGCTGGCCGACCCCGAGGTGCGCGTGCAGGGCACGCTGCGAGTCGCCGAGGCGGGGCCCAACGTCTTGGAGGTGACGTCGGACCACACCTTCGCCTATGCGCTGCGGCCAGTCGGCGTGAGCGGGCCGCGGGCGAGCGAGGCCTCGCTGTTCACCGTCCGCCGTGAGCTGCACTTCCGCTTCGACCGGGACGATCTGCACCAGCACCGCGCGGAGTTGCTGGTCAGCTATGTCCAGGCCGGCCCGCAGACCTGCTCCGCTGACGCTTCCGGCGCCCTGCGTCCGCTGCTCGCCGGCGAGCGGGCGACCGCGGCTGGACCGGCAGGCACCGACCCGTATGCGACGGGCCAGGCCACTGCGGCGCTCTGCGGCTCGCTGGCGCCCGGAGCACAGCCCTCGCCCTGACCGCTGCCGCCGCCGCTCAGCACAGCCCTGACCGCATCTCAGCTTTCGCCCTGACCGCGGTGACCGCCTCTCAGCTTTCGCCCTGACCGCGGTGACCGCCTCTCAGCTTTCGCCTCGACCGGTGCCGCTCAGCTCCCGCCCTGGCCGCCGCTCCCGCTGCCGTTGTCGCTCGCCGGACCGTTGCCGTCACCGGTGCTCTTGCTTCCGCCGGAGCTTCCGCCGCTTGCGCTGCCGCCCGAGCCGGTGAACTTGTCCCGGAGCCTGCCGCCCAGGTCGCCCGCGCCGCCGGCTATGTCGCCGACCAGCTTCATCAGCGGATCCTTGCTGGTGCGCACCGTGTCGGCGTAGTGCGAGGCGGACTCGCGGAAGGAGTCGGAGACCGAAGTGTCCTTGTCCTCCGTGCGCCGGGGGTAGTGACCGTCCATGATCCGCTGGTGGTCGCGGCTCTCGGCCCACTTCTTCAACTCGGCGGCGCGCACCGTGGTGAACGGGTGCGAGCGGGGCAGCACATTGAGGATCTTCAGCACGGAGTCGCGCAGATCGCCGCCCTCCTCATACTCCTCGGCCTGCTTCAGGAACGCGTCGACGTTCATCTCGTGGAGGTGATTGCCACCGGCGATCTTCATCAGGCCGCGCATCGAGGCCTGCAGGTCCTGGCCGACCAGCAGCCCGGCGCGGTCCGCCGAGAGCTCCGACTTGCGGAACCACTCGCGCAGCGCCGTGACGATCGCCATGATCGCGACATTGCCGAGCGGGATCCACGCGATCTTCAGCGCGAGATTGGTGAGGAAGAGCAGGATCGTGCGGTAGACGGAGTGGCCGGAGAGCGCATGGCCCACCTCATGGCCGACGACCGCCCGCATCTCCTCCTCGTCGAGCAGCTCCACCAGCCCGGTGGTGACCACGATGATCGGCTCGTCCAGGCCGATGCACATGGCGTTCGGCCGCGGGTCCTGCGTGACGTACATCGCAGGGACCTTCTCGAGGTCCAGGATGTGGCAGGCGTCCCGCAGCATGCTGTTCAGGTGCGCGAACTGGGCGTCGCTCACCCGCACCGAATCGGAGAGGAAGAGCAGCCGCAGGCTGCGCTCGGGCAGCAGCCCGCTCAGTGCCTTGAAAACTGTGTCGAAGCCGCTGAGCTTGCGCAGGGCGACCAGCGCCGAGCGGTCAGCGGGATGTTCGTACGCCCGTGAAGAGATGCCCGGGAAGCGCTTGCGCTGCCTGCTCGGCACGCTCTCGTGACTGCTTTCGGTCATTCAAGCCCCCTGTTGGTGCAAGTACCGGCTCGTCCCCCTGACGGACCCCAGCGTAGGTGCTGGAGCTACGGTGTGGCGGGGGCTGTGGATAACTGAGGAGTACACCCGACATGCCGGACACCGCCGCTCTGTTCGCCGCCGCAACCGAACAGCAGGGACCGGGCAATACGCTGCGCATCCTGCTGATCGCGTCGGTCGCCGGAGCGGCCCTGCTCGCCTGGTTCTTGCTGCGCGGCTACCGCGGAAACGGCGCCGACGACCAGGACAACGACTGAGTCGGCGTGAGCGTGCCCGGACCGCCCGCATACGATGTGCGCGAAGTCTCTCCGCCCGTCCGAGTCCCGAGTCCCGAGTTCCGACTCCCGATCGATAGGTCCTGCCGAAGATGAGCCTCGCCAGCACCGCCGCCAACCTGGTCACTCTCGCCGAAGGCGCCGAGCACGGTGGCAACCACGAAAGCCTCAGCCCCTACCTCACCGGCGGCGGCGCGCTGTTCGTGCTGCTTCTGATGCTGTGGATCACCACCCGCTTCAACCGCGACCGCTGAGTCGGGGCCGTGCCGCCGTGCCAGTAGGCTCTGCACGCATGGGAGAGCAGGAAGTGCCTACCGGTTCGGGTTCCGGCTCGGGTCCCGGTGTCGGCAAGCGGCGAATCGGTGTGATGGGCGGGACGTTCGACCCGATCCACCATGGACACCTGGTGGCCGCCAGCGAGGTGGCCGCCCTGTTCCACCTCGACGAGGTGGTGTTCGTGCCGACGGGGCAGCCGTGGCAGAAGAGCCACAAAACGGTGTCTCCGGCCGAGGACCGCTATCTGATGACGGTCATCGCCACGGCGTCCAACCCGCAGTTCTCGGTGAGCCGCATCGACATCGACCGCGGCGGTCCGACTTACACGATCGATACGCTGCGGGACTTGCGCTCCCTCAACAAGAACGCGGATCTTTTCTTCATCACCGGAGCCGACGCGCTCTCCCAGATCCTCGGTTGGCGGGACGCCGAAGAGCTGTTCTCGCTCGCCCACTTCATCGGCGTGACCCGGCCGGGTCACGATCTGACGGACGACGGGTTGCCCGAGGGCGGCGTCTCCCTGGTGGAGGTTCCGGCGCTGGCGATCTCGTCGACCGACTGCCGGGCGAGAGTCGCGGAAGGTGATCCGGTCTGGTACCTGGTGCCGGACGGTGTGGTGCGCTACATCGACAAGCGCCAGTTGTACCGCGGCGAGTGAGCCACGGAGAGGGGCACCGGTGAACGACCAGCAGAACCCGTACGACCCGTACTACCAGCCGCAGATCATCGGCTACGACGAGTACGGGCAGCCGGTCTATCAGCAGCCCCAGCAGTACGACCCCTACGCGCAGCAGCAACCCCAGCACTCTCAGCAACCGCAGCAGCCAGGGCAATCCCAGCAACCCCAGCGCTCGCAGGGTCAGGACCAGGGCTACGGGTACGACCCGTACGCCCAGCCGCAGCAGTACGACCCCTATGGCCGGCAGCAGGCCCAGCAGCCGCAGGGCCAGGGCTACGGCTACGACGGTTACGGCTACGACACGGGCCAGCAGCCCGCCGCCGTCGACACCACCCAGCAGTGGAACATCCCGCAGCAGCAGCGGGCCCCGGCCGAGCCGCCCCCGCAGGCGCCCGAGGCCCCGCGGGCACCGGAGCGGGAGCAGGCCGCCGTGCCCGGGCAGCGCCGGCCCGCGCCCGACCGCGACTACCGCACCGAGCAGTTCGACTTCATAGAGGAGCCCGACGAGGACTCCGAAGACGTCATCGACTGGCTGAAGTTCACCGAGAGCCGCTCCGAGCGGCGCGAGGTGGCCAAGCGCCGCGGCCGCAACCGCATCGTCGCGCTCGTCGTCGTCCTCGCGCTGGCCGTCGTCGGAGGCGCCGGCTACCTCTGGTACGCGGGCAAGCTGCCCGGCCTGTCGGGCACGGAGAAGAAGAGCAGCACGGCGACCGGACCGCAGAAGCGGGACGTGATCGTGGTGCATCTGCACAACACCAAGAAGAAGGGCACTTCCACGGCCCTCCTCGTGGACAACGCCACCACCAAGCAGGGCACCACCGTCCTGCTCCCCAACTCTCTCTCCGTCGCCAACGACGACGGCACCGCGACCACCCTCGGCAAGTCGGTCGAGGACGACGGCTCGACGGGCACCAGGGAGGCGGTCGGCACCCTCCTCGGCTCCAAGATCACCGGAACCTGGCGGCTCGACACCCCGTATCTGGAGAACCTCGTCGAGCTGGTCGGCACCATCGACCTGACCACCGACACCGAGGTGCCCGGCGCCAAGAAGGGCGAGGCGCCGCTGGTGAAGAAGGGCGAGAACCAGACGCTGAACGGCCGCGCCGCCGTCGCGTACGCCACCTACGTCGGACCCGGCGAGGCCGAGGCGAAGCAGCTGCAGCGCTTCGGGCAGGTCATGCAGGGCGTCCTGAGGAAGTTCCCGGACGACCCGAAGACCGCGACCGTGACCGTGGAGACGCTGGCGCAGATCCTCGACCCGTCGCTGCGCGAGAGCGATCTGGGCGCCTCCCTCGCCAAGCTCGCCGAGCACGCCAAGGGCGGCGACTACAAGACGGCGCTGCTGCCGGTCCAGCAGGACGGCACGCTCACCGCGCAGGCCGCCGACAGCGTCGTCAAGGACGTCCTGGGCGGCAGGGTCACCGCGCCGGACAAGGACGCGGCCGTCCGGGTGGGGATCAAGAACGCCACCGGGAGGACCAGTGCCACGGAGAAGGCCCGGATCGCCCTGGTCAACGGCGGCTACTCGGTGCTCGACGGCGGCAAGGCGGACACCGAGCCGACCTCGCGGATCACCTACGCGGACGAGGCGCAGAAGGCGAAGGCGGCGGAGGTCGCCAAGACCCTGGGCCTGCCGGCGAGCGCGGTCAAGAAGGGCAGTGCTGCCCCCAACGCCGATGTCTCCGTAGTGCTCGGCAAGGACTACAAGACTGAATGATCAAGCCGAATAATGACGGCAAGGACTGTCGGTGGTCCGTGAGACCCTTGAGGGGTACCTGACCGACGACGAAAGCCTGCTTGTGACCGCCACGGATCGCTCCATCGAGCTTGTCAACGCTGCCGCTCAGGCGGCCGCCGACCGGCTCGCGCACGACATCATCGCCTACGACGTCAGCGACGTGCTGTCGATCACCGACGCCTTCCTGCTCGCCTCCGCGCCCAACGACCGCCAGGTCAAGTCGATCGTCGACGAGATCGAGGAGCGGTTGAACAAGGAGCTCGGCGCCAAGCCGGTACGCCGCGAGGGCGACCGCGACGCCCGCTGGATCCTGCTCGACTACGTCGACATCGTCGTGCACGTCCAGCACAGCGAGGAGCGCGTCTTCTACGCCCTGGAGCGGCTGTGGAAGGACTGCCCCGAGCTGCCTCTCCCCGAGGACGCTCTGAAGACCCGAGGCAAGGCCGAGGAGCACGCTCGGCTCGCCGGCGACCCGGACGGTGAGCTGAGCTGAACGGCGGCGACAACAGCAAGCGCAGCTCCGGCGGCACGGGCAGGGGGCGCCGCGTCGTCCTGTGGCGGCACGGCCAGACGTCGTGGAACCTGGAGCGCCGCTTCCAGGGCTCCACGGATGTCGAGCTGACCGAGACCGGCATCGCACAGGCGCGCCGGGCCGCCCGGCTGCTCGCCTCCCTCAGGCCCGACGCGATCGTCGCCTCCGACCTCAAGCGAGCGGCGGCCACGGCGGGCGAGCTGGCCGAGATCACCGGGCTCGACGTCTCCTACGACGCCGCCCTGCGCGAGACGTACGCGGGCGCGTGGCAGGGCCTGACCCACGAGGAGATCGTCGGTCGGTACGGCGAGCAGTACGCCGCCTGGAAGCGAGGCGAGCCCGTGCGCCGCGGCGGCGGCGAGCTGGAGTCCGAGGTCGCCGACCGGGCCGCTCCCGTGGTGCTGCACCACGCCGAGAAGCTGCCCGACGAGGGCACGCTGGTCGTGGTCAGCCACGGCGGCACCATCCGTACCACCATCGGCAGACTGCTCGGCCTGGAGTCCCACCACTGGGAGAGCCTCGGCGGGCTCTCCAACTGCTGCTGGTCGGTGCTCGGCGAGGGCGCGCGCGGCTGGCGTCTGCTTGAGCACAACGCCGGCACGCTTCCGGAACCGGTCCTCGGCGACGACGACTGACCCGCCCGGGCCCGCCCCTCGGCCACGCACCCCCGGATTTCACTTTCCGGCAGGTCGCAGGCTAAAGTTCTTCTTGTTCGCAGCGCCGAGCGCGAAGAACACGCGGGGCTATAGCTCAGTTGGTAGAGCGCCTGCATGGCATGCAGGAGGTCAGGAGTTCAATTCTCCTTAGCTCCACAAGTTCCACAATCCGAGTCCCGTCTTCGATCAGAGGACGGGATTTCGCGTTTCAGTCGCGCAGTTCGCGCAGCGCCGGTCCGGCGCTCGCCCACAGCCCCACCCTCACGGGAGCGCTCGCGACCGTACGGCAGGAGGACGCGGCGGACGCGAGTGGCCTGCCGGTGACCGTCGTTCAGCTCGGACAGCTGACGGGGGTCGCCGCATTCGGCACACTTTTCCTGAGTCGGCAGACAGTACGCCGGGGCACTGGAGTCCGCCGACGCGCTGTGGGTGTGCGCCCTCGTGCCGGCAGCCGCGTCGATCTTGGGTGCTATGGCCGGTCTCATCAACGAAGGAATGGCGATGGCCACACGTAAACGCCGCTGACCCTCTTGCGTGGCCATGGCAGAATCGGACGGCCGGAGGGGACACCGGCCAGGACGGGAGGGAGAGCACGATGTCCGCCAGCAGTAGCGAGGAGGCCGATGACCTGCTTGCCACTGCGGAGGTGCGCGCTCGTCTCAGTTGCCCGTCATGCGGATCGGGGCATGTCGCCCAAGTCCTCGGCGACAATGGTGGAGTTTCCTACGTGTGCACGGCCTGCGGCCACAGCTGGAGCTGAATGATGGGTGCACACAGGCGTAAATGCGACTGGTGCGGCGGTGGTACGCCCATCGTCCGGGACATGGACCCGATCAATCCCGAGTACCAGTACTGGTGCGAGGAGTGCGCGCGGGCGCTGATCATAAAGGGCGACCCCATCGAGACGTACAGAGAGCTCGAAGGGGAGCCGATCTACGGGCGGCTCCTGGACGAGCACTGCGCTCTGAAACGGTTCTATTCATTCGCCACAGCGTGACCAGGACGGTCGCGGCCATGAGCGAATAGAGGGCCGAAAGGACCATCTGGCCGCTGTTCTGGGCGAGTTCGAGCCGCCCTGGCCCGTGCGGCACCCACCACAGGGCGTACGAACAGAACACCAGCCCCGCCGCTGTCGCCCGCCCCCTGCTGCCGCGCGCCGCCAGGACGAGCACCATGGGTACGCACCACACCCAGTGGTGCGACCAGGAGACCGGGCTGACCAGCAGTGCCGTCGCCGCGCAGGCCACGACCGCGCAGGCCCGCTCGCCGCGCAGCGCCGCACCCACGGACACGGCGAGCCCGGCCGCGGCGACGAGAGCGGCCGCCACGACCCACCACGGCCCCGGATCAGGCGTGTGCACCAGCCGGGCGAGGACCCCGCGCAGCGACTGGTTCGCGGTGTCCTCGGCGTGGCCCACCCGGCCGGCCGCGAAAACCATCCCGGTCCAGTAGCGCCGTGAGTCGTACGGCAGGACAGCGGCGGCCGCGAGCGTCGCGCCGAGGAAGACCGCGGCCGCTGTCGCCGCCCGCCGCAGCCACGGGTTCCAGCCCTCGCGCCGGGCCCGTACAAGACCTGAGATCAGCAAGAAGAGCGCGAAGAGCGCGGGCGTCAGCTTCACGGCGGCCGCGCAGCCGATGCCGGCGCCCGCCCACCTGTGCCCCTCGCGGCGGGTGAAGTCCCACAGCACGGCGACCGCGAGCAGCAGATTGATCTGGCCGTAGCGAAGCGTCGTCCACACCGGTTCGCACCACACGGCGGCCGCGGCCACCCAGAGTGTCGCCGAGCGCCGGTCCATGTGCGGGTGCGTCAGCCGCAGCGACAGGCCGACGAAGGCGACGAGCAGGAGCAGATTCCCGGCGGTGGCAAGGGCGCGCATCTCGGGGATGCCGAGCAGGGTGAGCGGGGTGAACAGCAGGGCGGCGAACGGCGGGTAGGTCGTCGGGAGGTTCGCCCTGGTGGTACGCATCGCGTAGAGGTCCGCGCCGACGCGTACGGTCTCGCCCTCCGCCCGGTAGACCATCAGGTCGATCATGGAGACGTCGGCGGCGCGCTGCGCCATCCAGAAGGCCGTGAAGGAGAGCAGACAGACCGCGGTGGCGAGGGCGGGACGTCGGGCACTGGGCAGCGCGATCACGGTCACGAAGGGGGACGTTACCGGCCCAGTCCGTACAGACCGGAAACGATTTGGTGATGCACTGGGGGGAGCGTTAATGTTGTCGACGTCGCCGAGAGGGAACCTCTGATCAAGGCGGCACATCTCAAGGGGCTATAGCTCAGTTGGTAGAGCGCCTGCATGGCATGCAGGAGGTCAGGAGTTCAATTCTCCTTAGCTCCACAGAAGCAGCAGACACAAGGAAGCGGGCCATCCGATCGGATGGCCCGCTTCCTTGTGTGCCCCTGGGGACTGTGCGTCCCCAGGGGCCGGTCAACTGCGGCCGCTGCCAAGCGCCTTGCGGTTGCTCGAAGGCAGAGCGGGGCGGGTGGTCGGCGACGGGGCGGGTCCCTGCTCGATACGGAGCGCCAGCGCGGGACAGCGGCGTACGGCCCGCTGTGCGCGCCCCCGCAGATGCATCGGAACCGAGGCGTCAGCGAGCGCGGGATAGCCGTCGGGACCGAGCCGGATGAGCTCAGGGACGATGTCCGCGCAGAGCCCGTGGCCCTGGCAGAGCGTCCAGTCCACGGCCAGCTTCTCGCCGCTCGGAATCGACTCCTCCGCCTCCTGGTAGCCGGGCCCGGGAAGCGGCAGCACGCCGGTCGTCTCGCGCCCGCAGCCGCCGTCGAGCACATGGGCGGCGAGGTCGTCCGTGAAGGCGGACAGGGTCGAGGCGAAGAAGCGCGCCGAGCCGTCGGGGTGCTTGCACGCGCCGCGGCCCTTTACGGCCTGCGTCACCTCGCGCAGCGCCTCCAGGGCGGCGGGGCCGCCGCCGTTCATGACGTCGGACAGGCCGCCGGCCGCGGCGGGCAGGCCCAGCTTGCAGGGGCCGCACTGGCCGGCGGTCTCCGCGGCGAGCCAGTTGGCCACCCGCAGCGCCTCGCCCAGCGGGCAGGTCTCGGGGCCGATGGGGAGGATCGCGCCTGCGCCCAGGGAGCCGCCCACGGCGGCCAGCGATTCGCGCGACACGTTGGCCTCGTGGACGGCGACCGAGTCGATCCAGTTGCCGTGGTAGCCGCCGGTGAGCACACCCTGGGGGAGCGGCGGGGCGCCCGCCAGCTGCAGTACGTACCGCAGCGGGACGCCCGTGGGGACCTCGACGACCATGGGGCGCGCGACTGCGCCGGAGATCGTCAGCATGACCGTGCCCGGCTCGGTGTCCAGGCCGGTGTTGCCGTAGCGGCGCGCGCCGATACGGGCGCCGATGGCGAGCTGTGCGTACGTCTCGGCGTTGGACAGCAGGGTCGGGGCGCCGCCGACGCCGGTGTCGGAAGCGCGCTCGCGGCGGCCGGGCGGCAGCGCGGGGCCGCCGTTCACAGCGCGGATGACCGCGGAGGCCTCGCCCGAGACCATGCGCTCCGGCGTACGGACCACCCGCGCGCGCAGCTGCTGTCCGCGCCGGTCGGACAGGCCGCGCTCGGCCAGCGCGGCGCGCATGGAGATCTCCGTGGAGTTGCGGGTGACCGCGACGACCAGGGTGCGCGCGCCGAGCGCCTCCGCGGCGAGCAGGGCGCCGTCCAGGATCAGATGGGGGGCGCGGTTGAGTAGCACGGTGTCCTTGCGGCAGGCGGGCTCGCCCTCACTGCCGTTGACCACGACGACGGGCCGCACCCCGCGTCGTATCGCGGACTTGGCTACGGCGCGCAGCTTCTGACCGAAGGGGAAGCCCGCGCCGCCGCGGCCGCGCAGGGATATGTCGTCGGCGAGCTGGGCGAGCAACTCGCCGGTCACGGGTTCGAGGGGGCCGTGCACCTTGAGATGCATGGGGAGGTCCAGGCGCTCGACCAGATCGAACCCCTGCGTCAGCTGGGGAAGGCCGACAACACGAACCTCGGGGACATCAGGGAGGGGGGTGTTCACGGTCGGTCTCCTGCGGGCGCGTGCCAGGGCTCTCCGGCCGGGGGCGGAAAGAGGGGTCCGGGCATGGTCGCCGTGTCGTCGTACGTGTCGGCGGTGCCGGTGGCGTACGGGGGGGAAGGTGCTTCGTACGGGGGAGCGGGGTCGTAGGAGGCGGGAGCGGGCTCGTAGGCCAGAGGGGGCTCGTACGCGGGAGGCGGCTCATAGGCCGCAGGCTCGTAGGCCGGAGGGGCCTCGTACGGGGGAGGGGCGGGCGTTTCGAGGGGCTCGGGCCGGAAGGCCTGCGCGGGCGGCGGCGGTGACGGGGTCGGCCACAGACCCGCCCGGGAACCCGACTCCGAGACCACCGGGATCTCCTCGGTCATCGGTATGCGCTCGGCCAGCGGGGCAGCCTGGTCGCCGGCGAGGGAAACCGCGCGGTACGCGGCGGAGATCCCGGTACCGGGGCCGATGCCGCTGCCGATGATCGGCTCGGCCTCCGGGAGCGGCGGCACCTCGTAGAGATTGGGCGAGGGCGCCGCCAGCCGCCGGGGCTGCTGGCGCGGCTGGCCGAGGGAAGGCTGGCGCTGGAGGTCCTGCTCGTACGGGCGCTGGGAGGGAATGCCGTTCATGCCGTTGAGGCCGGCCGGTCCGGTCACTCCGGCCGTGCCGGGGAGCGGGGCCGTCGTCGGATCACGCCGTAGCTGCTCGTCCGCCACCGACCGGTCGTCGCCCGCGCCGGTCAGGGACATGATCTTGGCGGCGATTCGCCGTTGCACCGACCGCGGCATCAGCCGCACCGCCACGACGACGGCAACGCCTGTGAGTACCACGCAGTACAACGTCACGACCCAGGTCGCGGCGGGGCGGCCGGTGTACAGGCCGTGCACCAGCGCGGAGCACCACGCCGGGTAGGCCAGCATGTGCAGCGGCCGCCAGCGGCCCGCTATGCGGACGTTGCCGGCCAGTGCGCTGCGCAGCGCGCCGGTCGTGGCGGCGATCACCATGAGGAAGCCGGCCAGCGAGCCGAAGCCGATCAGGCCGGACGTACCGGTGACGCCGAGTCCGAACGGGACCAGGGCGCCGATCGCTTCCACGTGGCCCAGCGACACCTTCACGGTGGCGTGCAGCAGCAGGAAGCCGAGCGAGGCGACCGCGGTGGCCCGGTGGATGCCCTGGGCGAGGAGGCGGTGGCGCGTGGAGAGGAGCAGCCGGTCGGTGGCCATCAGCCCCCACGCCACGGAGGCGGTGAGGGACACCAGGGACAGCACCCCGGTGGCGAAGTCCAGGAAGGCGCGAAAGCTGTCGCTCCCGCCAACGGCGAGCAGGGGTAGGAGCACGAACGCCGCGACGTACAAGCCACCTTGCACCGGGCGGCTTAGCCCGGTACTCGGTGCTGGCGACGAACGGCTCTTGCGATGAGGGTTCATGGGGCGACTCCGAATGGTGCGGGAAAGGCGGTCCCGTTGACGCATGCTAGGTCGACCCATACCAGGCAGTACGAGGTTTGAGCGTTTAGAGAGCGGAACCACAGCCAACTGACTCTGGGGTTGCCCTGGATAGGGGCGATACGCGGAGTAACCCAGGGGGCCGGAGGTACGTGTGAGCGCGGTTTCGGGGGCGCGCGCGGAGAGGGCTCGGGGGCGTGCCGAGGAGTGGCGCGCGCATTTCGGAGCGGATGCCGGGCGGCGGCCGGGCCCGCCGGGGGGTGCTGCCAGACGTTTCCGGAGGCCGTCGAGGCCCTTCGAGACCGGCCTCATGCGGCCGGTTCGCTCGCTGCGGTACCCTGACGCCATGCGTGCCGTACGCCTTCTGCTTAGCGAGCCGCGCTGATCAGTCCCGACGGATGAAAGATCCGGTCGGAATCGGCGCGGCGTCCCCTCCTGTGCGAGGGGTTTTTTCGTTTTGGAATCCGCTGGCAGAGACGAATCGATGGAGCTTCAAAGATCATGAGCGAGACCAGTCCCGCTGCTGCTGAGGTAGCTGCAGCGCACCGCTACACGGCCGCCATGGCTGCCGACATCGAGGCACGCTGGCAGGACTTCTGGGACGCCGAGGGCACGTACGAGGCGGTGAACCCGACCGGTGACCTGGCCGGCGAACCCGCACAGGTCGCCAAGCCCAAGAAGTTCGTCATGGACATGTTCCCCTACCCCTCGGGTTCGGGTCTGCACGTCGGGCACCCCCTGGGGTATATCGCCACCGACGTCTTCGCCCGCCACCAGCGCATGACTGGACACAACGTCCTGCACACGCTGGGCTTCGACGCCTTCGGCCTGCCCGCCGAGCAGCACGCCGTACAGACCGGCGAGCATCCCCGGGTCACCACCGAGGCGGCCATGAACAACATGAAGTCCCAGCTGCGCCGGCTGGGCCTGGGCCACGACAAGCGCCGGTCCTTCGCGACGATCGACCCGGGCTACTACAAGTGGACCCAGTGGATCTTCCTGCAGATCTTCAACTCCTGGTACGACGAGGACGGGAAGAAGGCCCGTCCGATCGACGAGCTGGTGGCGCAGTTCGAGAGCGGTGAGCGTGCGGTGCCGGGCTCCACGCGCGCGTGGAGCGAGCTGAGCGCCTCGGAGCGCGCCGAAGTGCTGGGCGACTACCGGCTGGCGTACGCCTCCGACGCGCCCGTCAACTGGTGCCCGGGCCTGGGCACCGTACTGGCCAATGAGGAAGTCACCGCCGACGGACGTTCCGAGCGCGGCAACTTCCCCGTCTTCAAGGCCAAGCTGCGCCAGTGGAACATGCGCATCACCGCCTACGCCGACCGGCTGCTGGACGACCTGGACGCGCTGGACTGGCCCGAGGCGATCAAGCTGCAACAGCGCAACTGGATCGGCCGTAGCGAGGGCGCACGCGTCCACTTCTCGGTCGACGGCCATGACGGCGCACAGATCACGGTCTTCACCACCCGTCCTGACACGCTGTTCGGCGCCACCTACATGGTGCTGGCTCCCGAACACGGCCTGATCGACTCCATCGTCCCGGCCGAGTGGCCGCAGGGCACCAGGGAGGCCTGGACCGGTGGCGCCGCCACTCCGGCCGAGGCGGTCTCCGCGTACCGCAAGCAGGCCCAGACGAAGAGTGACGTCGAGCGCCAGACCGAACACAAGGACAAGACCGGCGTGTTCACCGGCGCCCACGCCCTGAACCCGGTCACCGGCGAACTGATCCCGGTCTTCGTCGCCGACTATGTACTGATGGGCTACGGCACCGGCGCGATCATGGCCGTACCAGGCCAGGATGCGCGCGACTGGGAGTTCGCCGAGGCCTTCGACCTGCCCATCATCCGTACCGTCCAGCCGCCGGACGGCTGGGAGGGCGAAGCCTTCACCGGACAGGGCCCGGCGATCAACTCGTCGAACGACGAGATCTCGCTGGACGGCCTGGACGTCGCCGAGGCCAAGTCGAAGATCACCGAGTGGCTGACCGCCCGCGGAATCGGCGAGGGGACGGTCAACTTCCGGCTGCGCGACTGGCTGTTCAGCCGACAGCGCTACTGGGGCGAGCCCTTCCCGATCGTCTACGACGAGGACGGCGTCGCGCACGCGCTGCCCGAGTCGATGCTGCCGCTGGAACTGCCGGAGGTCGACGACTACTCGCCACGTACGTTCGACCCGGACGACGCGGACACCCAGCCCGAGACGCCTCTGTCGCGCAACGAGGACTGGGTCGATGTCGAGCTGGACCTGGGCGACGGTGTCAAGCGCTACCGCCGCGAGACCAACACCATGCCCAACTGGGCGGGTTCGTGCTGGTACGAGCTGCGCTACCTGGACCCGCACAACAGCGAGAAGCTGGTCGACCCGGAGATCGAGCAGTACTGGATGGGCCCGCGCGAGGGGCAGCCGCACGGCGGCGTCGATCTGTACGTCGGCGGTGCGGAGCACGCCGTACTGCACCTGCTGTATGCGCGGTTCTGGTCCAAGGTGCTGTTCGACCTGGGGCACGTCTCCTCGGTCGAGCCGTTCCACAAGCTGTACAACCAGGGCATGATCCAGGCGTACGTCTACCGGGACAGCCGTGGCTTCCCGGTGCCGGCCGCCGAGGTCGAGGAGCGGGACGGAAAGTTCTACTCCGAGGGCGTGGCCGTCAAGCGCGAGCTGGGCAAGATGGGCAAGTCCCTGAAGAACGCCGTCACTCCGGACGAGATCTGCGCCGAGTACGGCGCGGACACGCTGCGGCTGTACGAGATGGCCATGGGGCCCCTGGACGTGTCGCGGCCGTGGGACACCCGGGCCGTCGTCGGCCAGTACCGCCTGCTGCAGCGGCTGTGGCGCAATGTCGTCGACGAGGCGACGGGTGAGGTCACGGTCGTCGACACCGAGCCCGACGAGGCGACGCTGCGTGCGCTGCACAAGGCCATCGACGGCGCCGGAAAGGACCTGGCGGCCCTGCGCTTCAATACCGCCATCGCCAAGATCACCGAGCTGAACAACCATCTGACGAAGGCGGGCGGCCCGCTGTCGCGCAGCGTGGCGGAGCGGCTGGTGCTGCTGATCGCGCCGCTGGCCCCGCACATCGCCGAGGAGCTGTGGCGCAAGCTGGGCCACACCGACTCTGTCGTGCACCAGGACTTCCCGGTCGCCGACCCGGCGTATGTCGTGGACGAGTCCGTGACCTGCGTCGTGCAGATCAAGGGCAAGGTCAAGGCACGGCTGGAGGTCTCTCCGTCGATCTCGGACGAGGAGCTGGAGGCGCTGGCGCTGGGCGACGGGGCGGTGGTCGCGGCGCTGGGTGGCGCGGGCATCCGCAAGGTGATCGTGCGGGCGCCGAAGCTGGTGAACATCGTCCCCGCGTAGCACCCACGGGCGGGCAGGGGTTTCCCCTACGGGCAGGTCCGGGGTTCCGATGGAACCCCCGGCCTGCCCGTTCCGTTTACGGTGGAGGGGACAACAGCCGACGCTGGAGGGGCGCTCATGGAAGCCGCGATTCTGATACTTACGCTGCTTTTCGTCGCCTTCGTGGTGCTGGGGGTGTATGTCAGCGTGAAGGCCATCGGCGCGGCCAAGCGAGGGGTGGAGCGTACGGTCACGCAAGCCCGCCGCACCGTCGAGGAGACGACACTGCGGGCGAAGAGCTATGGGCAGGGCGGCGTGGTCGGCGAGCTGGCGCAGCTGCGGCTGTCGTTGCGTACGTCGATGAGGGCGACGCAGGACGCGCTGCAGGCGGGCGCCGCGGAGGACGCCTCGCTGTCCGAGTCGCTCGGACTGTTCCAGCGGCTGAGCGTGCACGGCCACGAGCTCGACGACGAACTGAAGCGGCTGGAGCGCGAGCCCGACCGGGCGACGGTGGCCTCGCTGCTGCCCGGGCTGCGCGAGCGTACGGAGCGGGTCACGCACTCGGCCGAGTCCTTGAGATGGGCGGCGCGGGACCGGGCGCGGAAGTTCGCGGAGGACGATCTGGATGCGCTGAGCACGCAGATCGACGTCGAGGCGGGGGCGTTGCGGCACTGGTCGGAGGAGGAGGCGCCGGGCGGGGCTGTGGGGTCTCAGGCGGCCAGGGGTGCGTCGGCGTCGTGGCCGGAGGCCGGTGACGAAGCGGTGCGCGAGCAGACGTGGCCGGAGGCGGGCGCGGGGGCCGGCGCGGGAGCTGAAGGTGGGCCTGAGGACGGGGCCGGGCCCGGTGCTGAGTCGCAGCCGCAGGCGATCACGGCGCGCGATCCTCGGCAGCAGACAGCGTACCCGTGGCAGAAGACCGCCCGTCCCGAGACGACGAATTGACCCACCGACGGTTCGATCGGTGATCCGGCGGTGGTCCCCGGGTGATCCGCCGGGCGGTCCCCTGGGTGATCAGTCGGCGGTCCCCTGGGGATCCGCCGGGCGGGGCGACGCGATCAATGCCGAGGGGCCGGGCTGCCGTGCGGCGGCTCCTGCGGGTAACCTCCCGCTCATGTCCCGCCATGTCGCGATCGTCACTGATTCAACGGCCTACCTGCCGCCACCGACGATGGAGCGCCACGGCATCATCGCGGTGCCGCTGACCGTCGTACTTGGCGATCAAGCCCTCGAAGAGGGGACCGAGATCTCGGCCCGCTCACTGGCGCTGGCATTGCAGAAGCGACGCCCGGTGACCACGTCCAGGCCGAGCCCGGAGATGTTCGCGAAGGCGTACCGCGCGAGAGCGGAAGCCGGTGCGACCGGCATCGTCTCCCTTCATCTGTCGAGCGAGTTCTCCGGGACGTACGACGCCGCGGTGCTGGCCGCGAAGAACGCGCCGGTGCCCGTGCGGGTGGTGGACACCGGGATGGTCGCGATGGCCCTGGGATTCTGCGCGCTCGCGGCCGCGGAGACGGCTGAGGGCGGCGGCACGCTCGACGAGGCGGTAGCCGCCGCGGAGAAGCGGGCCGCGGGCACGTTCGCGTACTTCTACGTCGACACGTTGGACTACTTGCGCCGCGGCGGCCGGATAGGGGCCGCGCAGGCGCTGCTGGGCTCGGCGCTCGCTGTGAAGCCTCTGTTGCAGTTGGACGGCGGCCGGATCGAGCTGCTGGAGAAGGTGCGTACGGCATCGAAGGCGATCGCCAGGCTGGAGGAGATCGTCGTCGACCGGGCGGGCGCGAGCAGCGTGGACATCGCGGTGCACCATCTGGCCGCGCCGGAGCGGGCCGCGGTGCTGGCGGAGCGGCTGCGGGAACGTGTTCCCGGGCTGGCCGATCTGCATGCCAGCGAGGTGGGCGCGGTGATCGGGGCGCATACGGGGCCGGGGCTGTTGGGGGTCGTCGTCTCGCCCCGCTGAGACGGTGGCTCGGGGCGCGCTCGGTGGCTCGGGGCGCGCTGAGACAGTCGCTGTCACCCCGGTGAGTGACCGGGTTTTCCACAACGGGGCAGTTGTCCACGGGAATTGGGGCTGCTCAGCGGGTTTTGACGGATGTGCCTAGCGTCTTGTGGCATGGCTCTCCGATCACGTTCCGCAACCAGTGGCCCGGGCCGCGCCCCGGCCTCGGACGGCCGCGCCCGTGACGGCCGCGCCCGTGACGGCCGCGCCCGTGACGGCCGCGCCCGTGACGGCCGCGCCCGTGACGGCCGCGCCCGTGACGGCCGCGGCTCAGGCCTGGGCCCTCCCCGTGCAGGGGCGGGCCCCGGCTCTGGCCCTCCCGGTCGTGGCTGGCGGCGTCCGGTTCGCCTCCGCGGCAGACGAGTGGCTGCCGCACCGAGTACGGCCGCCCTGCGCCGCCGGGCGGATGCCCTGTTCGACGGCCCGCCACGCAGCACGGGCACGAGTCTCGACGCGGCCGTGGGCCGCTCCCGCGCCGAAGGGGGTGGGGGTGGCCCCGCTGCGGCGGACATCGATACGAGTACGGGTACGGATACGGATACGGGCACTCGGCAGCGCGTGGGGCTTGCGGTGCGGGAGCGGTTGCCGCTGTGGATGCAGCTCAGATGCGGGCTCGAGCCCAGGGCTCTCGCCGCCCTGGCCGTCGTACTTGTCGTGGCAGCGGTCTTCGCGGCGCAGCACTTCTGGGCTGGGCGGCCACAGACCGTGCGCGCCCCGGAGCTGGTCCAGCAGGGAGCGGCGGCGCGGGAGCCGGGGCCGCACCCGTCGCCGGGTCCGCCGCCGTCCGACGCGGGGCCCGGAGGGCGGATCGTCGTGGATGTGAGCGGCAAGGTACGGCGGCCGGGGGTGCTCCGGCTGCCGGCCGGATCCCGGGTCGCCGACGCGCTCCTGGCGGCCGGGGGCGTCCGGGCCGGTACGGACCTGACGGGCCTCAACCGGGCGCGGGTGCTCATGGACGGCGAGCAGGTGGTGGTGGGCGTGCTCGTGCCACCGGGACCGCCGATGACAGGAGGGGGCACGGGCGGACCGGGCGCGGGCGGGCAGACCGCTGGGCCGGTGAGTCTCAACTCGGCGACCGTGGAGCAACTCGACACCTTGCCGGGGGTCGGCCCCGTACTGGCCCAGCACATCGTCGACTACCGCACCCAGCACGGCGGTGTCCGGTCGGTCGACGAACTGCGCGAGGTCAACGGGATCGGCGACCGCCGGTTCGCGGACCTCCAGCCTCTGGTGCGGCCATGACGACAGCCACGACGACGGCCACGACGACGGCCATGACGACAGCCACGACGACAGCCACGACGCGCCCGGCGGTGCACGCCACTTCGGGCCACCGGCTGGGGGCTTCCGACCCGCGGCAGGAGGGACCGGCAGACCTGAGGCTCGTGCCCCCGGCCCTGGCGGCCTGGGCCGCGGCGGCTGTGGCGGTGGGCGCGCGGGGGTGGTGGACAGCGGTGGGCGTGATGGCCTGCGTCGTCGCCGCAGGGCTGTTACTGACTCCGGCGACGAGCCGGGCGGTGCGGGTGGCTCGGACGGCCCGGGCGGTGCGGGCTGGGGCGGGCAGGGGTCCGGCGCCGTCCGGCGATGGCGCACAGATCATCAGGCGCAGGCGCAGGCGTCGGCTCAATGCCACAGCCCTCGCCGCGATGCTGCTGTGTGCCGCGGCGGGCGCGGCCTCGGCAGGGCTGCACACCGCGGATCTGCGGCGTGGGCCGCTACCGGATCTGGCAGACCAATACGCATACGTCACCGTCGAGTTGCAGCTCACCGCTGATCCACGCGTTCCCCGGCCCCGGGTCCGCGGCGATCAGACGGCGCGCGGATCTGTGATGCTGGAGGCCGAGGCGACCCGCGTGACGGCACCCGGTGGCGCGGTCACAGAGACCCGGACGCCCGTCCTGGTGATCGTGCCTTCGGGTGAATCGTCCGCGTCCACCGCGCCGTGGCTGCGGCTGCTGCCCTCGACCCGGCTGCGGCTGGCCGGACGGCTCGCGCCGCCTTTGCACGCCGACGACAAGTTCGCCGCCGTCCTGAGACCGGTGGGGGACGGTCCGCCGCGGATCACCGGCCCGCCAACCGACGTCCAGCGCACGGCCGGAGGACTACGAGCGGGACTGCGCAAGGCCACGGAAGGGCTCGCCCCGGACTCCCGGGCCCTGCTGCCGGGGCTGGTCGTCGGCGATACCTCACGGATCACGCCCGAGCTGGAGGACGCCTTTGAGGCGACCGACCTCTCGCATCTGCTTGCCGTATCCGGAAGCAATCTGACCATCGTGCTCGTCCTGCTGATCGGGCCGCCGGGAACGGCCCTGCTGGCCGAACGGCGGGGTCTCGCACCCCGGTTGGGTATCACGCTGCGAGGGACGGCCCTGTTCGGTGGCACGCTCACGCTCGCGTTCGTGGTTGTGTGCCGGCCCGAGCCGAGCGTCCTGCGGGCCGCGGCCTGCGGCGCCGTCACCTTGCTCGCCATCGGCACCGGACGCCGCCGGTCGCTGATCCCGGCGCTGGCCACGGCCGTACTGCTGCTCGTCCTGTACGACCCGTGGCTCGCCCGGAGTTACGGCTTTCTGCTCTCCGTGCTCGCCACGGGCGCTCTGCTCACCATCGGCCCCCGCTGGAGCGGGGCGCTGCAACGGAGACGGGTGCCGCCACGGCTCGCCGAGGCGCTGGCCGCGGCCGCCGCGGCGCAGGCCGTGTGCGCTCCCGTCGTGGCGATCTTCGCGGCCAGAGTCAGTCTGGTGGCGATCCCTTGCAATCTGGTGGCCGAGCTCGCGGTCGCCCCGGCCACGGTTCTCGGGTTCGCCGCTCTCGCCGCGGCCCCGGTGGCCATGCCGGTCGCGAAGCTGCTGGCGCACTGCGCGGGGTGGCCCGCCGGGTGGATCGCCTCCGTGGCTCGAACCGGTGCGGCGCTGCCGGGGGCGGAGGCGGGCTGGCCGGGCGGCTGGCGCGGCGGTCTGCTGCTGGCCGCCGTCACGGCCCTGGTCGTGCTCCTGGCCCGCCGGCTGCCACGGCATCCCTGGGCGGCCGCCCTCTGCGCGCTGCTGCTCCTGCTCGCCGTGCTGCGCCCGGCCCCGCTCACCAGGGTGATCACCGGCTGGCCGCCGCCGGGCTGGACGTTCGCGATGTGCACAATCTTCCCTATTGAATCTTCGTGTTGCAGCAGTACGTGTTGTGAGCGGAGAGGTACGTGTTGAGCAAGGCCTGGCAAGTGCACTGGGTAACGAGGGGGCATCCCGCAGCGGTGAGTGATCACCCTGTGCTGCGGGAGTGGACCGATCTCGACGAACGGGAGGAGGCCTGCCGGATCGATCCCGGGGACCTGTTCATGACGGACCCGAACTACAGGGTGGATCCGAGGCTGACGCTGTACCTGACGCGTTCGGCGTTCGCGCATCTGGCCAGGGAGACGCGGCGGAACTACGCCGGTGACTGCTGCCTGTTCTTCAACTTCTTGTGGCAGCGGGACAAGAACTGGTGCGAGGCCGAGGCGGAGGATCTGCTGGACTTCGAGGACTGGCGGCGCTGGTCAGCCCGGAATCCGCAGCGGATCGGCGGTTCGAAGTGGAACCGCGAGCTCGCGGCGCTGGCCCGGCTCTACAAGTGGGCCACGGCCAAGAAATACGTGGTGACCAACCCGATCCTGGAGCGCGAGGTGATGGGGCGCCACGGCGAGGTGGTGAGTGTCCCGGCACAGCGGGCGACGGATGCGCGGTCCAGCAATGTGAAGTGGCTGACGCCCCGGGCTTACCGGTTGTGGAGGGATGTTGGTCTGCGCGGCTACACCGCCGAGGGCCGCCGCGATGCGTCGTTCAGGGGCCGCAACGACGACCGCAATGCCGCCTACTCCGACCTGCTGTTCTCCTCGGGGATGCGTCGGTCGGAGGGCGGTTCGCTGCTGACGTTGGAGGTCCCGGCTCTGGAGGAGAGCGTGAAGCGCTACTTCGACGGGCGCCTGGCGAAGGCGGCCACGAAGAGCCGACGCGAGCGGACGTTCTACGTCGCGGTCGAGTCCTTGCGGTCGATCACCGCTTACGAGCGGACGACGCGGCGGGCGGTGGTACGCCGGGCCCAGGCCAAGGGCCGCTACGAGGCGATGGAGGGCATATGGGTGCTGGAGAAGCGTTCCGGCTGGCGGCAGTCGATGCTGCACTTCCGTGATGAGCGGGGTCGGCTGGTCGAGCGGGATCTGACCACGCTGGACGTCGAGGAACGCCAGCGGCTGTTCGTCGAGGGCGAGGGCGGCTTGGAGCCGTTGTGGCTGTGGTTGTCGGAGGACGGCCGCCCGTTTTTACCGCATTCCTGGGAGGCGGTTTACCGGGCCGCGTCTGAGCGTTGCCGGACAGCGCTGGAGGGCAAGGTTGCTCAGCCGCCCTATTTCACGCCCCATATGGCGAGGCATTCTTTCGCTCTGAAGATGCTGGTTGCGCTGATGCACGCGCTCGACAAGCGGTTCGGGCTCACCCCGGAGGAACGGCGGGACTTCCGCCTGCTTTACGGGGACGCCTGGCGGATGGTCAAGGATCTCCTTGATCATGCCAGCGAGGAGACCACCCGCAAGATTTACCTCGCTCCCGTCTCGGATCTGCAGATCCGGTCCCTGCTGCTGGACGAGGCCGACCCGGGCACCAACGAGCTCTTGGCCCGGATCGCGAAGATGTCGGAGCGCGTCCTGGACAGCGAGGAATTGGAATGAGTACACGAGGACGACGCGCCCCCCTGCCCGAGGTCGGCCACCGCCGCAAGCCGCCGCTGGAACCGGGTGATCTGGTGGTCTGGCACACGGCCGAGGACGGGGTGAGGAAGGCCAGTTACGACTTCGGACAGCTGGCGGTCGGGCCGAGGCTGCAGCGCGAGTTCGCTGAGGTGTTCGCCGCCCAGGCCGGGCCCGAGGGGGCCTGGAAGACGCTGCCCTCCAGCCGGGAGTCCTGGCTGATCCTGCTCTACTTCAGCCGCTTTTTGGCCGAGCAGGACCCGGTGCCGGAATCGCTGGGTGATCTGGTTCCGGAGATCTGGGCGGCCTGGCGTCTGAGCCGCACGCCGAACTCCACGGGCGGCCGGCAGATCCGGAAGGTCGCCCGGCTCCTGAAGGAGCATCCGCGGGTGCCCGAGGAGACGCGGAACCTGATGAAGAAGCGGATGCCGAAGGAGACGAGCAAAGAGAACGCCTACAGCCATGAGGAGTTCGACCGAATCAAGCTGGCCGCGACCCAGCGGTTCCGTCCCGCCCTGCACCGCATCCGCGCCAACTGGCAGCACCTTGAGGACTGGCGGGCGGGCCGGTTCGAGAAAGGTACGGGCGACTGGCTTCTCGGCGAGGCCTTGGACCAATTGGTCCGCGTTGGGGAGACGCCGTTCTACATAGGTCTGGGTGACCGCCAGCGGCCCGATTCCCGCTACACCGAAGCTCTGGGCAGCGACCGGGCCGAGGACACGTGGATGCGGCTGTTCATGACCACGGATGAGGCATGCGCGCTGATGATCCTGATGATCGCGGCCCACGGGTGGAACGCGACGCCGGTCATCGAGATGAAGGTGCCCGACGCGAGCCCCGGTGCGGGCGGCGAGGGACAGATCATCTACCGGGTCGAGCTGGAGAAGCGGCGCCGCAGTCAACCGTCCCGCTATGAGACGAGGAACCTGGCGGACTGGGGGGCGGATTCTCCCGGACGGCTGATCACGCAGGCCATCGAGGCCACCGCCCCGGCACGGGAGATGCTGAAGAACGTGGGGGCGCCCACCGACCGGCTCATCCTCTGGCGGCTGGCCCAGCGGCGGGCTGTCTACGGCGAGGGGGTGGCCGGCCTGTTCGACGGCCACTTCCACGCCAACGTCTGGCGCAACTGGCGCCAGGAGTTGGGCGGCGGGCTCTCTCTGAACCTGCGGCGGCTGCGCAAGACCGTGGTGATCGCGCATCAGCGGCAACCTACCCAGCACAGCCAAGACACGCACGACTCGGTCTATGTCCTGCCGGACCCGCGCACGCACGCGGCGGCTCAATCGGTGATCACCGACGGGGTCACGGAGGCGATCGAGGCGGCCCGCGCGTCGTTCAAGGCCCAGATCAGCCGGGCGGACACGGACGCGGGCAAGGACACCCCGACTTCCAGCTGCAGCGACTACACGCACAGCCCGTTCGGGGAACAGGGCCTGCCCTGCCGGGCGTCGTTCCTGCTCTGCACCGCCTGCCCGAACGCCGTGATCACCCCGCGCCACCTGCCCCGGCTGGCCTACCTGCTGCAGGTGCTGGAGGAGTTGAAGGCGGTGCTTGCGCCGGAGGTGTGGGACCAGGACTGGCGGGAGCCCTACACGCGGCTTCGGGACCTGCGAAAAGTCCCCGATTTCACCGAAACCGAATGGAGCGACGCCTTGGCGGAGGTCAGTGCCCAGGACCGCGAGGTCATCGACCAGCTGCTGAAGAAGGGATTCGACGCATGAGCCTGGCCCTGAACCCCCGCTTCACGCGTCCCGTAGTCGACGCCTTCGTGTTCGACCCGGACCTGGCGGTCGAGAGCCGCCGCAGCTTCGTGCCCCGCTACGGCGACGACGGCTGGTCGCTGCTGGCCCTGACCCAGAACCCGTCACAGGCGGACGACATCATCCGCTGGCGGTGGTTTCCCGAGGTCTTCCGGGAGCCGTTCCGTTACGCCTCCTGGACGGTGATCAACTATCCGCTGCCGGACCCCGATGTCGCCCGGCACGGCGCCGCCATGCGGTCCAAGCTCAGCGTCGGCCGGATCCTGAAGACGGTTAACCAGTGGTCGCTGTTCGCTCAGTGGCTTGACCTGCGCGGGATCAGGCAGCTGTCGCTCGTGACGGCCGAGGACCTGACGGACTACAGCCGCCACCTCGACAAGGTGAGGGGACTTGCCCGCAATACGGCCACCAGCCACCTGATCGGGCTCTCTCGGCTGCACTACTACGGGCGGGTCTATCTGCCGCCGACCGACAGGCTGATCGAGCCGCCGTGGGTGGCGGAGGGCATGGACGACTACCTGCCGGCGGCCTCGCCGCTGGGTGAGAACGTCACCGAGCCGATCGGCCCGGCAACCATGGGGCCGCTGCTGGTCTGGGCCCTGCGGTTCGTCGAGGAGTACGCCGACGACATCCTGGCCGCCTTCGGGGAACACCGGCGTCTGGTCGCCGTCGCGGAGGCTCTGAAGGGCCCGCTCAAGCCGGGGGCGGGCCAGCGGTTGGTGGCCTATCTGGAAAAGCTGGAGGCTGAGGGCAAGCCGGTCCCGGCCTCGATCAGGAACAAGGAAGTGGCAGCTCCCGGGGTGTTCCTGGCCGGGCTGACGGGGACGCCCGTCGCCAAGGTCCACCAGATCATGAACCAGCCGCGCTGGAAGGCATACAAGGCCCAGAATCCCGGCAAATGCCTGCTGGAGACCCCGGTCACCGCGCGGTTGGGTGGGGAACCCTGGCATGAGCCGTTCGATTTCTACGGCAGCACGACGCTCCTCAATCACCTGGTCACCGCGTGCTTCATCGTCCTGGGCTACCTCACAGGGATGCGGACCGGGGAGATCCTGGCCCTGGAGAACGGGTGCTGCCCGGACCCGGAAGGCCCGCCAGAGGCGGCCCAACGGCACCTGATCTATGCCCGGCAGTTCAAGGTCGCCCGCGACGAGGACGGCAACCACGACTCCGCCGGAGTGGTCCGCGAAGCTCCTTGGGTGGCGGTCCCGCAGGTCGTGACCACAGTGCGGGTGCTGGAACGGCTGGGCGAGCACGGCCTGTTGTTCGCCGCCGAACTCCACGACCCACGGCAGCCCGAGCGCCGCGGCGGCCGGTCGCTGGCGATTGCCACGATGAGCAACCGCATCGAGTCGTTCATCGAGTGGGTCAACACCCATGCCGAGGGCCGGGGACGGCAGGCGGAGGTGATCCCGGACGACCCGCACGGCCGGGTCGGAACCGGACGCTTCCGCCGCACGCTGGCATGGCACATCGCCCGCCGTCCGGGCGGGCTGGTGGCTCTTGCAGTTCAGTACGGTCACATGCGCACGCTGATCAGTCAGGGCTACGGCTCGCGCTCGCGCGGCGGCATCCACGACCTGCTGGATTTCGAGACGGCCCGCAATGTCGCCGAACACCTCAGCGAGGTCCACGAGGCCATCCAGGACGGCGAAGGCGTCTCCGGGCCGGCAGCGAGACGTCTGATCAACGCCGCCGCCCAGGAGCACCACCGCTTCGGCGGCATGATCGCTTCCGTCCGCCAGGCCCGCAGCCTGCTGGCCGACCCGACCCTGAACGTCTTCGAGAACAAGGAGGCTTTCCTGTTCTGCAACTACGACCGGGCCAAGGCGCTTTGCCACCCCGGCCGCGGCGGCAAGAACACGGCGCCGAGCCTGGATCGCTGCCGCAGCAACTGCGCGAACATCGCCCGCACCGACGACCATGCACGCCAATTGCGGGAGGCGGCCGACATCCTGGGACAGCAAGCCGTCTCCGGGCTGATTCCCGAGCCGCTGGCTGACCGGCTGCTGGAGCGGGCCGCGAGCCTTGCCGAGCTGGCCGACAAGCACGAGGACGAGCGCGTCACCACGAGATTGGGGGCCGAGTGATGAGTGGGGACAAGGAGAGGGCCAACATCCGGGCCGCGATGGACCGGCTGCTGGCCGGCACCCCGCTGCGGTCCGACGGAGCATTGACCGTCCTCGCGCTGGCAGCCGAGGCAGACGTGAAGCGACACGTCCTCACCCACCGGCACACCGATCTCAAGGACGAGTTCTACGCGAAGGTCAGGGCCCAGGGACACGTCCCCGACAGCGAGCGCAAGCTGCGGGAGGAACTCAAGAAGACCAAGGAGCGACTGGCCGAGGTGATTGAGGAGAACAAGCGCCAGAAGGCCGAGATCGAGATGTTCGCCCGGGTGGTGAACGTGCTGGAGGTCGAGAACGACCAGCTTCGCGGCCAGCAGGGCCGCAAGCGGGCGCCGTTGGTGCCGTTGCAGCCCGCCCCCGAGCCCGGCCGGTGATCGCGCTGCCCGCCCGCCTCGTTCTGCCCGCGAACGCGGGCAGAACGAGGCGGGCGGGCACTACTCAGGCGGCGACACCGAGTTCGGAGCGGGTGCGGTGGACGAACTCGCGGACGGCCGACTCGCGCCGCCACGGGGCCAGGGCCGCGTTGAACTCGCGGACGTAGTCCTTGGCCCGGCTGGACTGGACGCGGGCGAGAATGTCGACGGAGCGATTGCCGAGTTCGAGGCCGTGGTCAAGGTCGCGGGCCTGCAGATGGGCGGTCCCGACGATGGCGAGCCGCATCCCGACGGAGCGGGTGAATACCCCGGTCGGCATGGCGGCAGCCTGCTTGTTCCAGGCGAGGGCGGCCTTGGGGTTCTTCAGGTCGCGGAAGACCTCGGCGGCGTCCGCCGAGAGGCGGGCGTGGTGATAGAAGTCGATCCATCCGGGCTCGTCGCCGCTGTCGGCCCTGGCCTGGCCCAGCAGGTCCTCGGAGGCCGCGAGGGCCCGGGAGGCGGACTTGGGGTCGTTCTCGCGGGCGTGAGCGCGCGCCTCGATCAGCTTGGTGAACGCCAGCACCCTCGGCGCCGCCTGGCCCTTGCCGCGTTCGAAGGCGCCCTGGGCCATGTCCACGGCCTCGGACGCGAAGCCCCGCATCAGGGACTGCATGGCCATCGTGGTCAGGACATAGCACCCGAGCTGGACGTCACCGCCTGCGCGGGCAAGGCGGAGGGCCTGGATGAAGTGCCGCTGGGCGGCGTCGTGCTGGCCGATGTCGAACGCGGTCCACCCGGCCAGCCGGGACAACTCGGCGGTCACGCTGAAGAGTTCACGGCCGACGCCGTCGGAGAAGGAGCCCTGCAGGAGTGGGGCGGCCCGGTGTTCCAGGCAGTCGGTGACGGAGCTGGACTTCCAGTTCCCGCCGCCGTATTTGGAGTCCCAGTGGCGGGCGTGGTCGGCGGCCTCGCGCAGTTCGTCCAGGTCCGAGCGGCCGACTTGCTGGCCGCCCTGGTGGTCGGCGGTCTCGTCTGCGGGGTTGACGAGCCAGCGGGTGACGGGGACGGTGAACGCGGACACGGCGAAGCCGGACCCGGTGTCCTTGAGGAAGTCGCGGCGGTTCACGGAGCTCCAGAACGAAGTGGCGACACGGACGGCGTCGGCGGGATCTCGCGAGAAATCCAACCCCACCGAAGCGTCGATTGTCTCCGCCTCGCCCATACCGATTTCCGCGAGATTGACGGGCCGCCCCAGCCGTTCCCCGAGAGCTTGGGCCAGCAGCCGGGGCACCGGCGGCTTCGGGGTCATTCCGCGTCGGCACCAGTTCGCCACGGAGGTATGCGAGTAGTCGGTCTCTATCCCAGCCTGGTGGGCGAGCTGGTTGACGCGCAGAGCCAGGGACTTGTGGCTCGCACCAGAGGCTTCGATCAGCCGGGACAGGTCCGTATTGGGCGGACGGGCCCGACGGACGGTCGATGCCACGACGTCCCCCTTGACCAGTACTGGAGCGTTGCGCACGAGCTCGTACTCGACTGGGCACAGAAAGCGGTACGCGGACGGGCTGAGGATTTTCAGTCGTACGCGACCCCCCCCCGCTGGGCACGAAGAGTCGTACGCGATACGCGTGTTGGGTCACCGAGGGTATTGCCTTCGGGGCCCGCAGTGAACCGCGCACGCGAGTTGTGAGCCCCCCTGCGAGCCCTCCCCGGTCTTCTTGCTGACCGCTGTGATGAAGGCCCAGGCCACCGCCGGAACTGGACCAGGCTCCTTCCGGCGGTGGCCGCCGACAGGGCACCAACGCTCACTCTCGGGGGTGAACCAGATGTGCGGAATCGCAGGACTGGCCGGACCGGACGCCCAGTGGCACCAGACGACGGTGAAGGCCATGGGCATCGCCCAGCACTACCGCGGCCCGGACGGCACCATGCACGCCGCCGGCTCGGACGGGCGGGCGGTGCTGGCCATGAACACGCTGCTGATCGTGGACCCGCTCGCCCACCCCGGCCCCTACCTGGACCGCACCTCCGGGGTGTTGCTGGCCTTCAACGGCGAGATCTACAACTACCGGCAGCAGGCCGCCGCCTGGGGCATCGAGCTCGCCGAGAAGGAGACCGACGCCCACTTGGTCCTCAAGGCATGGACGAAACTCGGACCGTCCTGCCTGGACGGGCTGGACGGCATGTTCGCCCTCGCGGTCTACGACCCGCGCGTCGGCAAGCTGTTCCTGGCCCGGGACCGGCTGGGGGAGAAGCCGCTCTACTGGCGCCTGGACGGTGGCCGGCTCTCGTTCGCCTCCGAGGTCACCACCTTGACCGGATACGGCTCGGCGCCGCTGTTCGTCCGCCCGGAGATGCTGGCGATCGAGACCCCCGTCGGCGTCGACACTCCGTTCCAGGGCATCCAGCTGCTGGCCCCGGCGACGTTACTGACCTTCGACGTCGTGACCGGCTCGCTTGACCAGCACACCTGGTGGCGGCTGGAGAACCGGCTGCCGTTCGCGGGCGACTACCGCCAGGCCCTGGCCGCATTCTCGGTCGTGCTGGCCGATCAGGTTCCGCTACGGGCCCCTGGCTGCGACTTCGCGCTGCTGCTGTCCGGCGGCCTGGACTCTGGGCTGCTGGCCTACCTGATGCGGCCGCCGGTCTGCGTCACCGTCTGCTACCCGGGCCAGGACCGCCTGGACGAGTCGGACGCCGCCGCGAGGATCGCCCGGGACATCGGGGCCGAGCTGGTGGTGGTCGAGCCGGACCACATCGACTTCACCAAGATGCTGCCGCACATGATGTCCGCGCTGGACTACCCGATGGGCAACGCGTCCACGTTCTCCGAGCACATGGCTTACCGGAAGGTCTCCGATCTCGGCCTGAAGGTGGTGGTCGGCGGGCTCGGCCCGGACGAGTTCCTGATGGGCTACATCCGCCATGCCCTGGTCCTGTTCGGTCCGGACGCCGTCCTGAAGGCGGGCCTGGACGCCTACCGGCCACTGGCCGCCAAGCTCCTGCACGCTGCGGGCCAGCAGCTGGAGCCGGTCGAGGCAGTCACCCGGCTCATCCTGCGCGGCCCGGACCCCGAGAACCGCATCCGGGATCTGGTCGCCGACGCGATAGAACGGGCCGGCGGCGACCTGGCCAGGGGGCTGACCCTGGCCGATCTGGCGACAGCCTGGCGGCCACTGGTGATGACGAGCGACAAGCTCGCCTCCGCCTACGCGTTAGAGCGCCGGTCCCCTTACCTGGCCCGCGATCTGATCGAGCTGTCCTACCGGCTCCCGGCCGAGCACAAGATCGTAGATCCGGCGGCGGGCAAGCGGATCCTGCGGGATGCCGCCAAGGCCCTGGGCCTGCCCCGTGAGCTCTGGGGGAGCCGGGACAAGCTCGGCTTCGCCTCTCCGGTCCCCACCTGGCTGAACGGCCCCCTCGCGGGCTGGGCGGACGCCCAGATCCACACCGCGCTCGCCGAGGCTCCGCCCTCGCTGCGGCCGCTGCTGATGGGCGGCCTCAAGCCCGGCGGCCGGTTCGACCGCACCAGGATGCAGGCCCTGCTCGCAGCCGCCTGGCTTTCAGACCAGACGGTGAGGGCTGCCGCATGATCCTCAACTCCCTTACTACGGTGACGGGATGCACTCTGACCCCACCCGCCCCAAGGGCCCGGCCACCGCCCGCGGCTCGGTCGCCATCATCACCAACCGGCGCGGCGACCTCCTGATGCACCTGCGGGACGACCTGCCCAACATCGCCTGGCCCGCCCACTGGAGCCTGCTCGGGGGCGGCACCGACGACGGCGAATGCCCCGCAGAGACGATCGTCCGCGAGCTCGACGAGGAAGCCGGACTCGCCCCCAGGAATCTCACTGAGCTCTTCGAGATCCGCGACGAACACGGCTCCGGCCAGCTGATCACCTTCTTCGCCGCCGACTGGGA
This sequence comes from Streptomyces sp. NPDC002870, assembly GCF_042888505.1. Lineage (NCBI taxonomy): Bacteria > Bacillati > Actinomycetota > Actinomycetes > Kitasatosporales > Streptomycetaceae > Streptomyces > Streptomyces sp. NPDC002870. Next base: position 96,140 of record NZ_JBIAPW010000022.1, read on the forward strand.
CGGCGACGAGACCACGCTGCCGCTGGCCGAGGGCGTCAAGCTCCAGTTCTTCGCCCCCGAACACCTCGACATCCTCACGATCCCGCCGTTCATCCGGGACGGGATCAACCACTACCTGGCCGCCCGGCCCGCCTGAACCCGTCCCCGGGAAGGGGGCTGCCGGGACGCGGCCCCACCTGGAAGGACACCGCGTGAAACTCACCGTCGTCGGCTGCGGCTACCTCGGCGCCACCCACGCGGCCTGCATGGCCGAACTCGGCCACGAAGTCCTCGGCATGGACTCCGACATGGACAAGGCCGCCGTCCTCAACTCCGGCAAGGCCCCGTTCTTCGAGCGCGACCTGGACGACCTGCTGGCCAAACACACTGCCACGGGCCGCCTGAAGTTCACCGCCTCCTATGCCGAGGCTGCCCACTTCGCCGACCTGCACTTCATCGGGGTCGGCACCCCGCAGACGCCCGGCAAGGACACCTACGACCTCACCCACCTCTATTCCGCGGTCCGCCAGCTCGCCCCCCGTCTGACCGGTCCGGCCGTGATCGCGGTCAAGTCGACCGTCCCGGTCGGCACCGCACCCCGCGTCGCCGAGATCCTGCGGACCCACGCACCGGCAGGCGACCAGGTCGAGGTCGCCTGGAACCCCGAGTTCCTGCGCGAATCGTTCGCCATCGAGGACACCCTCCACCCCGACCGGCTCGTTCTCGGCTTCCAGGAAGAGCAGACCTGGGCCGAGGCCATGCTGCGGCAGTGCTTCGCGAAGATCATCGAGTCCGGGACCCCGACGATCGTCACCGACTGGGCGACGGCCGAACTCGCCAAGGGCGCCGCGAACTCCTTCCTCGCCACCAAGATCTCCTTCATCAACGCGATGGCCGAGATCTGCGAGAAGTCCGACGCCGACGTCCAGCAGCTCGCCGAGATCCTCGGCCACGACCTCCGCATCGGCCGGCGCGGGATGCGGCCCGGTCTTGGCTTCGGCGGCGGCTGCCTGCCCAAGGACATCCGCGGCTTCATCGCCCAGGCCGCCGTGCTCGGAGCCGAAGCGGCCACCGGCATCCTCCGCGAGGCCTACGCGGTCAACACCCGCCGCCGCGAGGCCATCATCGACCTCGCCTGCGAACAGCTCGGCGGCGACCTCATGGGCAAGCGGATCACCGTCTGGGGCGCCGCCTTCAAACCGAACACCGACGACATCCGCGACTCGCCCGCCCTCGCCGTTGCCCAGAAACTCCACGAGCTCGGCGCCACCGTCACCGTCACCGACCCCAAGGCCCTCGACAACGCCCGCAAGCTCCACCCCGAACTCGACTACATCGACGACCCGATCGCCGCCGTTCAGGACGCCGACCTGCTGCTGCACCTGACCGAGTGGGCAGAGTTCGGTCACATCGACCCGCATCGTCTCGTCCACCGCCCCACTCAGCCGATGGTCATCGATGGCCGCGGCACCCTCAGCCCCGACACCTGGCGCGAGGCCGGATGGACCTATCGGGCCCTCGGCCGTCCTTGATACCGAGGCCTGCTCTCGCCGAGGGACTAAACGTGTTTCTGATCTCGGGGCGTCGAGACGCGGTGGCTGGCGGCGGGCGATAGACAGGGAGGGTAACGGAGAGCGAGCCGGACGACGGTGGCGAGGAAGGGGTTCAGCCTGAGCTGTGTGACCTGTGCGGGGCTGTGGTCTCGGACGACACGGAGTGGTATGCGCTGGTGCCGGATTCGTCGTCGATCCATGCGGTCGACCCGAGGTTCGACGGCAAGCGGATGCTCGTCGGGTGCCCCTATGTGTTTGGTCAAGCTGTGTGGCTCACAATGCGGGCATGGATGACCAGGGTGGGGACTCGGTGTCGGTGTGGCGGGTGGAGGGGCCGGCTCTCGTGGCGGCCTATGTGATTCCCGCTGTCGTAGGGGTGAGGGCCGTCATTGGTTGGGGCGGGTGGGCTTCGTCTCCGGCAGCGGAGACGGCACGGTCGGCCGGACTGTGGACGGGGCTGGCCGTCGGCGTTGGGTTGTTCTTCTGGTGGGCGATTCTCAGGGTCCGGCTTGAGGTCGGCTCTGACGGCATCGTGGCGGTCAACCCATGGGGGACCCACCGCCTTCTCCGGGATGAGGTGGCTTCCGTGCGGCTTGGTGCGTGGGGTGCGCAGTTCCATCACGGAGACGGCTTCAAGACCACGGCTTATGCGCTGAGCGAGCTGGCCGCGGGGACCTCGCAGGACCGGCGCTTCGCGGAGCTGCTGGCTGTTCTGGAGGCGGACCCTGATTCCTCACCGCGGTGACGCCTGACAGGGACGGCGGTCATGGGCTGGCCGGCCGCGGTTCGTAGAAGGTGCCGTCACGGAGCATGGCAAAGAGGACGTCGGCCCGGCGTCGGGCGAGGCAGAGCAGGGCCTGGGTGTGGTGCTTGCCCTGCGCGATCTTTCTGTCGTAGTAGGCCCGGGAGGCCGGATCACCCAAGGCGGCGAACGCGGAGAGGAAGAAAGCTCGTTTGAGCTGCTTGTTTCCTCTCCGGGAAGGCTGTTCGCCGCGGATCGAGGAGCCGGAGCTGCGGGTCGCGGGGGCGAGACCGGCGTAGGCGGCGAGGTGGCCGGCGGTCGGGAAGGTGCTGCCGTCGCCGACCTCGATCAGGATCCGGGCGCCGGTCCTGACGCCGACCCCCGGCATCGACGTCAGGACCTTCGAAAGAGGGTGGGCCTCCAGCAGCTCCTCGATCCGCCCGGCCAGCAGCTTGCGCTGGTCAAGCACCGCCGTCAGCGAGACCGGACTCAGTTCAGGCCAGTTCGAGCTCGGTGTGCTGTGGCGGAGCCTCGGCGCCCTGATCTGGTACCAACGGTTCGGCAAGAAGGACGGCCCGGAGTCCGCCGATTAGGTCAGGCGGCCTGCGTCAGTCGGGACGGGGTGACGGGCAGGCGTGTCAGGCTCTTCTTGCCCCGGGTGAGACGGCGGGTCATCAGCGTGATGACGGCCCAGGTGATCAGGGTTTCGGAGTGCTGGATGAGCCGTTCGTAGTCCCGCGCGTGCCGGCGGGCATGCATCAGCCATGACGACCCAGCGGTGGGGCAGAACCACGAATCCGAAGGAGTCCTTGGGGCGGCTGACGGTCTTGATCGTGAGCTTGAGGTGCCTTTCCCTCAGGTCACGAGCTTTCCGGCGTAGGCGGAGTCGGCCCAGACGATGGTGATTTCGGGGTGCATCAGGCGGAGGCGGACGAGGACTTCCTTGGCCGCGTCGCGGTCGCTGAGCGAGGCGGGGGTGACCATGACCAGCAGCGGAAGCCCGCGGGTGTCGACCACGAGATTCCGCTTGCGAGTCGATCACGGTGGCCACCGCCCTGGGGTCTTTGCCCAAGATCCGCCGCTCCAAAGAACGCGCCACCCACGACGGCCAGGGGTAAGCAGGACACCGATCGGCCCGCGCCGAGTCCGGCGACCACGCCGGCCGGACTGGCCGCTCGATGACTCGCACCGGGATGGCAGTCACACCGTTCGGGGTCCCAGGTTCTTGGCCGGCCAGTCGAGCAGACGGGCACCGATGACCGCGGTCTGCAGGGTGTAGCGGTGCATGGGGTCCGCCGGATTGGAGCCGGTGAGGCTGTGGATGCGGGTGAGCCGGTACGTCAACGCCCTGACGCTGAGATTGAGTTGGCGCGCTGCTTCGGCCGCGACGCAGCCTGCGTCGAAGTAGGCGGTGAGAGTGTCGAGCAGAGGGCGGGGGCCGCCGCGTGCTTTCTGGAGTGGTCCAAGGACATTGCCTACGAGATCGGCCATCGCTGCCCGATCGCGGGTCAGGACGGGGAAGACGAGGAGATCGACGGCGCGCAGGACCGGGCCTTCCAGATGCATACGCTCTGCCAGGTCAAGGGCGTTGAGGGCTTCCTCATACGAGTGGACCACGCCGCCGGGGCCCGGGTGGGGGCGTCCGATGGCGACCTGGCCGCCGTCCGTGGCGGCGTGCGCGTGCTTGGCGAAGGAGGCCAGGATGTCGTCCTGGTCGCCGGGTGCGATGCAGACCAGCCTGCCGTCTTTGGTGGTGAGCAGGATGCGGCGGTCTCCGAAACGGGTGAAGACGGCCTGTTCCACCTGGCGCAGTACGGAGCCGGTCTCGTCGTACGAGGCCGGGTCGCCGGCTACCGCGACGGCGTGCGCGTGGGAGAGCCGAAGGCCGAAGCGTTCGGCTCGCTCGGCGAGTCGTCCAAGATCGCTGCGGCCGTAGAGCAGGTCGTCGATGAACTCGCGGCGTGCGGCTTCTTCTTGGCGTACGGCGAGTCGCTGGGCGCCTTCGTAGCCTTCGGCGAAGGCGTCGATGGCTTGCTCGACAGCCGCGAGGACGCCGGCGGCTGCGGTGTCGGGCCACGCTGCCCGTGTCACGGCGAGGTGTTTGACGATGAGGGCGCGCAGGCCGTGCCCCGCCTCGGCGGCCTGTTCACCGAGCGCCCGCCGGGACTGCAGTTCGTCCCGGGTGAGCCGACGGCCGGTCGCGGCGACCTCGGCCAGGATTTGGGTGTATCCCGCCAGGTACTCCTCCGGAATTGTCCGCCGATTCACGCAGCCCCCTGATCCTTGATGCGCTGATGACGCGTTCCTGACGCGACCAGGACCAGGGTGGCATGACGCACCCGGCCGCTCTCCGGTCGGGGCACGGCATCAAGGGCGTGTAAAGATTGCCGGGTTCCGGCAGTGAACTCATGTGCGGTTCCGTGGAAGCATCGCCGTATCGTCGGGTACTTGCGAACGGGAAGGGGTGGCGCTCATGGGCTGGTTTCTTGGTCTCGGCATCGCCGGTCTCGTTCTGCTCGTGCTGTCCCTGGTCTTCGACGGGCTGCTGGAAGGGGTCATCGAGGGGCTGAGCGGTGGCCTGGACGGGTTCCTGTCGCTGCCGGTGATCGCCGGGTTCGTGTCGATGCTCGGCTTCGCCGGAGCGATCACGCTCGGGACCACCGGTCTTGGAGCGGCAGCCGCCACCGGTGTGGGCACGGTGGCGGGGGTTAGCGCGGGTTGGCTGACCTGGAAGCTGAGCCGGGCTCTGATGCATGACGGTGTCTCGGTCACGCCGCGCGGTGAGGATCTCGTGGGCAGTTCGGGCTCCGTGGTCACCGGGATTCCGGTGGACGGCTACGGCGAGGTGCTGCTGTATCTGGCCGGGCAGCCACTGAAGTTCGCAGCGAAGAGTTCTGTTCCGGTCGCTCGCGGCACCGAGGTCTGGGTCGAGTCGGTGCTCACCACGACGTCAGTCGCGGTGCGTCCCGTCGAGCGTTGACCGCCTGACCGCCACAGCGGTCCGTGCTGGTTGTTCTGTCTGTTCCAACCCAAGAGGATTTGCCATGAGCCCTGTTCTCACCGCTGTGGTGGGCATCGTCGTTCTCGTTGTACTGCTCGCCCTCGTCGTTATCACCCGCTACAAGGTCGCAGGGCCCAGTGAGGCGTTCATCATCACCGGCCGACGTGGCAAGAAGGCCACCGATCCGGCCACCGGCCGGGTGTTCACCGACAACAGTGGCCAGAAGGTCGTCGTTGGCGGAGGCGTCTTCGTCGTCCCGTTCGTCCAGCAGAAGTTCACCCTGGACCTGTCCAGTCGGCACATTCCGGTCGCGGTGCGTGGCGCGGTCACCCTGCGCGGGGTGAAGGCCAACCTTGAGGGCGTTGCGATCGTCAAGGTCGGCGGGACGGAGGATTCCATCCGGGCCGCGGCGCAGCGTTTCCTGATGCAGCAGAACGGCATCGTCGGCTTCACCCAGGAGGTGCTCTCGGGTGCGCTGCGGTCGATTGTCGGCCGGATGTCGGTGGAGGACATCATCCGGGACCGGGCGGCTTTCGCCGGGCAGGTCGCGGAGGAGGCGGAGGCGAGCCTGTCCGGGCAGGGCCTGGTGCTGGACGCCTTCCAGATCCAGGACATCACCACCGAGGGCTCCTACTTGGAGGACCTGGGCCGGCCCGAGGCCGCCCGCGCCAAGCAGGAGGCGGACATAGCCGAGGCCGTGGCACGGCGTGCGTCGGAGCAGGCACGGCTGAAGGCCGAGGAAGAGATCGCGATCGCCCAGCGGACGTTCGCGCTCAAGCAGGCGGAGATCAAGGCGGAGACGGACGAGGCCGCGGCCAAGGCTGCCGCCGCCGGTCCGCTTGCCGAGGCGGACCGTCAGCAGGCGGTTCTGAGCGAGCAGGAGAAGGTCGCCGAGCGGCAGGCCGCGCTGACCGACCGTGAACTGGACACCCAGGTCCGCAAGCCCGCCGATGCCGCGCGCTATCAGGCCGAGCAGGAGGCCGAGGCGCGGCGTATCGCCCAGGTCAAGGAGGCCGAGGCGGATGCCCAGCGCGCCCGCCTGACGGGTGAGGGCGAAAAGGCACACCGCGCAGCACTCGCGGACGCCCTACGCATCGAGGGCGAGGCACAGGCCGCGGCCATCGCCGCCAGGGGATCGGCGGAGGCCGAGGCCATGCGCAAGAAGGCCGACGCCTTCGCCCAGTACGGCGACGCGGCCATGCTGCAGATGCTGGTCGAGGTGCTGCCGCAGGTCGTCGCCAAGGCCTCCGAGCCGCTGTCCGCCATCGACAAGATGACCGTCATCTCCACCGACGGGGCAAGCCAGTTGTCCCGTACGGTCGCCGACAACGTCGCCCAGGGCATGGAACTCCTCAGCTCCACCACCGGAGTCGACCTCGCCCAGCTGCTTAAGGGCATCACGCAGAAGAAGGGCACCGGCGCGCCCTCCGACAACGGGGCTATCGCGATCACCGACTAGAGCGCGCGCCACGGGGACAGGGGGCGGTTGCCATGAAGACGAGCTACAAGGTCCAGGCCGGTCTGGCGCTGTCGGTGAGCGTGTCCGCGCTGTCGGCATCCGCCCTCACTCTCCTCCCCGGTGAACCGGTGCTGGACAACACCGCCTTGTTCGCGGGGATCGGCTTCGTGCTGCTGCTCCTTCTCTTCCTTGCCACGATCATCCGCGGGATCGCCCTGGACGTCGGCTCGGGCGGCAGCCTCAGCAACTCGTGGTTGCAGTGGCTCGCCCTGCGCTGCCTGCCCCGCACGGTGCAGGCCGTCCTGGTCTGCGTATTCGCCGCGGGGATCGCGGTGGTGACCGCCGTCGGCGGGGGTCCCCTCCAGGCCAGTGACGCCGCGCACGGCCGCTACTTCGCCGTCGATACGGCCGACCCGCACCGGCGTCACGTCGAGGTCACCACGAGCGAGTACGACGACGTGTACAAGCACGATCAACGCTCTATGTTCGCGATCATCGGGCTGCTCGCCGCCGGCGCGGGAACCCTCACCCTCATCATCGGAGAACTGCATCTCACGTCCGGACGCCGCGACCCACACTCACCCCCGATGGGGCGGCATGAGACAGCCGGACCGGCAGGCGCGCGGTGACATCGTGGCGGTCTGGCCCGCCCTTCCGGCCCGGTGACGGGTAGTCTCAGCTGAGCTCGGCGAATGCCTCCACCGCCTGGGTCTTGCCGGTGACGATGATGACGTCGCCCCTTTCGACCACGGTCTCGGCCGTCGCGTGGGTGAAGTCCTGGCCCGGTCGCTTGATGCCGACCACGGTGATGCCGTACTTGCTGCGCACCCGGCTCTGGCCGAGCGGGACGCCGGTGGCGATGTCGGGGACGACTGTCTTGACGAGGGCGTAGTCGTCGTCGAACTCGATGAAGTCGAGCATGCGGCCGGTGACGAGATGCGCGACGCGCTCACCCATCTCGTGCTCGGGCAGCACGACGTGGTGCACGCCGAGCCGTTCCAGGATCTGACCGTGCTGGCGGCTGATGGCCTTGGCCCAGATGTTGGGAACGCCCGCCTCCAACAGGTTGGAGCTGATCAGTATGCTCGCCTCTATATCGGTGCCGATGCCGACGACCGCGCGGGAAAACTCATGTACGCCGAGTTGGCGCAGCACCTCGGGGTCAGTGCAGTCCGCGACAGCGGCATGGGTGAGAGTGTCGCTGTGCTGTTGCACCAGGTGGGCGTCGGTGTCGATGCCCAGGACGTCCCAGCCGCGCCGGGTCAGCTCGTGGGCCAGAGAGCTGCCGAACCGGCCGAGGCCGATCACTGCGACGCGTTGGTCGTGGCCGGGCTGGGCGTACTGGTCCGCAAGCCGCTTACGGCGGCGACGGCGCAGACTGCGCAGGTAGTTACCCAATGACAGGTCGCTCCTCGGGTAGCTGGTAGCGGCGGGTCCGCTCACGAAGGGCGAGGGCCGAGACCAAGGTGACCGGCCCGAGCCGGCCGACGAACATCAGCAGGATCAGTATCAGCCGTCCGGAGTCCGTGAAGTCGGCGGTGATCCCCGTGGACAGGCCGACGGTTCCGAACGCGGACACTGCCTCGAAGAGCACAGCCTCGAACGACGACTTCGTGACGGTCAGCAACGCGAGTGTGGCGGCGACGACCAGCCCCACGCCCAGCAGTGCCACCGTCAGCGCCTGCCGCAGGACGTGGGGTGCGAGGCGCCGGCCCAGGATGCTGGAACTGGGCTCGCCGCGTACCTCAGCGAGTATGGCCGCGGCCAGCACCGCGAACGTCGTTACCTTGATGCCGCCAGCGGTACCCGCACTGCCGCCTCCGACGAACATCAGCATGCAGGTCATCAGCAGCGTCGATGCGTCAAGCGCACCGATGTCGACGGCGTTGAACCCGGCCGTACGGCTCATCGCGGAGTAGAAGAACCCGTTCAGCAGCTTCTCGTCCCCGTCGAAAGGCCCGAGAGTCCCGGGGTTGTCCCACTCGAGAAGACAGGTGAGCACCGTGCCGGCCAGCAGGAGAGCGGCGGTGGTGACCAGGGTCAGCTTGGCGTGCAGCGACCACCTGCGCCGTCCGGTCGTACGCCGCCGATGCCGGTGGCGCAGCAGCTCCAGCAGCACCGGAAAGCCGATACCGCCCAGGATGACCGCCACCGAGATGGGCAGCGTCACCCAGGCGTCCTGCGCGTAGCGGGTGAGGCTGTCGGCGTGCAGTCCGAACCCGGCGTTGTTGAACGCCGAGACCGCATGAAAGAACCCGCGGTATACCGCGTCACCGATGGAATTGGCGTAACCGAACCGGAAGCGCAGCGCGAGAATCGCCCCCACCGCCAGCTCCACAGCAAGGGTGGTCGCCGCGACACCGAGCAGTACTCGCCGTACGTCACCGATGCCCAGGCTCTTGGTCTCCGCCTGCGCGGTGAGCTGCATCCGCAGGCGCAGCTTGCCGGAGATCAGCAGCGCCAGCAGCGACGCCAGGGTCATGATGCCGAACCCGCCGACCTGGATCAGCGCCAGGATCACGCCCTCGCCGAACCCGCTCCAATACGTTCCCGTGTCAACCACGACGAGACCGGTGACGCACACCGCCGAGGTGGAGGTGAACAGCGCGGTGACAAAGCCCGTCGCGCTCCCCTGCTCGGACGCAATGGGCAGCGACAGCAGTGCGGTCCCGCCCAGGATGACGGTGGCGAAGGCCAGCACGACAGTACGGGCCGGGTGCGTGGTGAACAGCGACTGCCGTACCCGCATCGTGCCTACCGTCACCCGTCGCCCTGCCATCACGCTCCATACCGTCCGCCCGGGCCCTGGCATTGACACCCCGTCAAGGCTCCGCGGGCCGTCACCCTACCCCCTCCACCTGGGATTTGGCGTAAACCCAGCCGCGCGCCAACTGGGCACGGGGATGTTCTTCGGGCGGGGGCTCATGTGCAGGAAGGGCGGGTAAGGACAGGAGCTGTCCTCGGCAGCCAAGGCCGCGCGGGGTTGCTGTATCAGGGCAGTGATTGGTTGCTGGGGGCGGTGGCACTATCTCTGCATCGGCGTGGCCGGACCGCTCGCGTCCCCAACTCGGCCCTGGAGGGGAAATGTTCCATTGGCTGTGGATAACTGTCTGGTCGGCGATCGTGCTGCCCCTGGCTGCGCTGTTCCTGTCCGGGCGGGTGCCGCAGTGGATGCGGCGGCAGTCCACACCTGGCGGACTCAAGGTGAAGGGGATCGCGATCCTGGTCCTGTATGTGGCCCTGCTGATCCCGCCCGTCACGGCCATGTCCGGAATGCGCTCCGAGGATGCGGACTTCTTGCGGATGGTCCTGGTCCCTGTGGCCGTCTTTGGCGGAAACGGACTCGTTCTCGGGGCGACCCTGTGTGAGCGTTTCAACCGCCGCGACGCCGAGCGCGCTGGGTCATCCGTCGTGCGCTCGACTTGGTGGGAGGGCCGTGCCTGACAGCCACGCGACGGAGGAGCACAGAATCCCTGCCGGGATCCGGCAACGTGACGGCGCCGCGGGTGCGCGTGGGAGACCTGTCAATGTGACGTAAGGGACGTGTAAGGTCCAGCGTGGTGTGCCGGGAAGCCTGGTCGGCGAATTCGAGAGAGCTCTCTTTGCCGATCGGGGGACACCCTCATGGTGCTCGTTGCCGTTTTCGGAGTCGCACTGCTCATCGCGGTGCTGCTCTCCGGGCTTGCCGCCCGTACCGTCCTGTCCACCTCGTTCCTGTTCCTCGTCGGCGGGGCGCTGGTCAGTGACGGCTTTCTCGGCCTGATCCACATCACGCCGGACAGCGAGATCGTCGCGGTCACCGCGGACCTCGCCCTGTTCGCGGTGCTGTTCACCGACGGGATGCACGTCTCGTTCCCCAAGTTGCGCGCCAACTGGAAGAACCCGGCGCGGGCTTTGGGCCTGGGCATGCCGCTCGCGTTTGTCGGCATGGCCCTGATCACGCACTACGTGGTGGGCCTGGACTGGACGACGTCGTTCCTGGTCGGCGCGGTGCTTGCGCCCACCGACCCGGTATTCGCCTCCGCGATCGTCGGCCGCAAGGAAGTCCCCGCCAAACTGCGGCAGTTGCTGAATGTGGAAAGCGGCATCAACGACGGCCTCGCCCTGCCGGTCGTCCTGATCCTCATCGCCGCGGCCGGCCCCACGGCGGGCCCGGCGCACGCGTCGCTCGGGAAGATCGCCCTGGAGCTGGGAGGCGGCCTCGCCCTCGGCATCGTGCTGCCGCTGATCGTCACGGGCCTCGTGCGGTTCCGGCTGCTCGGCGCGGAGCCGAAGCTGCAGCCGCTGCTGCCGCTGGCCACCGGGATCATCCTGTACGGGCTGTGCCACCTCACCCAAGCCAACCCCTACCTCGCGGCCTTCTCCGCCGGTGCCGTTCTCACCGCGGCGTCCCCGGAGGCGAAGGCGGCGTTCGAGCCGCTCGGTGAGGCACTGGCCGAACTGGCCAAGTTCGCCGCCCTGCTCGTCTTCGGCGCACTGCTCACCCCGCAGCTGTTCGGCGACCTCTCCCTCGGCGGGTACGTCGCCGTGGTCCTGGCGATCGCGCTGATCCGGCCGGCGTCCCTGCTGATATCACTCATCGGGACGCGATTCGACCGCCGGGAGAAGCTGGTCGCCGCCTGGTTCGGGCCGAAGGGCTTCGCATCGGTGGTGTACGGGCTGCTGGTGCTGCAGTCCGGCATCCCGCACGGCCAGGAGGCGTACACCCTCATTGCCGTCTGCATCGCGGCCTCGATCATCGCCCACAGCAGCACGGACGTGCCGATCGCCCGCCTCTTCCACGTCGAGGACCTGACGGGCATCCCCGCCGACAACGGCTCAGCGGAAGTTCGCCACAGCAAGGAGGCCAGCCATGCGCGCGCATGAACTCGCAGAGCCCTACCCCTCCGTCTCGACGGACGACAGCGCGTTGGATGCGGCACGGTTGCTGGCCGAGCGCAAGCTGCCCGCACTGCTCGTGCTCGATGCGGACCAGCAGCCGTACGCCATCGTGCCGGGCTCCCAGCTGATCAAGCAGTTGGTACCGGACTACGTCCTGGAGACCCCGCACGTCGCCGCCGTGATTGACGACCGGCACCTCGCCGAGGTCACGGAGAAGATCGCGGGCCTCACCGTCACCCAGTGGCTGCCGCCGCGGACGTACACGCCGCCGGTGGTCGGGCCCGACGCGGGGGCACTGCAGGTGGCGGCGCTCATGGCCCGGACCCACAGCCCGCTCGTCGCCGTCATCGAACGCGACGGGGACCAGGTCCGGCTGGTGGGCGCCATCACGGCCGCCCGCCTGATGGAACGACTCATCGGAGGATCGTGAACGACTGGCAGAGCTGGGCCGCGATCGTCGTCTTCGCCAGCACGTACGCCCTGATCATCAGCGAGAAGATCCACCGGGTGGGGGCCGCCCTCGGGGGCGCCGGGCTGATGCTGGCGATCAGGGCGACAGACGACAAGTCCGCCTTCTACTCCGAGCACAGCGGCATCGACTGGAACGTCATCTTCCTGCTGATGGGCATGATGATGATCGTCGGCGTGCTGAAGAAGACCGGCATGTTCGAGTACCTGGCCATCTGGTCCGTGAAGAGAGCCAAGGCCAGGCCCTTCCGGGTGATGGTCATGCTGATCGTGATCACCGCCGCGGCCTCGGCGCTGCTCGACAACGTCACCACCGTGCTGCTCATCGCCCCGGTGACGCTGCTGGTGTGTGAACGGCTCGCCCTGCCGGTCGCCCCGTTCCTGATCGCTGAGGTCCTGGCCTCCAACATCGGCGGTATGTCGACCCTCGTCGGCGACCCGCCCAACATCATCATCGCCAGCCGGGCCGGCCTGACCTTCAACGACTTCCTCGTCCACCTCGCCCCGCTGTCCGTGCTGCTGATCGTGGTCCTGATCGCCATGTGCCGCTTCCTGTTCCGCAAGTCCTTCGTCTACGACGAGGACCGCGCGGCCGAGGTGATGGACCTGGAGGAACGCGAAGCCATCCGCGACCCCCGGCTCCTCGTCCAGGGCCTGATCGTGCTCACCCTGGTCGTCGCCGGATTCGTCCTGCATCCGGTGCTCCACTACGAGCCCAGCGTCGTCGCGCTGCTGGGCGCCGGCCTGCTCATCGCCCTCTCCACCGCGGAGACCGGGGACGTACTCAAAGAGGTCGAGTGGCCCACCCTCGCCTTCTTCGCCGGGCTGTTCATCATGATCGGCGGCTTGATCGAGACCGGAGTGATCGGCGAGGTGTCCACGGCCCTCGCCGACGCCATCGGCGACAACGAACTGGGCGGCTCCATGCTGCTGCTCAACGCCTCCGCCGTGCTGTCCGGCATCATCGACAACATCCCCTACGTCGCCACCATGGCACCCATCACGAGCGACCTGGTCGAGGCGATGGGCGGCGACACCAACCACGTCATGTGGTGGGCACTGGCCATCGGCGCGGACCTCGGCGGCAACGCCACCGCCATCGGCGCCAGCGCCAACGTCGTCGTCCTCGGCATCGCCGAACGCAACCGCACCCCCATCTCCTTCTGGCAGTTCACCAAGTACGGACTCGTCGTCACCGCCGTCACCGTGGCGATCTCGACCGGGTATGTCTGGCTGCGCTACTTCGCCCTGGCCTGACCGATGACCACATGGACCCAAGCGGCACTCGGCTGCAGCGTCGCCGTCGCAGCACTCGTCATCCGTGCCGCGCTCGGTGAAATACGCCGACCCGGCACCGCTCGACAGCAATGGCGGTTCCTGACCAACACGGCGGCGGTGATGACGGGTGCCGCGTCCGCCGCTGCCCTCGGCACAGCGGTGGCCGTCAGTGGACTGGGTCCGGGTCATGCCATATGGGCGCTGCTGGGCGGGATCCTGACCGCGTTCATCGTCGACCGGCTCATGGACCAAGCCGGCAAGGGGCGGGAATGAAACGGGGCCGGCGGACCGTATGCGTCGCGTCAAGGTCATCGCCGGGAGCCCGGTGATGACCGACGCTGGGAACAGGGACATGACGAGCAGACGAGGAGCCGGCCGTGCGCGCACGAGACCTGGCAGTCGAGTACGAATCGGTGAGCGTCGGCAGCGACGCGCTGGAGGCGGCCCGGCTGATGGCCGAGCACAAACTCCCCGGGCTCCTGGTGCTGGACGAGCACGGCGAACCCAAGGCGATCCTGCCCGCCTCCCAGATGGTCAAGGTCCTGGTGCCCGAGTACGTGATCGAGGACCCGACTCTGGCCGCGGTCGTCGACGAGAAACACGCCGACCGCCTGTGCCAGTACCTGGTCGGACGCAGTGTCGGCGACTGCCTCCCCAGCACCGCCTCCCCGCCGCCCATCGCGGATCCCGATGACACCGCGCTGGAAGTGGCGGCGCTCATGGCACGGGTCCGCAGCCCGCTGGTGGCCGTGGCCGAGAAGGCCAAGGACGGCACCCACCTGCTCGGGGTGATCACAGCCGCCCATCTTCTGCATGAGCTCCTCGCAGCGTCGGACGGCTACGGCGGCACGACTCGGCCGTGACCGGCCGGATCGTCCCATGGACCTTGCTCCAGGCCGGGGCGCCGCTATTGCCGGGCACAGGCGCACCCTAGGATCACGGCAGGTCAGCCGGGAAGTCTGGTCGGCATGAAATTCCTTCTGCTCTGGAGATAGCCGATGTCGCTGTCCCTGGTTGTGCTTGCCGCCTGGGCCGTGGCTTTCCTGACGCTCAATGTGATCCTTTGCGTACGCGTGTGGCGCATACGGAACCTGCCCACGTGGCGCCGGTTGTTGCCCGCTGCGCTGCTGTGCGCGGCACTGGCCGCCAGTCTCACCCGGGCCGCCGGAATCACGGTGATCGCTTCAACCGTGGCGTTCCCTCTGAATGTCGCGACGCTGGTGGTTGCTCTCGGCGAGATCCGAGGGCGCCGGCGCTCAGCGGGAAGCCCTGCGAGCGAGCCGATGGGGTGATCCCGGCGATGCGGCGCACCACTTCTACGGGGTGCCAGCCGGTTCGCCGCTCAGAGCCGAGCTCTGCCGTGATCTTCCGTGTAGGCCTCGTAGATGTCGCGTGGTGTGCCATAGGTGTGGAGCGTCGACCGCTACCCGGCACTCCTCAGGGACGTCTCGGGTTTCCTGGACGGCGACCATCGTGCCGAAGCGGGTGCCGATCCACCCGATCGTGGTGACCTTCCAACCGAGCTGACGAGCCACCTTGCGCATCGCCGCCCTGATCAGTTCCACCCCGCACAGGACGGCCTCCTCATCGTGTAGTGAGAACCCACCCGGTCAACGGCCCCTTCTGCCTGCTGCGGAGCTGTCCCCTTCTACTGAGCGTCACCATGGCGGCAGGAGAAGAAGGAAGTCAGGAAGGCTGCCGCAACACGCACAGACTTGACAGGGAAGATGTCGGGCAGGGCGATGCCACGGTGCTGGCGGCCGGTGCCGGCGCGGCCGTCGTCGTGGACGCGGGCCCCGACCCGGAACTCGCCGACCGTTGTCTGCGGGAACTGGGCGTCACCCGGGTTCCGCTGGTCCTTCTGACGCATTTCCATGCCGACCACGTCCGGGGGCTGCCCGGCGTGTTGAGGGGCAGGGCCGTCGGTGCGGTGCAGACGACGACGTTCGACGAGCCGCGGGACCAGAGTGAATTCGTACGGAGAACGGCGACTGTGGCCGGGGTGGCCGTGATCCGCGCCGGACCGGGGGAGCGGCGCCGGGTCGGGCCGCTCGCCTGGCAGGTCCTGTGGCCGCGGACAGCCCTCGGGCCCGGCTCCGGCCCCGGCCTCGGCTCCGGTCCCGTCCCGGAGGGACCCAACGACGCCAGCGTCACGCTGTTCGTACGGGTCGAGGGCGGTCCCACCGTGCTGCTTCTCGGCGACCTCGAACCACCGGCCCAGCGAGGGCTGTTGCGGGCCCATCCGGCGCTCCCACCGGTCGACGTCCTCAAGGTCGCCCACCATGGTTCCGCCCACCAGCATCCCGGCCTGCTGCGTGCCGTGCGCCCGCGGCTGGCCCTGATCTCCGCAGGCCGCGGCAACATGTACGGCCATCCTGCGCCCCGTACGGTCGCGGCGCTGAAGGCAGGGGGAGCGGTGGTGCTGCGTACCGACACGGACGGGGCGATCGCGGTTGCGGGAGGCGCCGGACGAGGTCTGCGGGCGGTCCCTCGGGGCCCGGACCCACCGCCGCATCCGCCCCCTTGTCCACCGCCGCATCCGCCCCCTTGTCCGCCGCCGTACCCGCCCCCGCCCGCTCGGGCCTCGGGCGACAGACCTAGGACCAGGGAGCCATGGTGCGCGGGCGCCCCTCGGGACACACTCGTCCCATGGATGCCTACCTCCGCCGTATCGATGCGAGCCGCCCCGAGCGCGCCGACGCCGACGCGCTGCGCGATCTGCAGCTGCGGCACTTGCGGGCAGTGCCCTTCGAGAACCTCTCCATCCACCTCGGCGAGGACATCGTGCTGGAGGAGAAGGCGCTCCTCGCCAAGATCGTGGACGCGCGGCGGGGCGGGTTCTGCTACGAACTCAACGGTGCCTTCGCCGCGTTGCTGCGCGACCTCGGGTTCACCGTCGCCCTCCTCCAGGGGCGCGTGTTCGGCGACCAGGGCCGGCTCGGCATCCCGTACGACCATCTCGCCCTGCTCGTCGAGACGGTGGATTCCACCGGCCCCTGGCTGGCCGACGTCGGCTTCGGCGACCACAGCCACCATCCGCTCGTGTTCGGCGAGCGGGGCGATCAGAAGGATCCGGCCGGTACGTTCCGGATCGTCGAGGCCTCTCAGTACGGGGACCTCGACGTCTACCGCGACGGCAAGCCGCAGTTCCGCCTCGACACAAGGCCCCGCGTCCTCGACGACTTCCGGGCCGGGGCCTGGTGGCACCGCACTTCTCCCGACTCGCACTTCACTCAGTCCGTCGTCTGCTCCCGGCTCACCGCCGAGGGACGGATCACGCTCAGCGGCCGCAAACTGGTCACCACCGTGCGCGGTGAGCGGCATGAGCGGGCGCTGGCCGACGACGCCGCGGTGCTCGCGGCGTACCGCGATCACTTCGGGCTGCAGCTCGACCGCCTGCCGACAGTGCCGGGCGGGGCGACCTGAACAATGTCCTTGTGAGTGCTGTGAGACATGTACTGGTGCTGCCCGACCGCGATGCCGCGGAGGATGCGGCCGAGGCGCTCGGCGACCGCTTCGGCGTCGCCGAGGAGCCGCTGCTTCTGCGAGACGCGCTGGCCGGCGAGGACGACGCCGAGGACGCCCAGTGGCTGCTGGTCGTCGAGGACCCGGACGGGCGGCTGGACCCGGCGAAGCTGGACGAGTTCGCGGGGGAGTGGGACGGCTGGCGCGAAGAGCCGTGAGCGCGGAGGGCGGTGTCAGTGGCGCGTGGGATGCTGGACCGCGATGGCCACCAGGAAGAATTCGACCGACGATCCCCTCGCCCCCGTCACGCTCGCCGTGGGCCAGGAGGACCTGCTCCTCGACCGTGCCGTGCAGCAGGTGGTGGCGGCCGCCCGGGCCGCCGACGCGGACACGGACGTACGCGACCTCACCGCCGACCAGCTTGAGCCGGGCACGCTGGCCGAGCTGACCAGCCCGTCGCTCTTCGCCGAGCGCAAGGTCGTCGTCGTGCGGAACGCGCAGGACCTGTCCGCGGACACCATCAAGGACGTCAAGTCGTATCTCGACGCGCCCGCCGAGGAGATCACCCTCGTGCTGCTGCACCCCGGCGGTGCGAAGGGCAAGGGCCTCCTGGACGCTGCCCGCAAGGCGGGGGCTCGCGAGGTCGCCTGTCCAAAGACCACGAAGCCCGCGGAGCGGCTCACGTTCGTACGGTCCGAGTTCCGGGCGCTGGGGCGGTCGGCGACGCCTGAGGCGTGCCAGGCTCTGGTCGACTCGATCGGCAGCGATCTGCGGGAGCTGGCCGCCGCGGTCTCGCAGCTCGCGTCCGACGTCGAGGGCACGATCGACGAGGCGGTCGTCGGGCGGTACTACACCGGCCGGGCCGAGGCCTCCAGCTTCACGGTCGCCGACCGCGCGGTGGAGGGGCGTGCGGCGGAGGCGCTGGAGGCGCTGCGCTGGTCGCTGTCGACGGGGGTCGCGCCCGTCCTGATCACCAGCGCTCTGGCGCAAGGGGTGCGGGCGATCGGCAAGCTCTCGTCGGCCCGCGGCGGGCGGCCCGCCGATCTCGCGCGTGAGCTGGGCATGCCGCCCTGGAAGATCGACCGGGTGCGGCAGCAGATGCGGGGCTGGACGCCGGACGGCGTGGCGGTCGCGCTGCGTGCGGTGGCGGAGGCGGACGCGGGGGTGAAGGGCGGGGGTGACGACCCGGAGTACGCGCTGGAGAAGGCGGTCGTGGCGATCGCCCGCGCGGCACGCTCCCGACGCTGATCCGAGCCGAGCCGAGCCTGGCCCGGCTCGGCCTCGCCCCCACAACGCCGAAAGCCCCGGTCGCCGTCCTGGGGAAGGACAGCCACTGGGGCTCACAGCTCAAACAATGTGCGCCGCACCCGCGTGGCGAACGCAGGCCGCGTGCGGCGCTGAGGGTGCCGGATCAGGAGCGGAAGAGAGGGCCCGCTGAGTCCCTACCGGCGACAATCAAGAGGTTCAGCCCTTGAGGGAGCCAACCTTGGAGGCCAGCGCCGACTTCTTGTTGGCGGCGGCGTTCTTGTGGATGACACCCTTGGAGACGGCCTTGTCGAGCTTCTGCGACGCCTCACGGACGGCCACATTGGCCTTCTCGACGTCGCCCGAGGCGACAGCCTCACGGGCCTTGCGGATCGCGGTCTTGAGCGACGACTTGACGGCCTTGTTACGCAGGCGCGCCTTCTCGTTCGTCTTGTTCCGCTTGATCTGGGACTTGATGTTCGCCACGAAAGAGCCTTTTCAGGTTCGATGATCTTTGAGTGTGTGTTCTCGTACTTGAGAGGCCACGAGACACAGCTGCCCAGGCTACCAGTCGCCCGTCGAGCGGCCCAAACCGAGCGCTGCCCGGCAGCCGTGGGACCATAGAAGCTCTACGTATCGATCCCGATCCGACATCGCCCGAGACGAGACGCCCGGCGTCTCAAGAATCAGGACCCTGCGTGCCCGCGACTCCTACCAACGTGCCCGAGCCGAGCCGTACCGACCCGGCGCTGATCCGCAATTTCTGCATCATCGCGCACATCGACCACGGCAAGTCGACCCTTGCCGACCGGATGCTCCAGCTGACCGGAGTGGTCGAGCAGCGGCAGATGCGCGCTCAGTACCTCGACCGCATGGACATCGAGCGCGAGCGCGGCATCACGATCAAGTCCCAGGCGGTACGGCTGCCCTGGGCTCCTTCCGAGGGCCCCGACCAGTCCAGGACTCATATCCTGAACATGATCGACACCCCCGGGCACGTGGACTTCACCTACGAGGTCTCCCGCTCGCTCGCGGCCTGCGAGGGCACCGTCCTGCTGGTCGACGCCGCCCAGGGCATCGAGGCGCAGACCCTCGCCAACCTCTATCTCGCGATGGAGAACGAGCTCACGATCGTCCCGGTCCTGAACAAGATCGACCTGCCGGCCGCCCAGCCGGAGAAGTTCTCCGAGGAGCTCGCCAATCTCATCGGCTGCCAGCCGGAGGACGTCCTCAAGGTCTCGGCGAAGACGGGCATCGGCGTTGAGGCACTGCTGGACCGCGTGGTCCGCGACGTCCCCGCCCCGGTCGGTGTCGCCGACGCCCCGGCCCGCGCGATGATCTTCGACTCGGTCTACGACTCGTACCGCGGTGTCGTCACGTACGTCCGTGTCATCGACGGTCAGCTCAACAAGCGCGAGCGCATCCGCATGATGTCCACCGGCGCCACCCACGAGCTGCTGGAGATCGGCGTCTCGTCCCCGGAGATGACCCCGGCCGACGGCGTCGGCGTCGGCGAGGTGGGCTACATCATCACGGGTGTGAAGGACGTCCGGCAGTCCAAGGTCGGTGACACGATCACCTCCTTCACCAAGGGCGCGACCGAGGCGCTGGGCGGCTACAAGGATCCCAAGCCGATGGTGTTCTCGGGTCTCTATCCGCTGGACGGCTCGGAGTACCCGGACCTTCGCGAGGCCCTCGACAAGCTGCAGCTCAACGATGCCGCGCTGGTCTACGAGCCGGAGACCTCCGCGGCCCTCGGCTTCGGCTTCCGCGTGGGCTTCCTCGGTCTGCTGCACCTGGACGTCATCCGCGAGCGGCTCGAGCGGGAGTTCGGCCTGGACCTGATCGCCACCGCCCCCAACGTGGTCTACCGCGTGACCATGGAGGACGGCGCGGAGCACACCGTCACCAACCCGAGCGAGTTCCCCGAGGGCAAGATCTCCGAGGTGCACGAGCCGGTCGTACGGGCCACGATCCTCGCGCCGAGCGAGTTCATCGGCTCGATCATGGAGCTGTGCCAGACCCGCCGCGGCACGCTGCTCGGCATGGACTACCTCTCCGAGGACCGGGTCGAGATCCGCTACACCCTCCCCCTCGCCGAGATCGTCTTCGACTTCTTCGACCAGCTGAAGTCCAAGACCCGCGGCTACGCCTCTCTCGACTACGAGCCCACCGGCGAGCAGTCCGCCAGCCTGGTCAAGGTCGACATCCTGCTGCACGGCGACAAGGTCGACGCCTTCTCCGCCGTCACGCACAAGGATGCTGCGTACGCGTACGGCGTGCGGCTCGTCGCCAAGCTCAGGGAGCTCATCCCGCGGCAGGCCTTCGAGGTGCCCATCCAGGCCGCCATCGGCTCGCGGGTCATCGCCCGCGAGACCATCCGCGCCATCCGCAAGGACGTCCTTGCCAAGTGCTACGGCGGCGACATCTCCCGTAAGCGGAAGCTGCTGGAGAAGCAGAAGGAAGGCAAGAAGCGGATGAAGATGGTGGGCAGCGTGGAGGTTCCTCAGGAGGCCTTCATCGCGGTGCTCTCCAGCGACGAGAGCGGCGGCAAGGCGAAGAAGTAGCGCTGTAAGGCTAAGAAGTGGCGCGGCAAGGCGAAGAAGTGGCGCGGCTGAGCGACCCCTTCCCGAGGAGTAGCGCAGCCGCGGCCATGACATAGCCGCACGTCGCGCCACATCGCGCCACATCGCGCCCCGCACGCACCGCACGTCACGCGAAAGCGCCCGACCGGGGGTCCGGACGGGCGCTTTCGGCGTGTCTGCGGAGACAGGACCCGGTAGGTGAGGGATACACCGACGATGGCTTCCAGCCAAGGAGGCGCAGGCCTGTTCGTTATCAAGCGGCAGCCCGCAGCCTCTTACGCACCGGCATTGTGCGCTCTACCCTGATCACGGCTCGATGGTTACTCGCCAGTTAAACAACCCGCCAGTTGCAGTGCTGCCGCAGGCCCGGAGGACGTCGTGAGCGACACCAATACCCTGATCGAGAACCGACCGCCCTCCGTGGCGACCCTGTTCACCGAGCGTGTGGCGGCTACGCCGGACGCGGAGGCCTACCGCTATCCGGTGGCTCCCGCCGCCGGCCACGGTCCCGACGACTGGAAGTCGCTGAGCTGGGGCCAGGCCG
Source organism: Streptomyces sp. NPDC002870 (assembly GCF_042888505.1). Classification (NCBI taxonomy): domain Bacteria; kingdom Bacillati; phylum Actinomycetota; class Actinomycetes; order Kitasatosporales; family Streptomycetaceae; genus Streptomyces; species Streptomyces sp. NPDC002870. Next base: position 117,340 of record NZ_JBIAPW010000022.1, read on the forward strand.
CCGAGCGGGTCTACGCCATCGCGGCCGGTCTGGTCGATATCGGCGTCCAGCCCGAGGAGCGGGTCGCGCTCGCGTCCGCCACCCGGGTCGAGTGGATCCTCGCCGACCTCGGCGTGATGTGCGCGGGCGGCGCGACCACAACCGTTTACCCGTCCACCAACGCCGAGGAGTCGGCGTACATCCTCGCCGACTCCGAAAGCCGGGTGCTGATCGCGGAGGACGCGACCCAGCTGGCCAAGGCGCGTGAGCGGCGGGCCGAGCTGCCGGAGCTCAGGCACGTCGTCGTCTTCGACATGACGGGCGTGGAGCCGGACGAGAACGACCCCGAGGGATGGGTGCTCTCGCTCGCCGATCTCGAGGCGCGCGGTGCCCAGTACCTCGACAAGCACCCCGAAGCGGTCAAGGAGCGGGTCGCGGCGATCACCGCCGACCAGCTGGCGACGCTCATCTACACCTCGGGCACCACGGGACGGCCCAAGGGCGTGCGGCTGCCGCACGACAACTGGTCGTACATGGCCAGGGCCACCGCCGCGACCGGCCTGATCACCAAGGACGACGTGCAGTACCTGTGGCTGCCGCTCGCCCACGTCTTCGGCAAGGTGCTGACCTCCGGGCAGATCGAGGTCGGCCATGTCACCGCTGTCGACGGCCGCGTCGACAAGATCATCGAGAATCTGCCGGTCGTGCAGCCGACCTATATGGCCGCCGTGCCGCGCATCTTCGAGAAGGTCTACAACGGTGTCGCGGCCAAGGCGCGGGCCGCCGGCGGCGCGAAGTACAAGATCTTCCTGTGGGCGGCCGGAGTCGCGCGCGAATACGCGAAGGCCGCGCAGGACAACTTCCGCCGCACGGGCACGGCTTCCGCGCCCTTCGGGCTGACCGCCAAGCACAAGGTCGCCGACGTGCTCGTCTACTCCAAGCTCCGCGAGGCCTTCGGCGGCCGGCTGCGCGCCGCGGTCTCCGGGTCCGCCGCGCTCGCGCCCGACATCGGCTACTTCTTCGCCGGCGCCGGGATCCACATCCTGGAGGGCTACGGGCTCACGGAGTCCAGCGCGGCGTCGTTCGTCAACCCGGGTGAGGCCTACCGCACGGGCACGGTCGGCAAGCCGATGCCCGGCACGGAGGTGCGCATCGCGGACGACGGCGAGATCCTGCTGCGCGGCCCCGGCATCATGGAGGGCTACCACCGGCTGCCGGAGAAGACCGCGGAGGTCCTGGAGTCCGACGGGTGGCTCCACACCGGGGACATCGGCGAGCTGTCCGCGGACGGGTACCTGCGGATCACGGACCGCAAGAAGGACCTGATCAAGACGTCCGGCGGAAAGTACATCGCGCCGGCGGAGGTCGAGGGCCAGTTCAAGGCGGTGTGCCCGTTCGTCTCCAACATCCTGGTGCACGGCGCGGACCGTAACTTCTGCACCGCGCTGATCGCGCTGGACGAGCCGACCATCCTCGGCTGGGCCAAGGAGAACGGCCTGGACGGCAAGTCGTACGCCGAGGTGGTGGCCACAAAGCAGGCCGAGCAGCTCATCGAGGGCTATGTGAAGCGGCTCAACGAGGGGCTGCAGCGCTGGCAGACGATCAAGAAGTTCCGGCTGCTCCCGCGCGACCTGGACATCGAGCACGGCGAACTGACGCCCAGCCTCAAGCTGAAGAGGCCGGTCGTCGAGCGTGAGTACAAGGACCTGATCGAGGACATGTACGCGGGCTCCCGCGAGGCGTAGCCCCGCGCCGCCGGGGCTCCGCCCCGGACCCTGGTCCTCAATCGCCGGACGGGCTGAACCTCAGCCCGTCCGGCGATTGAGGACAGGACACAGCCAGCCCGTCCGGCGATTGAGGACAAGACACAGAGCGGGCGAGCCTACTGGCTCCGTCCGCGGCGCAGTTCCCTCATGGCCTCCTCTATCCGCGTCAACTGCACCCGCAGCTCCGGCACATCGCTCGGGCCGCTCCGCCCCAGCTCCGTCTCTATCGCCGTCAGCCGCTTCGCGATCTGCCCCAGCTGCTCCTGCTCACTCGCCAGCAGCCGCTCCAACTGGCGGTTCTTGCGGTGCAGATCGAGGAACACATTCACCTTCGCCCGCAGTACCCAAGGGTCGAAGGGCTTGGTCAGATAGTCCGCCGCACCCGTCGCATACCCCCGGAACGCATAGCCGCTGTCCGCCTCCGTCCCGGTCAGGAAGATGATCGGGACGTCTTTCGTCTGGTCGAGACGCTTGATGTTGGACGCCGTCTCGAAGCCGTCCATGCCCGGCATCCGTACGTCCAGCAGCACCACCGCGAACTTCTGCCGCAGCAGTGCCTTCATCGCCTCCTCCCCGGAACGCGCCCGGACCAACGGTTCGTTGAGGGACCCCAGTACTGCCTCCAGGGCGACGAGGTTGTCCTCCATGTCGTCCACGAGGAGGATGCTCGCGCGGTCGGTGGTGGTCGCCTCTGTGGTCATCGTGTCTGCCTCACGTGATGGTCGGCGGGACAGCCGGCTCTCCATCGCCGGTTGGCTGTCCCGGTATCGCGGGTGGATCTCCGGCCGTTTGGACGCCCGGTTCGGCCTGCCCGCCCTCAGGGTCGAGGAGGGCGCAGACGACCGTGAGCAGACGGTCCACGTCGACGGGTTTCGGCACGTACTCGTTGGCGCCCTGCGCGATCGACTTCTCGCGGTCCCCGGGCATCGCCTTGGCCGTGAGGGCGACAATCGGCAGGGCCGTCCAGAGCGGGCTGCGCCGGATCGCCTCGATCGTCTCGTACCCGTCCATCTCGGGCATCATGATGTCCATCAGGACCAGTTCGACGTCGGGGTTGCGCTCCAGCGTCTCGATGCCCTCACGGCCGTTCTCCGCGTACAGCACGGGCATGCCCACCCGGCCCAGCACATGGGTGAGCGCGAAGACATTGCGGATGTCGTCGTCGACGATGAGGACGCGACGGCCCGACAGGATGCGGCCCGCGCGGCCCGACTTCCACTCCTCCAGCTTGGTCGTCGTCGGCCAGCCGTCGTCCACCTCCTGGCGCGGAAGGTGTTCGGCGTGATGCCGCTCCGCCGACGGCAGCGGCACGTCATGGACGTCATGGACACCATGAAGGTCAGGGACACCATGAATGTCATGCACGCCGTGAATGTCAGGGACGCCGTGAATGTCAGGGACACCGTGCAGAACATGCCCGCCAGGCAGAACATGCCCGTCGTGCAGAACATGGCCGTCGTACGAGCCGTCGCTGTCGCCGCCCACCTGGCCGGGATAGAGGACGGGTACGTACAGCGTGAACGTGGAGCCGCGGCCCGGCTCGCTCTCCGCGATGATGCGGCCGCCGAGCAGCCCCGCGATCTCCCGGCTGATGGACAGGCCGAGGCCCGTGCCGCCGTACTTGCGGTTGGTGGTGCCGTCGGCCTGCTGGAATGCCTCGAAGATCACCGGAAGCTTCTCCGGGGCGATGCCGATCCCGGTGTCGGTGACGGCGAAGGCGATCAGGTCGTCCGTGCCTTTGAGGAGCTTGTCATCGGGGTCCTTGACCCTGTTCACACTCAGCTCGACGCGGCCGGAGGAGGTGAACTTTATTGCGTTGGACAGCAGGTTGCGCAGGATCTGCTGGAGCCGCTGCTCGTCGGAGTACATCTCGCGAGGCACGTCCTCGCCGACGCCGACCTCGAAGGCCAGCCCCCGGTCCAGTGTGATCGGGCGGAACGTGGCGTGGACGTAGTCGAGCAGCTTGATCAGCGGCAGCTTCTTCGGGCGTACGTCCATCCGGCCGGCCTCGATCTTCGACAGGTCCAGGATGTCGTTGATCAGCTGGAGCAGATCGGAGCCCGAGCGGTGGATCGTGGTGGCGAACTGCACTTCCTGGTCGGACAGATGGCCGTCGGGGTTGTCGGAGAGCAGCCTGGCCAGGATGAGCAGGGAGTTCAGCGGGGTGCGCAGCTCGTGCGACATGTTCGCCAGGAACTCCGACTTGTACTGCGAGGAGGTCGCCAGCAGCGCCGCCTTCTCCTCCAGCTCCGCGTTCGAGCGCTGCAGTTCCGCCTGCTGGCGCTGGAGCTCGTCGGAGCGCTCCTGGAGCTGGACCGCCAGCCGCTGGGACTCGCCCAGCAGCGACTCCGTACGGGAGTTGGCGATGATGGTGTTGATCGCGACGCCGATGGTGTTGACGAACTGGTCGAAGAAGGCCAGATGGACGTCGGAGAAGCGGGAGAAGGACGCCAGCTCGATGACGCCCAGCAGCTTGTCCTCGAAGAGGATCGGGATGATCACGACGCTGGCGGGGGACGCCTCGCCAAGACCTGAGTTGATCTTGATGTAGTCCGGCGGGGCCTCCTCCAGGAGGATCCGCTTCTTCTCCAGGGCCGCCTGCCGGACCAGGCCGTGCCCCGGCATGCCGGTGGTGTCGACGGTGGAGGACTGCGCTGAGCCGTAACCGGCGATGAAGGCCAGTCCCTTGGTGGTGGACGTCGTACGGGACGGAGTGCCGTTCTGGTCGGGGTCGGCCAGGAAGAAGGCGCCGAACTGCGCGTTCACCAGCGGGGTCAGCTCGCGAAGGATCAGGTCGGCGACCTCCATCAGGTCGCGGTGGCCCTGCATCAGACCGGCCAGACGGGCCAGGTTCGACTCCAGCCAGTCCTTCGCGCGGGTGGTCTCACGGAGGTTGGACACCATCAGGTTGATGTTGTCCTTCAGCTCGGAGACCTCACCCCGCGTCTCCACGGTGATGGAGCGGGACATGTCGCCCTGGGCGACGGCGGAAGCGACCTCGGCGATGGCTCGGACCTGGGTGGTGAGGTTGAGCGCGAGCTCGTTCACATTGGTGGTGAGCCGCTTCCAGGTGCCGTACACGCCCTCGACGCGTGCCTGGCCGCCCAGCTGTCCCTCCGAGCCCACCTCGCGGGCCACCCGGGTGACCTCGGAGGAGAAGGAGGAGAGCGTGTCCACCATGGTGTTGATGGTGGTCTTGAGCTCCAGGATCTCGCCTCGGGCGTCCACGTCGATCTTCTTGGAGAGGTCGCCCTGGGCGACGGCCGTCGCCACCTGGGCGATGTTCCGCACTTGAGAAGTGAGGTTGTCGGCCATGTAGTTGACGTTGTCGGTGAGGTCCTTCCACAAGCCCGTGACGCCGAGGACCTGGGCGCGGCCGCCGAGCCGGCCGTCCGTGCCGACCTCGCGGGCGACCCTTGTCACCTCGTCGGCGAAGGCGCTCAGCTGCTCCACCATCGTGTTGACGGTGTCCTTCAGCTCCAGGATCTCGCCGCGGGCGTCGACGGTGATCTTCTTCGAGAGATCGCCGTTGGCGACGGCCGTGGTGACCTGGGCGATGTTCCGCACCTGGGACGTCAGGTTGGACGCCATGAAGTTGACGTTGTCCGTGAGGTCCTTCCAGACGCCGGACACGCCGCGGACCTGGGCCTGGCCGCCGAGGTTGCCTTCCGTGCCGACTTCGCGGGCGACCCTTGTCACCTCGTCGGCGAAGGCGGAGAGCTGGTCGACCATGGTGTTGATGGTCGACTTGAGTTCGAGGATCTCGCCCTTCGCCTCGACCGTGATCTTCTTGCCGAGGTCGCCCTGGGCGACGGCAGTCGACACGAGCGCGATGTTCCGGACCTGCGAGGTCAGGTTGTCGGCCATGAAGTTGACGTTCTCTGTCAGGTCCTTCCAGACGCCGGACACGCCGCGGACCTGGGCGCGGCCGCCGAGGTTGCCTTCCGTGCCGACTTCGCGGGCGACCCTTGTCACCTCGTCGGCGAAGGCGGAGAGCTGGTCGACCATGGTGTTGATGGTCG
>NZ_JBIAPW010000022.1:123202-127791 GCF_042888505.1 Streptomyces sp. NPDC002870
GTCGACTTGAGTTCGAGGATCTCGCCCTGCGCGTCGACCGTGATCTTCTGCGACAGATCGCCGTTGGCGACGGCCGTGGTGACCTGCGCGATATTGCGCACCTGGGACGTCAGGTTGGACGCCATGAAGTTGACGTTGTCCGTGAGGTCCTTCCAGACCCCCGACACGCCGCGGACCTGCGCGCGGCCGCCCAACTGGCCTTCCGTGCCGACTTCGCGGGCGACCCTCGTCACCTCGTCGGCGAAGGCCGAGAGCTGATCGACCATCGTGTTCACGGTGAGCTTCAGCTCAAGCAGCTCGCCGGTCGCCTCGACCGTGACCGTACGGGTCAGATCGCCGCGCGCCACGGCCGTGGTCACCGCCGCGATGTCCCGCACCTGGGCCGTCAGCCGGGACGCCATCGTATTGACGGCTTCTGTCACATCCCGCCAACTCCCGGACAAGCCCTGCACCTTGGCCCGGCCGCCGAGCCGCCCCTCGGTACCGGCCTCGCGCGCGACCCGCGTCACCTCACTCGTGAAGAGCGAGAGCTGGTCGACCATCTTGTTGACCGCGCGGCCCAGCCGGCGCAGATCGCCGCGCAACTGGCGATTGCCGTCGTGCAGATCGACCCGCTGGGTCAGATCGCCGCCCGCCACCGCGTCCAGCACACGGGCGGCGTTCGCCGCGGGCACCACCAGGGCGTCGAGCAGCGCGTTCGTGCTGTTCACATCGGTGGTCCAGGCGCCCTGGCCGGGGCTGGCCGCCAGCCGGTCGTCCAGCCTGCCGTGCCGAACGACCTCCCGGCCTACGCGTGTCAGTTCGTCCGCGAAGTGCTTGTTGCGCACGGCGATCTGATTGAACATCGCGGCCAGTTCCGCGGACATGCCTTCATGGGTTTCCGCCACCCGTATCCGGAAGTCGCCGTCCCGTAATGCCGTCATCGCGGCCAGCAGCGGGCGGAGTTCCGAGACACGGATCCAGGCGCCGTCCGCGGGCGGCTGGGCAGGCAGCCCGGAGGCCGGCTGGGCGGGCGACAACGCAATATCTTTGTTCATATCCGCCCACTTCGGTGACTCGGCGCTTATGGGCAGGCTCAGTCTGTCACTCTGTCGGTGTCATAAGCGGCGCATTGCCAGAACCGACCAGGAGCCGCACTGTGGGGCCCATTCCGATGCAGCGCGACACCGGCCATCGCTCAACTCCGTTGTACCCACTACGGGACGACGCCCGGTCGATTGCCCGCACCAGCCTGCCCGGCAACCCGCTCGCGCCGTCCGCCGCGCGCCGTTTCGTACGGGCCGCCCTCGCCGACTGGACCAACCTCGGGCTGCTCGCCACCTGCGCTTTCTGCCCGGGGAGCGGAGGGCCCGCGGGCTGCCCGCCGGGAAAGCACAGTACCGACCGGCTCGCCGACGACGCCGTGCTGATCGTCAACGAACTCGTCACCAACGCCGTCGTACACGCGGGCACCACCGTCGAACTCCTCTGCCGCCTCGAGGAGTCGGCCGAGAGCGAACCCGCCGCGCTGGTGATCGAGGTCTCCGACCACCACCCCGCAAGGGCCGTACGGAACGAACCGCACGACGCGGACCACACCGGCACCCCCGAGTACGGCCGCGGCCTCCACCTCGTCGGCGCGCTCGCCGAGCGCTGGGGCATCACCTACCTCCCCGCCCTCAAGACCGTCTGGGCCCGGCTCCCCGTCGACGGCTGGGACACCTGCCCGCTGCCCGGCAGCGAACCGGCGCTGCAGCGCGGGCTGCGCGCCGCCGAGATCCTCGCCCCCGCGCCGCGGCGCATCGCCCGTGAAGACCAGGACTGGGTGAGCCGCGGGGCGCTCACCTTCCTCGCCGAAGCCTCCGACCTGCTCGCCGGACAGCTCGACGAGGACATGGTCGCCGCGCTCGCCGGGCAGCTGCTGGTGCCGCGGCTCGCCGACTGGTGCGCGATCTGGCTGGACGGCGAGGCCGGGCGCTCGGGCTGGGGGACAGGCGGCTCGGCGGGCGTGGCGTCGCGCCTCGCCCGCGTCTGGCACAGCGACGAGTCCCGTATGGAGAAGCTGCGCGAGGCCCTGGAGAAGGAGCCGCCGCTGCTGCCCGACACCCCGCGCAATGGTCCTGTGCCGATCCCCTGGCCGCACGACGGCGAGCCGGGCGCGGCGGAGGGCACAGCCGTCGCCTACCGCCTCGTGGCGGGCGGACGCGGCCTCGGCACGCTGCTCGTGGCACGCCAGGGCCTGGCGCGCGTACCCGACGAAGTGACCGCACTGATCGAGGACTTCGCGCGGCGGGTCGCCCTGGCGATCAGCGCGGCCCGGCAGTACACCCGGCAGGCCACCATCAGCAAGGTCCTCCAGCGCGGGCTGCTGCCCGGCAAAGTCGGCGAGATCCCGGGCATCGACCGGTTCCTGGTCTACGAGCCGAGTGACGACGGCGTCGCGGGCGGCGACTTCTACGACATCTTCCCGGCCGGCTCCGGCGGCCGCTGGTGCTTCATGCTCGGCGACGTCCAGGGCAGCGGGCCCGAGGCCGCCGTCGTCACCGGCCTCGCCCGGCCGTGGCTTCGGCTGCTCGCCCGCGAGGGATACCAGGTGGGCGAGGTGCTCGACCGGCTGAACGGACTGCTGCTCGACGACGCGATGGAGGCGGCGGAGGCGGCCGCCCTGATGGTCGCGGCGGCGGGCGGGCAAGGCGTGCCTGAGGGGCCGCAGGCGCGCTTCCTGTCCCTGCTCTACGGCGAGCTGGTGCGCTCGCCGCAGGGCGGCGTGCGGTGCACCCTCGCGAGCGCGGGTCATCCGCTGCCGCTGCTGCTGCGCCCCGACGGCCGGGTGCGTACCGCGGCCCGGCCGCAAGTGCTGCTCGGGGTCGTCGACGACGTGGCCTACCAGAGCCAGACCTTCGACCTGGAGCCCGGCGACACGCTGCTCTGCGTCACGGACGGGGTGACGGAGCGGCGCTCCGGGGCGCGGATGTTCGATGACGGCGACGGGCTGGAGCGGGTGCTCGCGGGGTGCGCGGGGCTCACCGCGCAGGGGGTCGCGGAGCGGATCAGGCAGGCGGTGTACGAGTTCGCGGACACGCCGCCGGTGGACGATCTGGCGCTGCTCGTGCTCCAGGCGCAGTAGCCGTTCGGGGTGACGGACGACGTGACGGACAATGGGGGGCATGCCTTCCGTACTGCCCGATGGTGAGCCCATGCCCGAGGACGGGGCGCTGCCCGCGTCCGCGCTCCAGGGCGCCGCGGACCGGCCGCTCGCCTTCTACCTGCATGTGCCGTACTGCGCGACGCGCTGCGGCTACTGCGACTTCAACACGTACACGGCGACCGAGCTGCGCGGCTCGGGAGGCGTGCTGGCTTCCCGCGACAACTACGCCGAGATGGTGGCGGAGGAGATCCGGCTGGCCCGCAAGGTGCTGGGCGACGACCCGCGGCAGGTGCGGACGGTGTTCGTCGGGGGCGGTACGCCGACGCTGCTGGCCGCGGGAGATCTCGTACGGATGCTGGACGCCGTACGGGACGAATTCGGGCTCGCGGACGACGCGGAGATCACCACAGAGGCGAATCCGGAGTCGGTGGATCCGGAGTATCTCGCCGAACTGCGCGCCGGGGGCTTCAACCGGATCTCCTTCGGGATGCAGAGCGCACGGCAGCACGTACTGAAGGTGCTGGACCGCACACATACGCCGGGCCGCCCGGAGGCGTGCGTCGCGGAGGCGCGGGAGGCGGGCTTCGGCCATGTGAACCTCGACCTGATCTACGGCACGCCGGGGGAGAGCGACGACGACTGGCGCGCGTCGCTCGCGGCGGCGGTGGCGGCCGGGCCCGACCACATATCGGCGTACGCGCTGATCGTGGAGGAGGGCACGCAGCTGGCGCGGCGCATCCGCCGGGGTGAGGTGCCGATGACCGACGACGACGTACACGCGGACCGCTACCTGATCGCGGACTCGGTGCTGGGGGAGGCGGGCTTCGACTGGTACGAGGTCTCCAACTGGGCGACCTCAGCGGCGGGGCGGTGTCTGCACAACGAGCTGTACTGGCGCGGCGCGGACTGGTGGGGCGCGGGGCCCGGCGCGCACAGCCATGTGGGCGGGGTGCGGTGGTGGAACGTGAAGCACCCGGGAGCGTACGCGGCGGCGCTGGCGGAGGGACAGTCGCCGGGCGCGGGCCGCGAGCTGCTCACGCCGGAGGACCGACGGGTGGAGCGCGTCCTGCTGGAACTCCGCCTGCGAGAGGGCTGCGAGCTGGCACTGCTGCGCCCGGCGGGCCTCGCGGCGGCGGGGCGGGCGCTGTCGGACGGCCTGCTGGAGGCGGAGCCGTACGAGGATGGGCGGGCGGTGCTGACGCTGCGGGGGCGGTTGCTGGCGGACGCGGTGGTGCGGGACGTGGTGGACTGAGGGGGCGGGTCCCTGCGGGGCCTGTTCCCCTACCCGCCCCTTCCCGCAACCGGGGCTCCGCCCCGGACCCGGCGCCTCAATCGCCGGCGGGGCTTGGTTTTCGGGGCTCCGCCTCGTAGGACTCCGTTAGGTTGCTCTGGCTCTTGGGTTCTGGCTGGTGGTGGATGTTCTGGGCAGGGGGCGGTGGCAGGTGGTGCAGGTGCCGGTCCA
>NZ_JBIAPW010000023.1:0-127708 GCF_042888505.1 Streptomyces sp. NPDC002870
CCACCGGGCACTACACCGGCTTCTCCGCCACGACCACCCAGCCACTTCCAGCGGCTCTGCCAAAGGCTGACGACCTAGAGATCACCAACAGCATCAGTTCCGTGAACGACCGGTGAGGTTGTCCGGTCAGCCCAGCGATGCGCTCGCCGCACGCAGTTCGTGCAGGGCCGCCAGGGTGTACTCGGCGAGCTCGTCCTTGGCATCACGGTCGACCTCGGACCATTCGGCGAACCCCCGTTTGAAGGCGAGGACGCCCAGCTCACTCGCGAGAGCCGCAGTCGGATCGGGTACGCCGCGGGCGACCAGAGCGGTTGTCATGGCGGCCGCGAGGCTGACGCTCTTGAGGGCGTCACGCTCCTGAAGTTCGGCGCTGGCAGCGACGGCCGCCTTCAGGCGAGGAGCGAGCTCGCGATTCATGGGGCCCATCGCGCTCGAGGCGCGCTCAAGACCGGCAGCGACCGCCTCGAGCGGGCTGGCGTCACCGGGCGCCTCGGCGATCCCCTCGGCCAGCAGCCGGCTCAGCGTCTCCTGACCGGCCACCAGCAGCTCGCGCTTATCGGGGAAGTGCCGGAAGAAAGTGCTTTTGGTGACTCCGGCGCGCTCGGCGATCTGCGCGACCGTCGTGGCGTCGTACCCCTGCTCGGTGAACAGGTCGACGGCAGCCACGACGAGGCGTTCGCGTGCGCCTGGTTCCCATCGACCCATGGGCCCATCGTACGTGATGGGACTCTTGTCCCGTCACCCTGCTAGAGTGACGGGACAAGAGTCCCATCACTTGAGGGAGAGTCTCATGCGCGTCTTTGTCACCGGTGGCACCGGTCTGATCGGTTCCGCCGTCGTCGCCGAACTGCTCGGCAACGGTCACACCGTCCTCGCGCTCGCCCGCTCCGACGCTTCTGCGATGGTCGCCGAGGCGGCCGGCGCGGAGCCGCTCCGGGGAGGTCTCGCCGATCTGGACATCCTTCGCGCCGGCGCTGCTCAGACCGACGGGGTGATCCACCTGGCATTCGCCAACGACTTCAGCAGCTCCGACGCCCTCGCAAAGGCGGTCGCCGAGGAAAGTGCCGCCCTCGCGACCCTCGGCGAGGAACTCGTCGGCAGCGACCGTCCCTTCGTCACCGTCTCAGGTACGCCCTATGTGCCGGGCCGCGTCTCCACCGAGGCCGACCCGGTGCCGACCGACGGGCCGGTCGGTGGTCGCGGTCGCGCGGTCACGGCGGTCCTGGGCCTGGCCTCCCGCGGGGTCCGGAGCACCGCCGTACGCATGCCGCGCACGGTTCACAACCAGGGCACGGGCGGGTTCGCCGGTTTGCTGACCAACATCGCACGCCAGACCGGAGTGTCCGGCTACCCGGGCGACGGCGCACAGCGCTGGCCGGCCGTGCACGCGCTCGACGCGGCAGTCCTCATACGGCTCGCCCTGGAGCAGGCGGAAGCTGGTACCTCCTGGCACGCCGTGGCCGACGACGGAGACAAGGTTCGTGACATCGCCGCGGTCATCGGCCGACGGCTGGGCCTGCCGGTCGAGTCGGTGCCATCGGAGACCTACGGCCCTCTCGGCCCGATCTTCGCGAGGGATCAGCCCTCGTCCAGCACCCACACCCGGCAGGCGCTCGGCTGGGAGCCGAAGCACCCCAGCCTTCTGGAGGACCTGGAGAACATCCAGCCCTGAAGGGCGGGGGGAAGATCGGGCGGGCCCGTTGCCGACGCCCACGCCGGCAACGCAAGACCCTCACGTACAACCGTCCCGCACTGTTGAAAGGCCCGTGCCGCGAGTGGGTTTTCGCCGGCAACGCCGGCGAAACCCGCGCGTACTCCACTACGGCGAGGGGCGTTCGCGCCCGGGGCGGGCTCCCGGCCGGCCCGGCGGGCCACGGTCTCACCCGCGCTCTCTCGCAGACCTCGCGAGCGACTCCGCGATAGTTGCACGAGACGTATCGTCTCGTTAATGTTTAGGGCATGACCGAACGTCAGCGCGCCCATATCGCCATGTTCTCCATCGCCGCCCCCGGCCATGTGAACCCCAGCATCGAGGTCGTCCGGGAGCTCGTCGCCCGTGGGCACCGTGTCAGTTACGCGATCCCCGCGTCGTACGCAGACAAGATCGCCGCGACCGGTGCCGAGCCGGTGATCTACTCCTCCACGCTGCCCACGGAGGAGGAACCGGAGCTGTGGGGCACAGAATTGATCGACAACATCGAGCCGTTCCTGAACGACGCGATCCAGGTGCTGCCGCAGCTGGCGGCCGCGTTCGAGGGGGACGAGCCGGATCTGGTCATCCATGACATCACCTCGTACCCGGCCGTCGTCCTCGCCCACCGGTGGGGCGTGCCCGCGGTCTCGCTCTCGCCGAACCTCGTCGCCTGGCAGGGGTACGAGGAGGAGGTCGCCGAGCCGATGTTCGCGGAGCTGAAGGCGTCCGAGCGGGGCCAGGCGTACTACGCCCGCTTCCGCGCCTGGCTCGCCGAGAACGGCATCGACACCCATCCCGACCCCTTCGTCGGCCGGCCCCGGCGGTCGATCGTCCTCATCCCGAAGGCGCTCCAGCCGTGCGCCGACCGGGTCGACGAGTTCGTCCACTCCTTCGTCGGCGCGTGCCAGGGCGACCGCAAGGAACAAGGGGAGTGGCAGCGGCCGGCGGGCGCCGACAAGGTGCTGCTGGTCTCGCTCGGGTCGGCCTTCACCAAGCAACCCGCCTTCTACCGCGAGTGCGTGAAGGCGTTCGGCGATCTGCCGGGCTGGCATGTGGTGCTGCAGATCGGCCGGTACGTCGACGAGTCGGAGCTGGGTGAGGTTCCGGCCAATGTCGAGGTGCACCGCTGGGTGCCGCAATTGGCGATCCTGCGCCAGGCGGACGCCTTCATCACCCATGCAGGCGCGGGCGGCAGTCAGGAGGGCCTGGCGACGGCCACCCCGATGGTCGCGGTCCCGCAGGCGGTCGACCAGTTCGGAAACGCCGACATGCTCGTCGGCCTGGGCGTGGCCCGTCGGCTCGACTCGGAGACGGCGACGGCGGCTGAGCTGAGGGAGGCGGTGCTGGGTCTGACGGGGGATCCCGAAGTGGCCCGGAAACTGAAGGAGATCGGGGACCCGATGGGGGCGGAGGGCGGCACGATGCGTGCGGCGGACCTGATCGAGGCGGAGCTCGGCGTCGGGCGCGGCTGACGTTACTGCTCTGTCCTCAATCTCCCCCAGACTTCGTCCGGGGGAACCCCAACGGGCTGGATTCCAGCCCGTTGGGCGATTGAGGACCTGGGGGTCCCCCCTGCCCGCCAGGGCAGGGGGGGCGGGTCCGGGGCGGAGCCCCAGTCAGGGCCCCGTCCCCGTCCGTAACCGCTAGACCCGCACCGGATCCGGCCTGCCGTCGTCGTGGCGTGCGTCCGCCACCGGGGCCGGTGCCACCGCCGACTCGTCGTGCGTCAGATCCGGCAGCCAGCGCAGCCACTTCGGGAAGTACCAGTTGCGCTCGCCCAGCAGGGCCATGATCGCCGGGAGCAGCACCCCGCGGATGATCGTCGCGTCGATCAGCACCGCCGCCGCGAGACCCACGCCCATCTGCTTCATCGACTGCATCGACAGCGTGCCGAAGATCGCGAACACCGCCACCATGATGACCGCCGCGCTCGTCACCACACCGGCCGTCGTCACCACTCCGTGCGTGATCGCGTCCCGCGTGCTGCGCCCCTGAACCTTCGCCTCGCGGATCCTCGAGACCACGAACACGTGATAGTCCATCGAGAGCCCGAACAGGATCACGAACAGGAACAGCGGAAGCCAGGCGATGATCGCCCCCACGCCCTCCGCGCCGAACACCGAGGCGCCCCAGCCGTGCTGGAAGACGGCCGTCAGGATGCCGTAAGCCGCCCCCACCGACAGCAGGTTGAGCACGATCGACGTGATCGCGATCGTCAGCGAGCGGAACGACAGCAGCATCAGTACGAAGGCGAACAGCACCACGAACACGAAGACCGGCGCCACCGCCGAGCCGAGCTGGTCGTTGAAGTCCTTCGACCCCGCGACCTGACCGCTGATCGGCGCCTCGACTCCGTCGATCTTGCCCAGGGTGGCGGGCCGGACGTCGTCGCGCAGGATGGCCAGGCTCTTCTCCGCCTTGTCCTGGTCGGAGCCGCCCACCAGAGGAACGTATACGAAGGCGAGGTTCTGCGCATCGTGCGTCACGACCTCGACCGGGCCACGGGACGCGCCCGAACTCACCGCCCGCTCACGGAAGTCGGCGATCGCATCCCGTACCGGCGCCGCGTTGATGTCGTCCGCCTTGACGACGACCTCTGCCGGGTCCGCCCCGCCCGGGAACGCCTCGTTGACCCGCTCGTACGTCGCCACAATCGGCACCGAGTCGCCGAACTCCTGGTCCAGCGTGAAGTTCTGGGTCTTCATGCCGACCGCGGGCAGCGCGACAGCCACCAGCGCGCCCGCCGCGACGAGCAGCGAAACCAGGGGCCGCTTCAGTACGCCGCCGAGCACCCAGGTCCATACGCGGCTCTCGCCGCCGGTGCCGTTGGCACCGCGCTTCAAGCGGTTGAGGAAGGGGATGCGGCCCTTCTCGACCCGGTCACCGAGCAGCGAGAGCAGCGCCGGCAGCACCGTCACCGAGCCGACCATGGCCACGGCCACCACGATCAGCGAGGCCAGGCCCATCGATTCGAACTCGCCGATCCCGGTGAAGAGCATGCCGGCCATGGCCACACACACGGTCACGCCGGAGACGATGACGGCCCGCCCGCTGGTCGCGGCGGCGATCTGCATCGCCGTCTGCCGGTCACGCCCCGCGGCCCGCTCCTCGCGCTCACGCCGCAGATAGAACAGGCAGTAGTCGACGCCGACGGCCAGACCCACCAGCAGCATCACGGAGTTCGCCGTATCGCTCATCGGCATCACGTGGCTGACGACGCCCATCAGCCCCATCGTCGCCATGATCGCGGTGATGGCCAGAGCTACCGGCAGCAGCGCAGCCACCAGGGCGCCGAAGGCGATCAGCAGAATGCCGAGCGCGACCGGCACCGCCGAGAGCTCCGCCTGCTTGAAGTCGTCGCCGAACGCGTCGTCGAAGGTCTTGTTCATGCTGGCGCTGCCGATCTCCTCGATCCGCAGCTCCTGGTGCGCGTCCTGGACCTTGGCAACGGCCTCCAGAACCGGCTCGATCCGGTCGGCGGCCGTTTCTGGATCACCGCGCACATTGAATTGGACGAGCGCACTGCGCCCGTCCTTGGAGATGCTCTTGGTGTCGTACGGAGAAGTCACCGCGGCCACTTCACCCGTGCCGCCGACCGCCTTGATCACCGCGTCGACGGCCTTGCGGAACTCCGGGTCCGTCGCCTTTGCCGTGTCGTTCTTGGCCTGGACGAGCACGGTCTCGCCGGCCGGCTCCTCGACGCCCGCGTCCTCCGCGATCCGGGACGCCTGGGTCGTCTCACCCTTCAGCTGATCGCTGTCCTTGAGTTCCACCGTGCCCGCGGCCGAACCGGCCACCATGGCGAGAAGGACGAACAACACCCAGATTCCCACGGCAGCCCAGCGGTGCTGTGCACTCCAGCCGCCGGCCCGCGCGGCGATTCCGCGCGGCCTTCCTCCTGCGTTTCCCATGACAGCCCTGCCCCCTTGGCGCATGACGTCGGCGCTGCGCCGTCGTCCCGCTTCGAAACTATGGGCTCATTCAGGCCTTCTCCTCCTGCTCACCGGTGACCCCGCTGGGCGGTTGACTCCTCCTTTCGGATCGGTTGGATCCCCGACAAGAAGGATCGAAGCCCCTTACATCTATTGGGGAGTTGAGGGAGAAGTCCGACTTGTGGGGCCCTGGCCGATTTCTTATTACGAAACCTTGTTGTCTAAGTCACAGCTGTATGAAGGTCTTGATCTGAGCCCGTCAATCGGTCAGGGTTTCGAACCAGCCCCCGGAGATTTTCCGTCCACGGGCCAATCCCCCCACAAATGATGACGAGGAGCCCCCTCTTCATGGCAACTCACAAGCGTGCGAGCAGGACCAAGCTGACCGCGGCGATAACTGCCGTGGCTGCCGCAGCCGGAGTGACCGTACTCAGCACGTCCTTCGCCGGAGCGACCACTCCTGCCCAGGGCACCATCTACGGAGCGAACGCCGAAGGCGCCGTCGCAGGCAGCTACATCGTGCTGCTGGACAAGAAGGCCGACAAGAAGGACCTGGCCGCGGAGTACGGCGGCAAGCTGCAGCGCAACTACAGCTCGGCCGTCAACGGCTTCTCCGCCAGCGGCCTTTCTGAGACCGAGGCCAAGCGCCTCGCCGCCGACCCGGCCGTCGCGAAGGTCGTCCAGAACAAGAAGTTCTCGATCAACGCGACTCAGGACAACCCGCCGTCGTGGGGCCTGGACCGGATCGACCAGGCCGACACCGCCGGCGACAAGAAGTACGCCTACCCGGACAGCGCGGGCGAGGGTGTCACGGCGTACGTCATCGACACCGGAGTCCGCGTCTCGCACAAGGACTTCGAGGGTCGCGCGACCCACGGCTTCGACGCCGTCGACAATGACGACTCCGCCGACGACGGCAACGGCCACGGCACCCATGTCGCCGGCACCATCGCCGGTACTGCCCACGGCGTCGCCAAGAAGGCGAAGGTCGTCGCCGTCCGCGTCCTCGACGACAACGGCTCAGGCACCACCGAGCAGGTCGTCGCGGGCATCGACTGGGTCTCCAAGAACCACAAGGGCCCGTCCGTCGCCAACATGAGCCTCGGCGGCGGCGCCGACGAGGCGCTCGACGCGGCCGTAAGCAAGGCGATCGCCTCCGGCGTCACCTTCGCCGTCGCGGCCGGCAACGAGTCCACCGACGCGAGCCAGGGCTCTCCGGCGCGCGTCAAGGAAGCCATCACCGTGGCCTCCTCGACCAAGGACGACGCGCAGTCGGAGTTCTCCAACTTCGGCCAGATCGTGGACATCTACGCCCCGGGCTCGGACATCACCTCGGCGTGGAACGACAGCGACGAGGGTACGAAGACCATCTCCGGCACCTCCATGGCGACGCCGCACGTCGTCGGCGCCGCGGCAATCTACCTCGGCGCCCACCAGGACGCCACGCCGGAGCAGGTGGCCACGGCGCTGACCGACGGCGCCACGGCCGACAAGATCACCAACCCCAGTGAGGGCACGCCCAACAAGTTGCTGAAGGTCGTCGAGTAACCGACGTCCTCCATTGCTGAACCGGCGGTCGCCGTGCCCTCCCCCACGGGGCGCGGCGGCCGTCCTATGGTGTGCCCATGACCACGAGGTATGCGGCACTCCTGCGCGGAATCAACGTGGGCGGGCACAAGAAGGTGCCGATGGCCCAACTCCGCGAACTGCTCACGGAACTGGGCCACGGCGACGTCGCCACGTATCTGCAGAGCGGCAACGCCGTCTTCACCAGTGACTCGGACGACGAGAAGGCCGTCTGTGCCGCGCTGGAACGTGCCATCGAGAAGCGGTTCGGCTTCGGTGTCGACTGCCTGGTGCGCAGTGGTCCGTATCTGCGTGCCGTGGCCGAGGCGTGCCCCTTTCCCGCCGCCTCGCTGGAGGGCAAGCAGCTGCACGTCATCTACTTCTCGGAGCCGGTCGGCCCCGAGCGGCTCGCGTCGATCGACGCGGCGGCGTATCTGCCGGATGAGTTCCGGCTCGGTGACCGGGCGCTGTATCTGTACGCGCCGAACGGGCTCGGCCGCTCCAAACTCGCCGAAGCGCTCGGAAAGCCGAGCCTCTTCAGGGGCACCGTCGCCACCAGCCGCAACTGGAACACGGTCGTCAAACTGGTGGAACTGACGCGCGAGTGACCCCGCGCAAGCGGCGGCTCGTCCTGGCAGTCGCTCAACCGCGGCACGGGAACGATCGAGGCCGACTGC
Organism: Streptomyces sp. NPDC002870; assembly: GCF_042888505.1. Lineage (NCBI taxonomy): Bacteria > Bacillati > Actinomycetota > Actinomycetes > Kitasatosporales > Streptomycetaceae > Streptomyces > Streptomyces sp. NPDC002870. Next base: position 7,869 of record NZ_JBIAPW010000023.1, read on the forward strand.
CTCAACGGCGAGATCGCCCTGCTGGGCAGGCTGCACGGCGTCCCGGTGCCCGTCAATGAAGTCCTCCGGCGGGTGGCCGAACAGCCTCGCCCGTGAGCGCAGGGCAGCCGGCTCGATGTCCGTCGCCGAGCCGACCGCGCTCGTCGACGCCGAAATGGACCAGTGAATCAGCGCGTGAGTGGCCCGGGATGCCGGGCCACTTCATGGCTAGCCTCAGGGCATGACCACTGAGAAGAACAACATCGCCGTCGACTTCTGGTTCGACCCCGCCTGCCCCTTCGCCTGGATCACCTCCCGCTGGATGCTGGAGGTCGAGCGGGAGCGCGACATCGCCCTGAGCTTCCGGCCGATGAGTCTGTATCTCCACAACATCGGCAACGAACTGCCGCAGTGGTACCGCGAGTTGGTCGACAAGTCGATCGGTCCGGTACGGGTGGCTGTCGCCACGGCCGAGCAGCACGGCGACGCGATCCTGCGCGGCCTCTACACCGCCTTCGGCACCCGGATCCACGAGCGCGACATCGAGGACTTCGACGAGGTCATCGCCCAGTCCCTGGTCGAACTCGGCCTGCCCGCGTCGCTCGCCGAGGCGGCGCACGACGAGTCGTACGACGAAGCGGTGCGCCGCAGCCACGACGCGGGCAAGGACCCGGCGGCCGACGCATATGTGGGCACGCCCACCATTCATGTCGACGGCACGGTCTGGTTCGGCCCGGTGCTCAACTCCATCCCGCGCGGCGAGGAGGCCGCCCGGCTCTTCGACAGCTTCCGGGTCATCGCCGGACACCGGGACTTCTTCGAGCTGAAGCGCACCCGCACCGGGAGCCTGAACTTCGGCTGACGGCGGTGTCGCGTTCCTTCAAGACCGGCCGGAAGCCGCGCGCATAGCTTCGCGGGCATGAACAGCATCCACGCGCACCTCACCACCTGTGCCGCCGAAGCCGCCCGCGTCGCCCGCCTGGTCACCGCCGAGCAGCTGCCGGCCCCGTCCGTCTGCGAGGACTGGGAGGTCCGGGAGCTCGTCAACCACCTGGTTCTGTACACGTCCCACGGCCTTGAGCACCGCGCCCTGCGCAAGCAGCTCCCCGAGGAGCTCACGAAGCGCGACTTCACGGAGTGCGACGACTGGGCGGAGCGGTACGCGGGCCAGCTGGAACGTGCTCTCGCCGCCTGGTCCGATCCGGCGGTCTGGGAAGGCGATGTGGACCTCGGCTTCATGACGATGCCCGCCCCTGAGATCGCCTCGCTTCTCGTCAAGGAGCTCGCGGTCCACGGCTGGGACCTGGCCCGCTCCATCGGCCAGGAATTCGAACTCCCCAACGAGACGGGCCAGTTCGTGCTCACGGTGGTCGAGGAGCACGCCGAGGTCTACCGCCGGTACGACGGCTTCGCCGAGCCGGTCCCGGTCGCGGACGATTCTTCCGCCTTCGACCGAGCCCTGGCGACGAGCGGACGCGACCCGCGGGCCTGAAGGTCGCCCCGCGACTGACGCCCACCGCTGTCGTTCCTGCCGTCACGCCGGACGGGCGGGCGCAGCGGTGTGCAGTCCCTCACACTACGGAGGTCGCATGATGCCTTTTGCCTGTTATGAGAAGGAAGTGACTTCAGCGAGTCGACAGTCCGTTTCATGCGGTAACTGCCCGTTTGAACTGACGCTTCCTCGGTTCGAAGGCCCCTGATAGACACGACGGGTTCGGCCACCGACCCGGCGAGAGAAGCACCGCATGATCCACGACCAGACTCCGGATCACTATGAGTTCGAGATCGACCTGACCGTCGACGAGGCCAGGCGGCGCGCCGCAGTGCTTGAAGCCATCGGAGACAATTGGGACCCGGTGGCCGTGCTGGAGGGTGAGCGGGAGGCGTACCGCCTGCTGTACTCGAACCTGGACCCGCAGCAGCAGGAGACCTACGACCGGCTCGTGTCGGCCGGCGTCCTTCCGGGAGGGGAGGGCGAGGGCCATGCTGCCGCTTGATCCGACGGCCGATGCCGGGCGCAGGGCCTGGGTGCCGTGCCCAGGATGCGCCGACCACCGGGACTGCGCCGTCTGCCTGGCGGGGCGCGCCTGCAGAGACCACTGGCGCTATCTGCTGTCCAACAAGGGCAGCCTGCTGCATCTGCAGTGCTCCAACTGCGCCCATCTGTGGGCCCATGAGACCGGTTTCGGCGCCGGATCGCGCGGGGCGTGCCCGTCGTAGCGCTGCACGTCGCGCCGGTTTCGGCCCGGACCGAGGCTGCGCGGGGACGGGGTGTGGTCACCCCGTGAAGGCGAGCGAGGCGCGGGCGGCCCCAGCCGCCAATGCCTCCCCGTAGCGCTCCAGCAACAGCTCCGCCAGCTCCGGGGCCGGACCCAGGACATCGGCCAGCACGTCCGCCTCCCGCGCGCCCGCGGCGATGCGGTCCGGGAGGCGGCCCGGCGCGATGACGTACGGCGCCACCGCCACGCGCTCGCAGCCCTCGTCGCGGAGCGCCCGTACCGCGGCCTCGGTGCGGGGAAGAGATGCGGAGGCGAACGCAGGCCGCACGGCGCACCAACCGGTGTGCCGCAGCTCCCGCGCGACATCTGCGATCACTGCGATCGCCTCCGGGTCTGTGGAGCCCGCCGAGGCCAGCACCAGGCCCGTCGAGCGCTTGTGGGACGGGTCGAGCCCGGCCTCGTACAGCCGCCGTTCGAGGGCGGACAGCAGCAAGGGGGACGGGCCGAGTACGTCGGCCTGGTCGATGCGCAGCACCGGCGGGGCCTTGCGCAGTACGGCGGGGATGTCGGCCTTCGCGTGGAAGGCGCGGGTCAGCAGCAGCGGCAGCGCCACCACGTCCCGTACGCCCTCGGCCGCAAGACGCTCCAGCACCCTCGGCACGGACGGCGCGTTGAAGTCCAGGAATCCCGTCTCCACGCGCAGCCCCGGCCGCAGCGACCGGGCACGCTCCACCAGGGCATGCACGGTCGCGGCGTGCCGCGGGTCGCGGCTGCCGTGTGCGATGACGAGGAGGACGGGGCTGGGCATGAGGTGGCTCAGTTCTTGACGAGGAGACCGCGGCTGCGCAGCACCCACCGCTCCAGCGGACTGAAGATCAGCAGGTCGATGGCGATACCGACGATCAGGATGAGCAGGATGGCGAGGAAGACGCCCGGCATGTCGGAGTTGTTGCGGCCGTTCTCGAGCAGCTGCCCGAGTCCCAGGCCGAGATCCGGGGACGAGGCGATGATCTCCGCCGCCATCAGCGAGCGCCAGGAGAAGGCCCAGCCCTGCTTCAGGCCCGCGAGATAGCCGGGCAGTGCCGCGGGCATCACGATGTGCCAGGTGCCCTTGAGCCCGGTCGCGCCGAGGGTGCGGCCGGCGCGCAGATACAGCGGCGACACCTGGTCGACGCCCGACACCAGGCCGTTGGCGATCGAGGGCACGGCGCCCAGCAGGATCACCGTGTACATCATCGAGTTGTTCAACCCGAGCCAGATCACGGCCGGCGGCACCCAGGCGACGGACGGCAGGGACTGCAGACCCGACAGGATCGGGCCGATCGCGGCCCGGATGAACTTCACCCGGGCGACCAGCAGTCCCAGCGGCGTACCGATGGCGAGCGCCAGCAGGAAGCCGAGCAGACCGCGGGAGACGCTGGTCCAGACGACCTCGAGCAGCGTGCCCTGCAGCCACATGTCGGACACGCTGTCCCATACCGCGGACGGTGCGGGCAGGCTTCCCTCGTCGGTGACCTTCGCCGTGACCAGGGCCTGCCAGACGACGAGGACCAGAGCGACGGCGGTCAGCGGCGGCAGGATCTTCTTGAGAAGCACCTCGCGCACGGGCGTACGGCGAACCTGCACCGCGTCGAGTGCGTCGAGTCCGGCTTCGAGTCCGGCCAGATCGTCGGCCTTGCCGGCGGCCTTGGTCTCAGTGCTGGCCATGACGGCGGATCTCCCCACGCAGTTCTTCGGTGATCTCGACGGACAGTTCCGCCACGGCGGCGTCCTCGATACGGCGCGGCTGCTCGATGTCCACGGTCCACTCGCGGGCGATCCGGCCCGGGCGGGAGGACAGCAGGATCACCCGCTCGGCGAGCCGTACCGCCTCACGGACGTTGTGCGTGACGAAGAGGACCGAGACGTTGGTCTCGCGCCAGATCCGGGTCAGCTCGTCGTGCAGCACGTCCCGGGTGATGGCGTCCAGCGCCGCGAACGGCTCGTCCATCAACAGCAGTTGGCTGTCCTGCGCCAGAGCCCGGGCCATCGCCACGCGCTGGCGCATCCCGCCGGAGAGCTCGTGCACCCGCTTGCCGTACGCGCCCTGGAGCCGTACGAGCTCCAGCAGCCGCTGCGCCTCGGCGCGCCGCTCGGTCTTGGGGACACCGCGCAGCCGCAGTGCCAGTTCGATGTTCTTGCCCGCGGTCAGCCACGGGAACAGGGCGTGCTCCTGGAACATCAGGGCGGGCCGCCCGCCGGGGGTCGCGATGGACCCCGCGGTGGGGCGGTCGAGGCCTGCCACCAGGTTGAGCAGCGTCGACTTTCCGCAGCCGGAGGCTCCCAGGAGGGTGACGAACTCGCCCGGAGCGACATCGAGGGTGATGTCGTCCAGGACGAGCTGTTGCCCGGACGGTCCGGCGAAGGACTTCGAGACGTGCTCGAGACGGGCGGCGTGCTCGACCGTCACGCGGTCTTCGGCCTTGGCGATCGCTGTGGCCATGGTCGTCACCTCCTGGGAACTCGGTCGGATGCGGGGGTAGAGGCTTACTTGACGCCGAGCGAGGCGTCGGCGACCTCGGGCTTGCCCTCGGCCCCCAGGACCTTGTTGAGCAGCGTCAGGTCGTAGATGCCGGTCAGGTCGGGCTCCTCGAGCAGGCCCGCCTTCACCGCGTGGTCGGCCTGGGTCCGGAGCGTGGCGGCCAGCGGGTCGTCGGTGAACTGGATCGACTTCCACGCCGGGTCGATCACCTCGGGCGCCAGCGCCTTGCCGGTGAGCTCCTTGAGCTTGGCGTTCGCGGACGCCTTCGCCTTGTCGGGGTTGGCGTTGATCCACGCGTTGGTCTTCACCGAGCCGCGCAGCACGGCCTCGACGACGTCCGGGTGCTCCTTGAGGAACTTCTGCGACACGATGATGTTCGTGATCACGAACTTCTTGTCGGGCCACAGTGTCGACTCGTCGAGCAGTACCTTGGCGCCCTCGCTGACCAGCTTGGACGCCGTCGGCTCTGGCACCCAGGCGCCGTCGATGGAGCCGGACTTGTAGGCGTCGGGGGCCACCTTGTTCTCCGTACGGACGACGGAGACGTCACCCTTGCCGCTCTGGGCGTCGACCTTCCAGCCCTTCTCGGCGATCCAGTTCAGGAACGCGACGTCCTGGGTGTTGCCGAGCTGGGGCGTGGCGATCTTCTTGCCCTTGAGGTCGTCCAGGGTCTTGATCTTGTCCGGGTTGACGACGAGCTTCACACCGCCGGAGGCCGAGCCCGCGATGATGCGCAGGTTCTTGCCCTTGGACTTGATGTAGCCGTTGATGGACGGCGAGGGGCCGATGAAGCCGATGTCGATGGAGCCCGCGTTCAGCGCCTCGATCTCGGAGGGACCGGCGTTGAAGGTGGTCGAGGCGAGCTTGGTGCCGCCCAGCTCCTTCTGGATCAGACCCTCCTGGTCGCCGACCAGCGCCGTGGCGTGCGTGAGGTTCTGGAAGTAGCCGAGCTTGACGGTGTCCACGGAGAGCTTCTCGCCCTTGGCGGCAGGAGCGACGTTGTCGTCCTTCTTCGCCTCGGAGCCGTAGCCGCAGGCGGTGAGCGCGACGGCGAGGAGCGGCAGGGCGGCGGCAGCGGCGATGCTGCGGCGGAGGGTCGTACGGGTGGCAGGCACGGGAGGGTTTCCTCTCGGAGGCCCGGTTCTTACGTCACATCGGACGCGGCCGGGGAGTCGGCGGGTCTTCGTCGGTGCGGGGTGCGGGGGGTACGGGCGCGCCGGCAGTGCGCGTACGTCATTGCGCACATCGCGCCACCCCGCCGGTTCCCGCGCCGAGGGCGCCGCTGCCGACGCGGCCGCCCTCCTTCGCGAAGGTCGCGTAGTAGTCGATGGTCATCAGAAGTCCCAGCCCTCGTCGTCGGCCACCTGCACGGTCGCGACGTTCGTGGCGAAGGAGTCGCCCGCCATGCCGGCCGCCAGCGTGGTGCCGTCCGCGGGGTCGATCAGCAGGAACGACCCGGTGCGGCGGGAGTCGGCGTACGAGTCGAGCGCGAGCGGCTCGGCGGTACGGATCTTGACCCGGCCGATGTCATTGGCCACCAGCTGCCCGGGGTTCGGGTGCTGGGACAGGTCGTCGAGGGTCAGCCGGGACGGGATCTCCTTGACGATCGCCTTGACCGTGCGGGTGGTGTGCTTGAGCAGCACCCGCTGGCCGACGGCGAGCGGCTGGTCCGCGACATGGCAGACCGTCGCCTCGACGTCCTGCGTGGTCGCGGGCGCGTCGCCGCTCGGCACGATCAGGTCGCCCCGCGAGATGTCGATGTCGTCCTCGAGCAGGAGGGTGACGGACTGCGGGGTCCAGGCGATGTCCACCGATTCGCCGAGCAGGTCGATCCCGGCGATCTTCGACGTACGGCCCGCCGGCAGGACGGTCACCTGCTCGCCGACCCGGAACGTGCCCGCGGCGATCTGGCCGGCGTAGCCGCGGTAGTCGGGGTGCTCGGCGGTCTGCGGGCGGATCACGTACTGCACCGGGAGCCGGGCGTGGCAGCCCGTCAGATCGTGGCTGACCGGGACCGTCTCCAGGTGCTCCAGGACGGTCGGGCCGCCGTACCAGTCCATGTTCGCGGACGGGTCCACCACGTTGTCACCGGCCAGCGCCGAGATCGGGATCGCGGTGATGTCCGGTACGCCGAGGGAGGCGGCGTACGCGGTGAACTCCTCGGCGATCGCGGCGAAGACGGGCTCGGCATAGTCGACGAGGTCCATCTTGTTGACGGCGAGGACGACATGCGGGACGCGCAGCAGGGCGGCGACCGCGGCATGGCGGCGGGTCTGCTCGACCACGCCGTTACGGGCGTCGACCAGCACCACGGCCAGCTCGGCCGTGGACGCGCCGGTGACCATGTTGCGGGTGTACTGCACATGCCCGGGGGTGTCGGCGAGGATGAACCGCCTGCGCGGCGTGGCGAAGTAGCGGTAGGCGACATCGATGGTGATGCCCTGCTCCCGCTCGGCCCGCAGACCGTCGGTGAGCAGCGCCAGGTCCGGGGTCTCCTGGCCACGCGAGCGGGAGGCGTGCTCGACGGCCTCCAGCTGGTCGGTCAGGACCGACTTGGAGTCGTGCAGCAGCCGGCCGACGAGGGTGGACTTGCCGTCGTCGACGGACCCGGCGGTGGCGAAACGCAGCAGGGTGGTGGCTGAGATCCCGGCGAGTTGCCCGGTCGTGGAGGTCATGGCTAGAAGTACCCTTCGCGCTTGCGGTCTTCCATCGCGGCCTCGGACATCTTGTCGTCGGCGCGGGTCGCGCCCCGCTCGGTGAGACGGGATGCGGCGATCTCGGTGATCACGTCGTCCAGCGTGGTGGCGTCGGAGTCGACGGCACCGGTGCAGGACATGTCTCCGACGGTGCGGTAACGCACCAGCCGCGTCTCGACGCTCTCGGACTCCTTGGGGCCGCCCCACGCACCGGCGGTCAGCCACATCCCGGAGCGCTGGAAGACCTCGCGCTCGTGCGCGAAGTAGATCTCGGGCAGCTCGATCTTCTCGCGCTCGATGTACTGCCAGACGTCCAGCTCTGTCCAGTTGGACAGCGGGAAGACACGCACATGCTCGCCGGGCGCATGGCGGCCGTTGTAGAGCTGCCACAGCTCGGGCCGCTGCCTGCGCGGGTCCCACTGCGAGAACTCGTCCCGCAGCGAGAACACCCGCTCCTTGGCGCGTGCCTTCTCCTCGTCCCGGCGGCCACCGCCGAACACCGCGTCGAAGCGGTGCTCCTGGATGGCCTCGGTCAGCGGCACGGTCTGCAGCGGGTTACGTGTCCCGTCGGGACGTTCGCGCAGCTTCCCGGCGTCGATGTACTCCTGTACGGACGCCACGTGCAGCCGGAGGTTGTGCTGCGCCACCGCGCGGTCGCGGTACTCCAGCACCTCGGGGAAGTTGTGTCCGGTGTCGACATGCAGCAGCGTGAAGGGGATCGCGGCCGGCGCGAACGCCTTCAGCGCCAGATGCAGCATGACGATGGAGTCCTTGCCGCCGGAGAAGAGAATCACCGGCCGCTCGAACTCTCCCGCCACCTCGCGGAAGATGTGCACCGCCTCGGACTCCAGTGCGTCCAGGTGCGACAGTGCGTACGGGCTGTCGGTGCCCTCGTGAACAGTGGCGGCGGTCGTCATGCCAGGCCCCTCTCGGTGAGCAGCGCGTGAAGTGCCGCCGCGGACTCCTGCACGGTCTGGGTGTGCGACTCGATCCGCAGATCCGGGCTCTGCGGCTCCTCGTACGGGTCGTCGACGCCGGTGAGACCACTGATCTCACCGGCCGCCTGCTTGGCGTACAGACCCTTCACATCGCGTACGGAGCACACCTCCACCGGAGTGGCGACATGCACCTCCAGATACGCGGTGCCCTCGGCCTGGTGGCGCTTGCGGACGGACTCGCGGCTGTCCTCGTACGGGGCGATCACCGGCACCAGCGCCTTGATGCCGTTGGACGCGAGGAGTTCGGCGACGAAGCCGATCCGCTGAACGTTGGTGTGGCGGTCCTCGCGGCTGAAGCCGAGGCCGGCCGAGAGGAATTCGCGGATCTCGTCGCCGTCGAGAACCTCGGTCCGGTGGCCGTCGGCGCGCAGCCGGTCCGCCAGCTCGTAGGCGATGGTGGTCTTGCCCGCGCTCGGCAGACCGGTGAGCCAGATGGTGGCCCCAGTCACGTTCTTGTCTCCCAGAATCGTCATCCGTGCAGCCCGCATTCGGTCTTGCCCCGCCCGGCCCAGCGGCCGGCCCGGGCGTCCTCGCCCTCCAGCACCCGGCGGGTGCAGGGTGCGCAGCCCACCGAGGCGTAACCGTCCATCAGCAGCGGGTTGGTGAGGACGCCGTGCTCGGCGACGTAGGCGTCCACGTCGTCCTGCGTCCAGCGGGCGATCGGCGAGATCTTGACCTTCTGCCGCTTCTCGTCCCAGCCGACGACCGGGGTGTTCGCCCGGGTCGGGGACTCGTCGCGGCGCAGGCCCGTCGCCCACGCCTCGTACGCGGTCAGTCCCTCTTCGAGGGGCTTGACCTTGCGCAGGGCGCAGCACAGGTCGGGGTCGCGGTCGTGCAGCTTCGGGCCGTACTCGGCGTCCTGTTCGGCCACCGACTGGCGGGGCGTGAGCGTGATGAGGTTGACGTCCATCACGGCCTCGACCGCGTCGCGGGTGCCGATGGTCTCGGGGAAGTGGTAGCCGGTGTCGAGGAAGACGACGTCGACTCCGGGGAGGACACGGGAGGCGAGATGGGCGACCACCGCGTCCTCCATCGAGGAGGTGACGCAGAAGCGCGGGCCGAAGGTGTCGGCCGCCCACTTCAGGATCTCCAGGGCGGAGGCGTCTTCGAGCTCCCGCCCGGCCCGCTCGGCGAGTTCTTTCAGGTCTGTTGCCTGAGTTGTCGTCATATCTCGTCCCTTCCACCGTCGTTGCGCTGAAGTCCCCGGGTCAGCAGCCCGAGGAACTTCAACTGGAAGGCTCGATTGCAGGCTGCGCATTCCCAGGCGCCGTGGCCCTGCTCGCTGGGACGCAGGTCCTCGTCTCCGCAGTAGGGGCAGTAGAAGGGCGCGGCACGCTCGCTCACGAGAGGGCCTCCTCGGAAGCGCGCGCCGCCCACGTGGCGAAGCGCTCGCCGTCCTCGCGCTCCGCCTGGAAGCGCTTGAGCACCCGCTCGACGTAGTCGGGCAGCTCGGCCGAGGTGACCTTCAGTCCACGGACCTTGCGGCCGAACCCGGCCTCCAGACCGAGCGCGCCGCCCAGGTGCACCTGGAAGCCCTCGACCTGGTTGCCCTCGTCGTCCAGGACCAGCTGCCCCTTGAGACCGATGTCCGCGACCTGGATGCGGGCGCAGGCGTTGGGGCAGCCGTTGAGGTTGATGGTGATCGGCTGGTCGAACTCGGGGATGCGGCGCTCGAGTTCGTCGATCAGGGAGGCACCACGGGCCTTGGTCTCGACAATGGCCAGCTTGCAGAACTCGATACCGGTGCAGGCCATCGTGCCGCGCCTGAACGGCGACGGGTTGACCCGCAGATCCAGCGCCTCGAGGCTGGCCACCAGCGACTCGACCTGCGACTCCTCGATATCGAGCACGATCATCTTCTGCTCGACGGTGGTACGCAGCCGGCCCGAGCCGTGCGCGTCCGCCACCTCGGCGATCTTGGTGAGCGTGGCGCCGTCGACCCGGCCGACGCGCGGCGCGAACCCGACGTAGAAGCGTCCGTCCTGCTGCCGGTGCACACCGACGTGGTCGCGCCACTGCTGCACGGGCTGTGCCGGGGCGGGCCCGTCGATCAGCTTGCGCTTCAGGTACTCGTCCTCCAGCACCTGGCGGAACTTCTCGGCGCCCCAGTCGGCGACCAGGAACTTCAGGCGGGCGCGGGTGCGCAGCCGCCGGTAGCCGTAGTCGCGGAAGATCGAGATGACGCCTTCGTAGACGTCAGGGACCTCGTCGAGGGGGACCCAGGCGCCGAGCCGGACACCGATCTTGGGGTTGGTGGAGAGACCGCCGCCGACCCACAGGTCGAAGCCGGGGCCGTGCTCGGGGTGGTTCACGCCGACGAAGGCGATGTCGTTGATCTCGTGCGCGACGTCCAGCAGCGGCGATCCTGAGATCGCCGACTTGAACTTGCGCGGCAGGTTGGAGAAGGCGGGGTTGCCCACGATCCGGCGGCAGATCTCGTCGACGGCCGGGGTGCCGTCGATGATCTCGTCCTCGGCGATACCGGCGACCGGCGAGCCGAGCACGACGCGCGGGGTGTCACCACAGGCCTCGGTGGTCGACAGGCCGACCTCTTCGAGGCGGCGCCAGATCTCCGGGACGTCCTCGATGCGGATCCAGTGGTACTGGACGTTCTGCCGGTCGGTGATGTCCGCGGTGCCGCGCGCGAACTCCTGCGAGATCTCACCGATGACGCGCAGCTGCTCGGTGGTCAGCCGGCCGCCGTCGATGCGGACGCGCATCATGAAGTACTTGTCGTCCAGCTCCTCCGGCTCCAGGATCGCGGTCTTGCCGCCGTCGATCCCGGGCTTGCGCTGGGTGTAGAGGCCCCACCAGCGCATCCGGCCGCGCAGATCGGCGCCGTCGATCGAATCGAAGCCGCGGTGGGCGTAGATCGTCTCAATGCGTGTCCGAACATTGAGACCGTCGTCGTCCCTCTTGGTCTGCTCGTTGCCGTTCAGCGGTGTCATATGGCCAACGGCCCACTGGCCCTCGCCGCGGTGGCGTCCGGCCTTGCGGCGGGGCGTGGCAGAGGCGGGCTTTTCGGGGGTGGCGGCCATGGCGGTATGTCCTTCGAGACTGCAGGAGGGCGGCTCTGAGCTGCACACTCGCGTGGGGGCGCGGCGGTGCGCAGGAGGTTCAACGGACTGCGGAATGCTCGGCTGTGCTGGTCTTTCAGCAGACCGGACAGATGGCGCTGGACATGCGGCCGAGGTCGACGTGCCGCCGACTCACCAAGGCAATTCCAGCTCGAGACATGACGGAAGCGTGTCACGGCGATCCGAGGGCAGTCCACCGTTATCCAGAATGTGGACAACACCGTCCTGCATCGCGAGACGGTGTGTTGCCCGTCACTCAGCCGTGAGCGCTTGGCCAGGGACCGGGAGCGGCCGCTTCGGACTCCTCCGCGACCACGGTGTCGAAGAGAGTGAAGCCTCGCCGCAGATAGTTGTCCATGGCGTGCGGGCCGTCCTTGGAGCAGGTGTGCAGCCAGACCCGCTTCGTCGGCGTCAGCCCCGGCCACCGCTCCGCCAGGTCCCAGGCCCTGGCGACCGCGTACGACAGGAGATGGCCACCGATCCGCCGGCCCCGGAACGACGGGATCAGCCCGAAGTAGACGATCTCGACCGACCCGCCGTCCTGCGCCTGAAGCTCCGCATAGCCTGCCGGGGTGCCCTTCTCGTACGCCACCCAGGTCTCCGTGCCCGGCCTGGCGAGCAGCTCCTCCCACTGTGCGTACGTTATGCCGAGCCGGTCGTTCCACCGGACGTCACCGCCGACAGCCGTATACAGAAAGCGGCTGAACTCCGGGGACGGCACCTCGGCGCGGACGATGCGCACATCCCCGTCGGGCGCGGCGGTCGGACGCAGATCCGCGGGCGAGGTCTGTTCCAGGGACCAGGTGGTCACGGTGATGCTCATGCCGGCCAGGGAATCACGACCCCCTGATCAGACCAAAGCCGCGTCCCCTGATCACTGAGGATCACTGAGGATCGCGGTGGGCGCGGCGCACGGCCGGGGCCGTGGAGTGCGGCAGCAGCTCGGCCGGCTGTTCCGGCCCCACCAGCTCCACCTCGACGTACTCGACGAAGCGGTACGGGCGGTGTGCGAGGACCGGCGCCAGATGCCGCCGCAGCCGCGACATCTCGGCCCGTACCGTCCCCGTCCGCGTCCCGTCCCCGAAGATGTCCTGCGCCAGCTGCGCGGCGCTGCGCCCGTCCCGGTGCAGCGTCAGCACATACAGCAGCTCGGCATGGCGGGGGCTGAGCTCCTGCACCCAGCTGCCCGCGTCGCCCGAGACGGTGACCGAGGGAAGCCGGGGTCTGCTCAGGTCCAGCACCACCCGGGCCGGCGCCGCGGTGGAGCGCTCCTCGTCCACCCGTACCAGCCAGCCGCCGGGCAGCGGCTCGACCGTGCACATGCCGAGCGAGGGCAGCCAGAGCCGGCCGCCGCCGATGGACTTCGGCAGCGGCAGCCGACCGGTCGGCGGCATGCCGGTGACCGCGGCGGGCCAGCCGTTCACGTCCACGGCCAGTGCCCGGCCGGCCAGCCTCGCGAGCAGGGGGGCCGCCACACCGCGCAGCCGGTCCAGCGCCGCGAAATGCCGGTTGCGCAGCTCGGCCTCCGCGAGCCGGGCGACCGAGGTGACCAGTGAGAGGGTCGCCGGATGCATGGTGGACACCGGTCCGCTGATGTCGACGACACCGATCAGCCTGCCGTCGCGCGGATCGGTGACCGGCGCGCCCGCGCAGGTCCAGTTGTGGTGGGCGGAGACGAAGTGCTCCGCGGAGTGCACCTGGACCGGCCGCCGGGAGACGAGGGGGGTGCCGATGCCGTTGGTGCCGACGAGGTCCTCGTTCCAGTCGGCGCCCAGCACGAACCCGTGCGAGTCGCCCTTGCGCAGCACGGTCGCCTTGCCCTCGCGCCAGAGCAGCTTTCCCTCCGTGTCCGCGACGACCATGATGTGCTGCGCCGCCTCGGCGATCGACACCAGACCGTCCCGCAGGACGGGCAGCACTTCCCGTAGCGGCGAGGCGTGCCGGCGGCGTTCCAACTCCTCCAGCGGCAGCAGGCCGGCCCTTCGGCCCCGGTCGGGATCCACGCCCCCGCGCAGCATCCGCTGCCAGGACTCCTCGATGTCGGCCCGCGGGCCGACTCGCGACGGGCGACCGCTGAGCGTGGCGTCCCGCACTCCCTTCAGCAGCCGGGCGGCCTCCGCGGTGTCCATGGCGGCGAGTCTGGCCATGTCGAGTGATGTCGTCTGCACTGGGGTCCTCCTGGGCGAGGCCAGCGTCCGAGTGCGGGGGGCTGACACAATCGTGCCCCTCCTGGCCGAGAGCCGTGGCGATACGGCGGACAAAGCTGCAACCCTTTGCAACCCTCGCGAACGGGTGTGCGTGTGTACGAGGCTGACGGAGCACCGGTTCGTTCCGGTGGTCCGTCATGCACCGCACCGCCCTGCGTTGTGGGGTGCATGACGGAGCGCGGGGTGGTGCCGTGTCGGCGCAGCACCACCCCGACAGTCTTCCCTGAGGCTCGCACCGTGCGGCGACGGCGCCCGGAGGGGCCGGTTGTGGTCCGCAGTCCGCAGCCCGCGCTGTCAGACCACCGCTCGTGCCCGGTCCACGATCGACGCCAGGTCCAGCGTGTGCGGCAGCGTGCCGAAGGCCGCGCCCCAGTCCCCGCCCAGCCGCGACGCGCAGAACGCGTCCGCCACCTCCGGCGGCGCCCAGCGCACCAGTAGCGACCCCTGAAGCACCAGCGCCATCCGCTCCACCAGCCGCCGCGCCCGCGCCTCGATGCCGTTCAGATCGGCCAGCTCGGTCAGCAGGTCCTTGATCGCCCCGTCCAGCCGGTGGTCCGCGCCCCGCGCCGTGCCGACCTCCTGCAGGAATGCGTTCAGCGCCTGCGGCTCCCTCTGGAGCGCCCGAAGGACGTCCAGCGCCTGTACGTTGCCCGAGCCCTCCCAGATCGAGTTGAGCGGCGACTCCCGCAGCAGCCGCGGCAGCCCCGACTCCTCGACGTAGCCATTGCCGCCCAGACACTCCAGCGACTCGGCCACCGTCGGCGTACACCGCTTGGTCACCCAGTACTTGGCCGCGGGCACCGCAAGGCGTAGGAACGCCCGCTCCTCCTCCGTGTCGGCGTCGTACGCCGCGGCGAGCCGCAGCGCCAGCGTCGTAGCCGCCTCCGACTCCAGCGCCAGATCGGCCAGTACGTTGCGCATCAGCGGCTTGTCGATCAGCAGCCCGCCGAACGCGCTGCGGTACGCGCTGTGGTGGATCGCCTGCGCGACCGACTGCCGCATCAACGCGGCCGATCCGAGGACGCAGTCGAGCCGGGTCGCCGCCACCATCTCGATGATCGTGCGCACCCCGCGCCCCTCGTCGCCGACCCGGCGCGCCCACGTCCCGTCGAACTCGACCTCGCTCGACGCATTGGACCTGTTGCCCAGCTTGTCCTTGAGCCGCTGGATCCGGAACACGTTCCTCGTCCCGTCCTCCAGCACCCGAGGCACCAGGAAACAGGTCAAGCCCCCGGCCGCCTGGCCGAGTACCAGAAAACCGTCACTCATCGGAGCCGAGCAGAACCACTTGTGACCGGTGAGCACGTACTCACCGTCACCGGCGATGGGCTCGGCCCGCGTCGTATTGGCCCTGACGTCGCTGCCGCCCTGCTTCTCCGTCATCCCCATCCCGAACAGCGACCCCGCCTTCAGCGAGGCAGGCCGCAGCCCCTCCTCGTACACCCGCGAGGTCAGCCGCGGCTCCCACTCGGCCGCCAGCGCCGGGTCCGTACGCAGCGCCGGGACGGAGGCGTGCGTCATCGACAGCGGACAGCCGTTCCCGGCCTCGGCCTGCGTCCACACCAGGAACCCGGCCGCGCGCCGCACATGCCCGGCCGGGGTGCCCCATGCGTTCGTCAGACCCGCGGAGACGCCGTGGCCCAGCAGCCGGTGCCAGGCCGGATGGAACTCGACCTCGTCGATCCGGTTTCCGTACCGGTCGTGCGTCCGCAGTTTCGGCGGATTCTCGTTGGCCCGCACCCCCCATTCCTGGGCCTGCGCGGAGCCCGCGGTGCGGCCGAGCTCTCTGAGCTCTTCCTGTGCCTCGTCGAGGAGTTCCGGCGCTACATGCCGCTCCACGCCCTCGGTGAGCGCCTGGTCGGAGGTGTAGACGTCGTACCCCACCAGGGGCGGAGCCTGGTTGGTCACTGTGTGGGTGGTAGCTGCCATGCCGATACGGTAAGGAGGTGCAGGCAGCAAATGAAACACCCGAGCGGCCATCGGGCCGACTCCACCGGGCCCGAGTGCTCTACCGCAACGTCTCCAAGCGGAAGATGGCATGGCTGCTGCTGAAGGACACGGTCAATTCGTGCATCGAGTACCGCATCCTGGGCCTCGCCGCCGAGGCGGCGTTCTTCACGCTGCTGTCCCTGCCGCCGCTCATGCTCGGCCTGATCGGTCTCCTCGGCTATATCGACAACTGGACCAACACCACCACCGTCGCCTCGATCGAGGAGAACATCCTGGCCGCGGTCGGCACGGTGCTGTCCGAACGGGGCGTCAACGAGATCGCGAAGCCCCTGCTGGCGGACGTCACCCACGGCGGCCGTCCCGACATCATCTCCATCGGCTTCGCGATCGCTCTGTGGTCGGGATCGCGGGCGGTGAACGTCTTCATCGACACCATCACCGTGATGTACGGCCTCGACGGGCAGCGCGGCATCGTCGCCACCCGGCTGCTCGCCTTCCTGCTCTACATCGTGGCCCTGCTGATCGGCGCGGTGGTGCTGCCGCTGGCGGTGGTGGGGCCTGACCGGGTGGTGGAGTTCATCCCATGGAGCACGGAAGTCGTCAGCGTCCTGTACTGGCCGGTGGTCAGCCTGCTCTCGATCGCGTTCCTGACCACGCTGTACCACGTGTCCGTCCCCGTCCGGTCCCCGTGGATCGAGGACGTGCCCGGAGCGCTGGTGGCGCTCGGGATGGGTGTGTTCGGCAGCTTCCTGCTCCGCATCTACCTCACCAGCACGGTCGAGGGCCCCACGATCTACGGCTCGCTCGCCGCGCCCATCGCCGTCCTGCTGTGGATCGGCCTCACCGCCTTCGCCGTCCTGGTGGGTGCGGCGGTGAACGCCGCGATCGACCGCGTCTGGCCGTCGGTCGCCACGGCCGCGGCCCGCGCGGCCAACGAACGCGTCCGCGCCGCCCACGCGGCGGAGGTCCTGGCCCGGGCGAGGGCGGCCCACGTCTTCGGGGACGAGGACGACGACGATGACGACGCGGACGACACCGGGGAGATGCCCTCGGAGTTCCCGGAGCGGTGGTCGCGGTTCCTGCCGCCGGACGATGTGAAGTCCCGGCTGCACACGACCCGGGAGCACCGTGCGAAGGAGCACCGCGACAACGGCCGCGACAACGGCCGCGACAACGGCCGCGACAACGGCCGCGACAACGGCCGCGACATGGAGTCCAAGGAGTAGGCCGCCGGGCGGAGAGGGCGAGGACTCAGACCGAGCCCGGATGGCCCGGGCCGTTGTCGTCATCGCGGCGGCGCGGGAAGAGGCGCCGCAGCCAGGAAGCACGGTCCTCCTCCTGTGCCGGTTCGGCCGACTCCGACTGGGGGGCCCTGGCCCGTGGTGCCTTCGGCGTCTCCCTTCTCGTCTCCGCCGGTCTCTCCGGCTGTCTCTGGGCGCGGCGGCTCGGGAACGGGTCCGACGGTCCCGCAGCCGCACCGCGAGCCACGTCGACGACCCGGTAGTGACCGGTGACCGCCGCGTTGCGGCCGGCGACCCCCGCTGCGATCTGGATGAAGTCGTGTTGCAGCTCCGGGTCCAGTCCGGCGTGGACCGGGTTGGACACGCCGACGGTCACCACCAGTCCCGTACCGGGCCTCTCGAGCCCGAAGGGCAGCAGATCGGCCAGCTCGGCGCCCCACTCCATGACCAGGACGCGCATCAGGACGGGCGCCGGGATGTCCGGCAACAGCCGCACCATGCGCTGGGGCAGTGTCGTGGCAGCCCAGGTGACGACAGCGGACGTGGTGGTCCCGCTCGGAATGGGCAGGCGGATCACATAGGACGGCTGCCCCAGGAGATGCCCCCGGTGCGGAGGAGGCACGGATTCGAAGAATCCGCCTGTCGCAACGTGCAGCGCCGTGGCGAACGGCTCCAGCGGATACACGTTCGCGGGAAGGACGACTTCCAGCACGACCCACGCGGCGGCGTCGGGCGCGATGGCGTGAAGGAGATCGTCCCGGTCCCTGGTCAGCGATTCGCGCCGGTCCAGGAACCGCTGCCGCTCCGCCCGGGCCCAGCCGCCCGGCACGTTCGCGAGCGGTTCGTAGTCCCAGAGCGAGAGCGCCGCGTCGTAGTGGCGAATGGCCTCGGCAGGGGCGTCGGCCGCCTGGGCCTCGTGTGCGAGCTCGACATGGCGCTCCATGTCGAGCAGGTCGAGATCGATGTCGTCGAGCGGCAGAACGAAGGCGTGGTCCGCGGCGCGAACCGGGTGTCCGCGTTCCTGCAGCCGCCCGACCAGTCCGCGCAGATCTTCGCCCGCTCCCGGGGAGAGCGTGCGCAGTTCGGTGACGGGCACTGGGCTGCCGCGGGCCAGCAGCAGCCGCGCCAGCACCACGCTCGGCTCGTACGGCACCTCCAGCACGGTCGCGCCGTCCTCGGCCATCGGCGAGCCGAGCACCCGGTAGTGGAGCCTCTGCGTCGGCACCGAGGGGGAGGGGAGAGTCTCCTCCGTGAGGGCGCTCAGCCGGGCTTCGCCCATCGCTCGTCGCCGGGGATCCTTGTCGAGCAGTTCGAGGATCACCGAACGGAGCGCGGGGGACAGGTCCGCGAGCTGCGGGCTGTGCCTCTCGCGCGTAGCCTCCAGATGCCCTCGCAGCACGGTCTGAAGATCGTCCCCGGGTATCGCGTACGAGCCGGTGGCGAGTTCGTACAGCACACAGCCCAAGGAGTACAGATCGATCGGCCCGCGCGTGCTCCCGTCACTGGACCTGATGCGCTCGGGGGCGAGATAGCGGGGAGTCCCGGGCAGGCCGAACTCCCCGATGGTGGCCGATGCGGTGAGTCGCACCTCGGTGGCGGTCCGGTCCGGAGTCCGTGCCTCCAGCGGCTGGGCCCACGCCACGCCGTAGTCGCAGAGCACGGGACCGCGCTCCGGCGACATCAGGATGTTGGCCGGCTTGATGTCACCGTGCACGAACCCCGCAAGGTGCAGTACCTCGATCCCGGTCAGAAGATCACGCGCCAGCTCCGTGAGGCGCTCCTCCACCAGGCCGGACGGCAGTCGTGCCAGGAGTTCGCGCAGCGATCCTCCTTCCACCAGCTCCATGACCAGGAAGCATGCGCCGTCCTGGGCGAACCCGTCGTACACGGCGGCCAGTTGGGGGTGCCGCAGCGAAGGGTGGGAGGCCAGATGGCGCGCCTGCGCCACGAAGTCCTCCGAGATCGCCTCCCGGTCGGCCGATGACACACCGGCGCCGAACCGGTAGATCTTGATGGCGACCGGGCGCCTCCAGGACCGGTCGTAGGCACGCCGGACCTCTCCGGTCGCGCCCCTGCCGAGCAGTCCGCCCACCTCGTAACGGTTGTCCAGGAGCTCCATCGCACCTTGTGGGGTGCCGGCGCCGTACGGCTCCGGCCCCCGCAGCAGCTGCACGCTCTCCCGGCTCACCAGCGCGAACGGATCGCCCAACGCAGCCCCGACCGGCCCGCCCCGCCCCGCCACCAGGGCGCGGAACTCGCCCGGGACCGCACCCGCCCGCGACTCGAGCTGGGCGCTCACCCGGCCCAACAGCCGGGTCGTGGCCGCCAGCGCCGTACGCGGCAGTGTCCCCAGCAGCACCTCGCGGACCCCGGGACGGAAGACGTACGAGCCCGCCGCCGCGTCCGGAAGCGCCTTCAGCATCCCGCTCAGCACCACTTCCGCCAGATGCTGCGGTTCCGGACGCTCCTCGATCGCCGCCTGCACCAGACGCATCACCGGCAAGTGCGCAGTGCCGACGGCCAGATGGGCCGCCAGCCGGAAGGCCTGGCGCGAGGCGAGCGAACGGAACCGCAGGACCAGCTCCTCCGGCTCCACATCCTCCAGGTCGAGCCCCTCGGCGCCGAACGCGCCCGGTGGCCGGGCGGTCGCGTAAGCAGCGGTGCCCGGGATCCGGGTGCCGCCCGAAGTGGCCACCAGGGACGCCCAGTTGCCGAGCCAGGCCGGCGAAGGCTCCAGCACGGGAACCGGGACGCCCTCCCCGCCCGGGCCGCTCTCGTAGGGGACGAAGTCCAGCGCCGCGTTGGCGGCGCCTGGGCCGGGCGCGGAGAGGAGCCCGGCCGCGGGAGGGAAGGCGGTGTGACGCCACAGGCGTTCCGGAAGCGGCTGCACGACCGCAACCGGCAGCTCGTTCGCCCAGGCGCGCAGTGTGCGGTACCACTGCCGGCCGGCCGGGCCCTCGCGCCACTGCGGCCCCATACAGTCGCTGATCACCATGACGGCGGTGCGGCCCCGCTCCCAGTGCCTCTGCGGCACTTCGCCGCGCGCATCGAGGAGCACGCTGTCCACCGTGCGGAACGCACCGGTCTGTTCCATGGCGGTTCGCAGATCGCGCAGCAGCGGCCGCCACATGGGCATGGTCGGTCCACTGTCGAAGACGAGGCGGAGATGCAGCCAGCGCTCTCGCCGTGGCCGCAGCACGGGCAGCCACAGCTCGCGCCGGGCGCCCAGCGTCGCGATCCGGTTGACGGTTTCCGTCTCGTCCAGCTCCCAGCCGTGCGCGCTGGGCACCCTGCGGCTCAGCGGGCGCACGGAGCGCTGGATCGCCAACGGCCGGGGGAGCATGGGCGGGGCGGGCGCCAGCAGTGGCGCGTATCCACCGCCGGTCCCGCCGTCCGGGTCGGCTCCCTCGCCTGCGGCGTCGAACGGTGCGGAGGGCGGACCGGCAGGAGTGTGCAGCGGCACCCGCTCGGGGTGCGGGGCGCTCCTCGGCGGCTGCGCGTCGCGTGCCGTCACCGGTGGGGACGGCTGAGGCGGGTCCGCGCGTGGCCGCTGCCCGCCGACCGGAGGCGACGGCATCCGGGCCAAGGACGCCGGGCCGTCCGCGGTGCCGACACCGGCCCCAGGACTCTCCATCTGCCGTGCCAGCCACAGCAGTTCGGCGAGCTCCCGACCGGTGGGCGGCTCCCCGGCGGCGTGGGCCAGCACCCGGGCCAGGGTGTCCAGCCGGTCAGAGGTCATCGCCGTCGAGCGCGTTCGTGGCCCGGCTCAGATACGGCATGAGGCTCTCCGCCAGGTCCTCGCGCGACACCGCGTCCAGCCCCGAGGCACGCGTCAGATAGATGGCGTTGAGCAACTGGTCGGTCGCCAGCTCTCCGGCGCTGCCCCGCTCCAGGAAGAGCGCCACCAGCTCGCGCGCCTCGTCGTCCGGCTCACCCAGGTGCGCCCGCACGATGTCCACCAGATGGACGGGCAGCGGCTGTTTGAGCTCGAGCGTCACGCAACGGCGGAGAAAAGCCGGCGGGAACTCCCGCTCGCCGTTGCTGGTGAGCACCACGAAGGGAAAGGCACGGCAGCGCACCCGGCCGTGCGGCAAGGTGACCCGGTCGTCCGAGTCCGCGATCAGGACATCCGCCGTCGGCCGTGTCCGTGCCGCGCGCACCAGCTCCGGGATCTCGTACTGGCCCTCCTCCAGGATGTGCAGGAGATCGTTGGGCAGATCGAGATCGCTCTTGTCGATCTCGTCGATGAGCAGCACCCGAGGATGCTCGTACGGCAACAGGGCGGTGCCCAGCGGGCCCAGCCGCAGATGGTCCTCGACCGCGCCGTCCTCTACGGGTCCGTCCTCTGCCCGGCGGCCCGCCGCGTACAGCCGGGACAGCGGGTCGTACTGATAGATCCCGTCCGTGAGCGTCGCCCGGCTGGTGATGTTCCAGCGCAGCACGGGTCCCAGGCCCAGCTCCCGGGCGACCGCGTAGGGCAGGCTCGACTTGCCGCTTCCGGGCGGTCCCGTGACCAGCAGCGGACGCCGCAGATACAGCGCCGCGTTGACCAGCTGGACGGCCTTCTCCGTCGGGCGGTACGTCTCGGCGCGATGGGCCCGGTACGGCGAGGCCGCAGCGTCCTCGTCCGCGCTGGGCAGGCCCAGCGGCGGCCCGCCGTTGAAGGCCCGCCAGGGCGGGGGCGGCGGCAGCCGGTGCACTCCGTCGTGGGGTTCGCTCGAGCCGCGGTAGACGGGCCACAGGGACATGCGGGTCGCTCCTGTTCTCTCAGCCGACAGGGGAGTCGTTCAGCCTGCGCGCCTCGGGAAACCAGCGGGGGTCCTCCCACACCAGGGACAGGCCGTCCGCCCAGTGCGGCTCCGGTCCCTCGTGGAGGAACGCCCGCCTGCGCAACTCCAGGACGCGCTCGGGCAGTTCGGTCGGCGGCAGCTGGGCGAGCTGCTCGGCCAGCGTGTCGAGGAAGCCGTCGCGCCGGCAGTCCAGAGCACACTGCCCGGCGCCGCGCCTGCCCGGGCAGCCCGTCCGGGGCCACAGCACGATCGGCGACGGCGCGTCCAGAACCGCTCGGTGCAGCTCCTTGTCGCGCGCGGACTTCGGCGGTCTGGCCATGCCCACCGGCCCGTGCACCTCCTGCAGTTGCACGGAGAGCCGCTCGGGCCGCTGGGCACTGTCGCAGTGGACGGGGTGGACGGCGCAGCCCTCCTGCCGGTCGAGTACGTCCCACATCTTGCGCAGCTTGAACTGGAGCAGATCGCTGCTCCGCCGGTCCTGGTCCATCACCACGACCGGCGAGCGGCAGCCGAGCGGGGTGCGGATGCCCTTGCGCTGGGTCCACTGGTCGACCGGCTGGTTGATCCAGCCGCGCGGCAGCGCGAACGCGATCAGCTCCCGGCCCTCGGAATCGATCTCGCCGAACGCCTCGTCGACACGGTCCAGCGCCCAGTCCCGCACCTGGGCCCGGAGCAGCCGCTTCTCGCCGACCAGCAGGCGGTGGCCGTCGCGGTACGCGGCGACCTCCGCCAGCACGGCATTGCGGTCGGCCCCGCTGTGCCTGATCGCGACGAGGATGGGCGACCAGGGGCGCGCCGGGGCGCGCACACCGGCAGGGGCGGGCGGCTGCGGTGGCAGGTGCGGCGCAGTCGCGTGCAGCGGTGGAACAGACGGGGGAGGCGTCAGTGGGGGCGGGGGAGGAGGCGAGACCGCGCCCGCCGCGTGCCCGTGCGTGCCGCGGTGCGCAAGCGACCAGGCGCGCAGGTCCCGGCCGAGCGAGGAGTCCTCGACCAGGTCGGCCAGCCGTACGGCGAGTTCGGCGAGTGGGAGAGAAGCGGGACGGGGGAGGGTCTCGGAGAGCAGGTACCAGACCGCCTGCCACAGGTTGTTCACCGAGTGCGCCGGTACGTCGACGCCGAGCGGCGCAATCGCCGCCTGCAGCAGCCGGTCCACGGCGTATCCCGGCTCCGGCGCACGGGCGGTCAGTTCGATCAGCTCCCGCAGCCGGCGTTTCTCCTCGGCCGGATACCCAGGGGTGGGGATGAGGTCGGCGACGGGCGGCCAGTGGCGGGCGAGCACCTGCGCCGGGATCATCCGGCCGTTACGCACCGTCTCGTCGTGTGCGGAGACCATTCCGACCACGGCGCCGTTCTCCAGCATGACCGCGGATCCGCTGAACCCGTACGACGGTTCCTGGCCGTGACCCGCCCAGAGTTCCAGCTGACTCCACTCATTGCCGATCAACTGGCGGGAGGTGGCGCGTAATTCACTCTGCACACCCTCCTCGCCGTACCCGGCGGGGAATCCGTACGCCACGAGTTTCGGCGTCGGCATCCGGTGCGGCTCGTCGAGGCCTGCGAAGGCGGCGGGTGCGATCCGAACGGGCCGGCCCAGTTCGAGTACGGCGACATCGCCCGGGTCCTGATTCCGGCCGGACCATGCGCCGCGCACCGCCACCGTCGCGCGAACCGGCTCCAGACCGGGCACGCCGGTGAAGACGATCTCGGCCGCGTCCTCCTGGCCGACGACATGCGCGCAGGTCAGCACGTGCCGGTCGGAGACGAGGAAGCCGGATCCCGCCACCGCCCCGCCCCGGTCGATGCGGGCGTGCCACGAGGGCGAATCCATCACTGCCCGACCGCGGTCTCTCCGGCCGGGTCGGGCGCGGCCGAGGACGGTCCGTTCCCCGGGGACCAGGAGAGCTTGACGGTCAGATGACCCTCGGCGGAGCTCTTGGCGATGACCGCGCCGGCTTCCGCCATGAGCTTCACGCCGAACTCCAGCTCCACGCCGTCCGGTTTGAGTGTCCCGTCCCTGAAGACCTTGAGTGCGGACTCGGCCGCGGAACGGATTCCCACCAGCGCGTCGTCGAACGTACGCCCCACTTGGGCGAGGGAGTTCTCGCCGCGCGAGACGAGCTTGGCGCCCGGCCCGTGCCGGTCGACCTCGACCGTGACCTGCGCACCGCTGTCCGTTGTGAACTCCATCAGTGCCGCCACGGCCGCCCCCCGAGAACGCTCGACTTCACGCAGATCGCCATTGTGGCCTACAGCGAGTGACGTTGTCAGGCGAGCTGCGTGAGTGGCAACGCCGTAGCCTCGACGGTGTGTACGAGGAATGGCCGTCGAGGCTCGAAGGCGCCATCGTCTGGACGCGCACGGTGTCGGCGGGCGCCGTGTATCCCGTGCTCCCCGACGGCTGCATGGACCTGCTGTGGGCCGACGGCCGCCTCCTCGTGGCGGGACCCGACACCCACGCCCACGCCGCCGAGGTCGATCTCGCCCTCGTGTACGCGGGAGTGCGCTTCGCGCCCGGGACCGCGCCCGCGTTCCTCGGGGTACCGGCGCACGAGCTGCGCGACCAGCGGGTCGAGCTCGCCGACCTGTGGGGCGGTGCCGAAGCGCGCCGGCTCACGGAGCGGATCGACGAGGCCGCGGACCCGGTGAAAGAGCTGGAGGCCGTGGCGCTGCGGCGCGCGGCCGCGGCCGGCCCGCCCGATCCGCTGCTGAGCGAGGTGGTGAGCCGCCTGAAGGCGGGCGGCACGGTCGCGGGCGCGGCGGAGGCAATCGGCCTCGGCGCGCGCCAGTTGCACCGCCGCTCCTTGGACGCCTTCGGCTACGGGCCCAAAACGCTGGCCCGGGTGCTGCGGCTGCAGCGTGCGCTGACGCTCGTACGGGAAGGTGTGCCGTACGCCGAAGCGGCACTCGCGGCAGGCTGCGCCGACCAGGCGCACCTCGCCCGCGAAATGCGCGAGCTGGCCGGAATCACCCTGGGTGCCTACTCGGCGCTGGCGAACAGCGAGACGGCACAGCCGTCAGGGTCCAGAACGACCGCGTAGCGCTGCCCCCAGAAGGCGTCCCAGGGCGGCAGATGCCCCTTGTAGCCGGCCTCGGTCAGCTCGGCGTACACCGAGTCCACCTCGGCGGGGCTGTCACAGAGAAAGGCGAGACCGAGGCGCTCGCCGCCGCCGGCGGGCCGGGTCCAGCCGGGGTCGAAGGAGCGGACGGTCTCCTCGGTGTCCCACAGCACGCGCAGCCCGCTCGGCAGCGTGGCCTCGGCGTGGGGCGCGGAGTCGGCTTCGGCGGGGATGTCCAGGCCGAGCCGTCGGTAGAAGGCGAGCGAGGCGGCCATGTCGGCGACGACGAGGCCGATCGCATCGAGTCGTGGAGTCATGACCTCACCGTAGGCAGGGCCGGACCTGCGGTCTTGAACGAATCGGACGTCCGCGGTCTCGCAGGACCCGGTTCCTCGGCCGTTGCTCGGGGGCCTCGGGCGTCATTGTTTCGTAAGGGGGCGGTGCCGTAGACCGTGCTCAGTACGAGGACACTGGCCTTATGCACAACATTCTGGTCGTCGACGACGATCCGACCGTAGCCGAGGTCGTCACGGGCTATCTGGAGCGCGCGGGCTTCACCGTGGACCGGGCCGCCGACGGGCCAGAGGCGCTCCGGCTCGCCGCCGCGCGGCTGCCCGATCTGGTCGTCCTCGATCTGATGCTGCCGGGCATGGACGGCCTGGAGGTGTGCCGCAGGCTCCGGGCCGGCGCGCGCGCCGCCGTGCCAGTGATCATGCTGACCGCGCGGGGCGACGAGGACGACCGGATCCTGGGGCTCGAAGTAGGGGCGGACGACTATGTCACCAAGCCGTTCAGCCCGCGCGAGCTGGTGCTCCGGGTCGAGTCCGTACTGCGCCGGGGCGGCGCGGCGGGGGAGCGGCGGGCGGGGCCCGAGCTGGCGGCCGCGGGCATCGTGCTGGATCCGGCGGCGCGGCGGGCCACCAAGGACGGGCGTGAACTGGGCCTGACCCTGCGGGAGTTCGACCTGCTCGCGCACTTGATGCGGCACCCGGGGAAGGCGATCGGCCGGGAGCGGCTGATGCAGGACGTATGGGGCTGGGAGTTCGGCGATCTGTCCACTGTCACGGTTCATGTGCGGCGGCTGCGCGGCAAGATCGAGGATGATCCGGCAAGGCCGCGGCTGATCCAGACGGTGTGGGGCGTGGGTTACCGCTTCGACGTGCCCAGGGACGCCTCCCCGGGCGAGGGCGCACCGCAGGGTCACGCACCGCATGGCCAGGGGCCGCACGGTGACGCACCGCAGGGTCACGCACCGCGCAACCACGTACCACGAAACGAGGTCTGATCACCGTGCGGGACATGCTCCTCATCGCGCTCTTCGCCTTCCTCGGGGCCGCCGCCGTCGGCCTCCTCGGCGCGCTGGTCCTGCGTCTGCTGCGTCATCGGTCCGTCGCCGTCTCCCTCACCGTCGTCGCCGCCGTCGCGGTCACCGCCATGCTCGCCGGGACGCTCGCGGTCGCCCAGGCCATGTTCCTGTCCGCGCACGACCTCACCGTCGTCACCACGGTCGTCGCGATGACGGCGGTCGTCTCGCTCGCCACCGCGCTGCTGCTCGGCCGCTGGGTCGTCGCCCGCAGCCGGGAACTCGCCCTGGCGGCACGCTCGTTCGGCGACGGCGGCTCCTTCGCCGCCCCCGACGGGGCGTCCACCGCCGAACTGGCCGCACTCAGCCGCGAACTCACCGCCACCAGCGACCGGCTCGCCGCCTCCCGCGAGCGAGAGCGCGCCCTGGAGACCTCCCGCCGCGAGCTCGTCGCCTGGATCTCGCACGATCTGCGCACCCCGCTGGCCGGGCTGCGCGCGATGTCAGAAGCCCTTGAGGACGGCGTAGTCCAGGATCCCGAGCGCTACTTCCGCCAGATCCGCACCGAGGTCGACCGCCTCAACTCCATGGTCGGCGACCTCTTCGAGCTCTCCCGCATCCACGCGGGCACGCTGGCCCTCACACCCACCCGGATGTCGGTGTACGACCTGGTCGGCGAGGCGCTCGCCGGGGCTGACCCGCTCGCCCGGGAGTACGGCGTACGCCTCGTCGGCGACCGTGTCGAGCCGGTCCCGGTCGAGGTGGACGGCAAGGAGATGACCCGAGTCCTGGCGAACCTCCTCGTCAACGCGATCCGCCGGACCCCGGCCGACGGCACGGTCGCCGTTGCCGCCGAGCGCCGCGAGGAGTGGGTGGTGCTGTCCGTCACCGACGGCTGCGGCGGCATCCCGGAGGAGGACCTGCCCCGTGTCTTCGACACGGGCTGGCGCGGCACGCAGGCGCGTACGCCCCCGGCCGGGGCGGGTCTTGGCCTCGCCATCGTCCGCGGCATCGTCGAGGCGCACGCCGGCCACGCCGACGTACGCAATGTGACGGGCGGCTGCCGCTTCGAGGTGTCGCTGCCCGCGGCTGCGGCCAAAGGCCGTTGAAGAGCCTCCGTGCAGCCACCTCGCGCACGCGCGCTTCTTCGTCGCTGTCGCGGACGCGGTGGAGGCGTCTGCGGGACGACTGGGGCTTCACCCCGGACCCCGGACGCCCCGAGGCGCGGGGGCCGGGGCGGAGCCCCGGAAACAAGCCTCTTGGAGGTCCCCCCCACGCCCCGCCAGGGCGTAGGGGGAGGGTCTGGGGCTGAGCCCCCGGCTCGGTCAGTTCGCGGCGGCTGTCGCCCGCGATGCGGTGCCCTTCCCGTCCGCCGCCGTCGCGGTCCCCGGTGTGAGGAGCCGCTCAGCGAGGTACCCGAAGACCAGTCCGAAGCAGGTCCACAGGGTGACCTGGATGGCGAGCGTGGCCAGCCGGAACTCCCAGACCACGGTTGCCGGGAAGCCCTTCGGCACCTCGTTGAACGAGGGCAGGAAGGCGAAGGCGAGACCGGCGGCGACGACGAACGCGGCCGCCGCGGCGATGGACGCGTTCCAGTTGCCGAGGCGGGGAGCCAGGCGCCTGCCGAGGATCACCGCGGCGACCGTGAGCAGGACGCTGAGCAGGATCATCAGGAAGTACAGCGTTGTGCGTTGGCCGATCGTGTCGGGGTCACCGACGGCCGGCGGGTTCGGCGGGTACTTGAGGAACGGCACGACGTACACGCTCAGCAGCGCGCCGAGGGCGACCAGCAGGGCCGTGGCGCGCGGGCCGAACCGGCCGATGCGGCCGAGCGCGACAGCGAACGCGAGGGCGGCGATGCCGCCGATCGCGACGCCGAAGACCACTACGCCGGTGGCGAGACCGCCCGTGGACTGCATGGTGCGGCTGACGAGTTCCTCGCCGCCGTGCTCGTGGCTGTGGCTCTCCTCGAACGCGATGGCGGCGTCCACAGGGGACTCACCGAGCAGATACGCGACGACGAGAGCGAAGACGCCGGCGACCAGGCCCGCGAGCATGCCGCGGCCGAGCAGGCCTCTGACAGAAATGGAGTTCATGGTGTTTCCCCTGAGCTTTGAAGAAGTACTAGTGGCAGGGGAAGCCGAGCAGATGGCGTCCGTCGTGGACCCACTCGTGGACGTTCTCGCCGGAGATGAGCGAGGTGGCGCCCTGCTCGGCGCCGACGAAGTAGAGCAGAACCAGCATCAGAACGCCGAAGAAGAGCGCCCACGGGGCGATGGCCTTGAGCGAGATGGGGGTGATGGCCGGTGCGGCGGTGGCGGGCGCGGCAGAATGTGCCATGGCAGAACCTCCTGGGGGAACACGCGTCCCGATCGTGGTGCCTGAGACGAAGGTGCTGGGTCTGACTTCCCGCGGGGAGCGGGTACACAGTGGCGCGACCGTGCCGGATTCTCACCGGACTTCCGTCACACCTTCGTCATGTCCACGAGACCGTACCGCTTGCGGGCCTGCGCCGCTACGGCGCAGGGGCGCGTGACCGGGCGCCCGAACGCCCATGATGTGCTTGTTCCTTGGCCGCGAGGGAGAAGCGAGCGCACGGCATGACAGTACGGGTGATGTTGGTCTCACCGGCGACGAACGCGGCGCTGCGCGAGGCCCGCTTCGACGGCGACGCGCCGCTGGACGAGTCGGGAGCGCGCCGCGCCCGCGCCGCCGCGGGTGCGCTGCCGCGCGCGGACCGGCTGTTGAGCGGCCCGTCCGCGCGCTGCCGGGAGACAGCAGCCGAGTTGGGCCTGCGGGCGGAGCCTGCCGAGGCCCTCGGCGAGTGGGACCTGGGCCGCTGGCGTGGGCGACGACTGGACGAAGTGAGCGCGAGCGAGCCGGAGTCGGTGTCTGCGTGGCTCAGTGACCCGTCGTGCGCACCGCACGGCGGCGAGTCGCTGCGGTCGCTGTGCGCGCGGGTGGGCGCGTGGCTGGAGTCGCTCCCGCCCGACGCCGGCCGTGTCCTCGCGGTCGTCGACCCGGCGGTGACGCGGGCGGCGATCGTGCAGGCGCTGTCCCTGCCACCGGAGGCGTTCTGGCGCCTGGACGTCGCCCCCCTGACCCTGACGGAACTCACCGGGCGCGGCGGCCGCTGGAACATGAAGTGCGGACGCCCGCTGGGCCCGGAAGGCGGCTGACGCCCGCGCTCACGGCTCCTCGGCCGGCAGCGGCTGTTCCGTCCAGATGACCTTGCCGTCCGGGGTGTACCGCGTGCCCCAGCGCTCCGCGAACTGGGCGACCAGGAACAGCCCCCGGCCGCCCTCGTCCGTGGTCGCCGCCTGGCGCAGGTGCGGGGACGTGCTGCTGTGGTCCGAGACCTCGCAGATCAGCGAGCGGTCACGGATCAGCCGTACGCGGATCGGGCCCGTGGCGTACCGGATCGCGTTGGTGACCAGCTCGCTGAGGATCAGCTCCGTCGTGAAGGCCTCCTCCTCCAGACCCCACTCGGCCAGCTTGCGGGAGACGTCGGACCGCACCCGTCCCACGGCCGACGGGTCGGGCGGCACGTCCCAGTCGGTCACCCGGCTGGAGTCCAGGATGCGCGTACGGCCGACGAGCAGCGCCATGTCGTCGCGCGGGGTTTCCGGCAGCAGCTCCTTCAGCACCGCCTCGCAGGTTTCCTCCGGGCTCTGGTCCGCGTGCTCCCCCAGTGTCTGGCGCAGCAGCGCCAGGCCGTCGTCGATGTCGCGGTCGCGGTCCTCGATGAGCCCGTCCGTGTACAGCACCAGGCGGCTGTCCTCGGGCAGCTGAAGGTCCAGGGTCTCGAAGGGCAGCCCGCCGAGCCCGAGCGGCGGGCCGCCCGGCACATCGGCGAAGACCGCGGTGCCGTCCGGGTGGACGACGACAGGCTGGAGATGGCCGGCCCGTGACATCGTGCAGTGTCCGGACACCGGGTTGTAGATCGCGTAGATGCAGGTGGCTCCGGTGACCCCCTCCCTGCCCTCCGTGCCGTCCACGGTCTCTTCCTGGTCGATGCGGGCGACCAGCTCGTCGAGGTGCCACAGGAGCTCGTCGGGCGGTAGGTCCAGGCTGGAGAAGTTGTGCACCGCGGTCCGCAGCCTGCCCATGGTCGCCGCGGCGTGCAGGCCGTGGCCCACGACGTCGCCCACCACAAGCGCCACCCGGGCCCCCGGCAGCGGGATGATGTCGAACCAGTCCCCGCCGACGCCGCCGAGCCCGCCGAGCCCGGCCTGCGCGGGCCGGTAGCGGTAGGCGACGTCGATGGCGTTCTGCTCGGGCAGTCCGCGCGGCAGCAGACTGCGCTGAAGGGTCACCGCCATGGTGTGCTCGCGGGTGTAGCGGCGGGCGTTGTCGATGCTGACCGCGGCCCTCGCGACCAGCTCCTCCGCGAGGGACAGGTCCTCCTCCTCGAACGGCTCGGGCTTCTGGGAGCGCCAGAACAGCACCACGCCCAGAATCACGCCACGGGCGCGCAACGGCACCGCGATCATCGAGTGGATTCCGTGCTCGACGAGCTTCCTGGCCCGCTCCGGATCCTGCTTCTGCCATCCGGCGTACGCGGCCAGGTCCGACTCCAGGACCGCCTCGCCCCTGCGGATGCCGAAACCCACCCGCGTGGACGGCACAAAGTGGATCAGCTCGCCCAGCGGGTAGAGCGCGGTGTCCTCCTGCAGCCCCGTGAAGGCCACCCGGCGCATCTCGTGCCCGGGGCCCGCGGCCGTCGGCTCCTCGCCGCGCAGCACCTCCTCCAGCAGGTCGACGGTGGCGTAGTCGGCGAACCGCGCCGCGGCGAACTCCGTCAGCTCCTCGCAGGTGCGCACCACGTCGAGGGTGGTGCCGATCTCGGTACCGGCGTCGTACAGCAGCTTCAGACGCCCCCGCGCCACATCCGCCTTCCCGGTCAGCGCCCGCAGCTCGGTGGTGTCGCGCAGCGTCGCGACGCTGCCCGGCGGGCCGCCGTCCTGGTCCGTCGGGCGCTGGTTGACGGCGAGCAGCCGGTCTCCGATCAGATGCACCTCGTCAGTGGCGGTCCGCCCGGAGGCGAGCAGCCGGGCGGTGAGCGGGTCGAGGCCGAGGTCGGTGACCGGGCGGCCTTCCACGTCCGGCGGCAGATTGAGCAGCCTGCGCGCCTCGTCGTTGGCGAGCAGCAGCAGCCCCTCGCCGCCGACGATGAGCACGCCCTCCCGTACGGCATGCAGCACCGCGTCGTGATGCTCGTACATCCGGGTCATCTCGGCGGGGCCGAGGCCATGGGTCTGGCGGCGCAGCCGCCGGGTGACCAGCGCCGTACCGCCGGTGGTGACGAGCAGCACCGCCCCGGTGGCCGCGAACATCAGCGGGAACTGGTCCTGCACGACGTTACTGACACGCTCGATCGTGATCCCGGCGGACACCAGACCGATGACCTTGCCGTCACGTCCGGTGACCGGCACCACCGCCTGGACGAGCGGCCCGATCGTCCCGGTGATCTTCTCGGTCGTGATGCCGCCGGCCAGCGCGGGCCCCAGATTGCCGACGAACTTCTTCCCGATCCGGTCGGTCAGCGGGTGGGTGTAGCGGATTCCGTCGGTGTTGGTGACCACGATGAAGTCGACGCCGGACCGCTTGCGGGCCTCTTCGGCGCGCGGCTGGAGCACCGCCGTCGGATCGGGACTCTTCAGCGCCGCCTCGATGCCAGGCGAATGGGCGAAGGTCTCGGCGACGGCGACCGAACGGTTGCGGGCCTCGCGCTCGCTGTCGGCTCTGGACTGCAGGACGAGCGCGACCATGGCTGCCGCAACGAGCAACACCACGATCGCCAACTGCAGGAGAAAGACCTGACCTGCGACAGTTCGCATCCGCAGAACCGAGCGCGGGCGGCCGTAGCGTGCGGCCATATCCTATTTCTACACCTCCCGCATACGCTGAGCTATCTGCGCACCGTAGAGGGCAGAAGCCCCACGCGCGACGCGTTCGCCGCAGATTTAGTGGGGTCCCGCGGATCTGTTCGGCGGATCTGCGGCGGGGAGGGGCGGCGCGAACGTCGGTCAGGCGCGGCTCAGCAGCGTACTCACCGCCGCATGGAGCGTCGCCTCCGGATCCTGGACCGCACCCGGCGAACGCCAGGCCACGAAGCCGTCCGGGCGTACCAGCAGCGCGCCTTCGGGCGTCGTGCCGTGCATCGCGGCCCAGTCCGCATCGCCCTCGGGGACCAGATCGGCGTCCGGACCCGCACCGATCGCGTACGCGTCCAACCGCACGGACAGCCGCTCCGCGACCCTGCGCGCCGCTGCCTGCCATGCCGTGCCCGCCGCGCTGAGCAGCACGAACGACCGCTCGTAGAGGTCCAGGGTCGACACCCTCCCGGTCGGCCCTGCGACCCACATGTGCGGGGCCCGGGTGCCGGGGGCACCCATCAGCTCCATCCGCTCCGGCACGATGGGCCGGTCCGGGGTGACGCCCAGAACCGCGCCGTGCAGATAGCTGTAACCCATCGCCACCGCGAGGATCCCGCCCTTCTTGCCGCCGCCCGGGGCGATCGCGGGTGCGTAGCCGGGGTGGCTGTGTTCCGCCGAGCGTGACGAGGCGCGTTCGCTCGTCGCACGCGCCACCGGGCGCCGCTCCGCGTCGTACGTCTCGAGCAGCCCGGGACCCGCAGAGCCGTCAAGCACCAGCGCGAGCTTCCAGGCCAGGTTGTGGGCGTCCTGGATGCCGGTGTTGGAGCCGAACGCCCCGGTCGGGGACATCTCGTGGGCCGAGTCGCCGGCCAGGAAGACCCGGCCTGACGAGTAGCTCCCGGCGACGCGTTCCGCGGCGTGCCACGGTGCCTTGCCGGTGATCTCAACGTCCAGGTCCGGCGCGCCGGTTGCCTTGCGGATGTGCTCGGCGCAGCGCTCGTCGGTGAAGTCCTCGAGTGCCTCGCCCTGCTCGGGGTGCCAGGGCGCGTGGAACACCCACAGCTCCCGGTTGTCCACCGGCAGCAGAGCCCCGTCGGCCTCTGGGTTGGTCAGATAACAGACGATGAAGCGCCGGTCTCCCACCGCGTCCATGAGCCGGCGGGAGCGGAAGGCGATGCTCACGTTGTGGAACAGATCGCCGTTGCCCGTCTGGCCGATGCGCAGTTGTTCCCTGACCGGGCTGCGAGGCCCGTCGGCCGCGACGAGGTAGTCGGCACGCACGGTGCTGTGCTCGCCGGTGTCCCGGTTCTTCAGGACCGCCATCACGCCCGTCGGGTCCTGCTCGAAGCTCAGCAGTTCGGTGGAGAACCGCAGGTCGCCGCCTTGCGCGCGGGCACGGTCCAGCAGCACGGGTTCGAGGTCGTTCT
Source organism: Streptomyces sp. NPDC002870 (assembly GCF_042888505.1). Lineage (NCBI taxonomy): Bacteria > Bacillati > Actinomycetota > Actinomycetes > Kitasatosporales > Streptomycetaceae > Streptomyces > Streptomyces sp. NPDC002870. The sequence continues at coordinate 41,212 of NZ_JBIAPW010000023.1, forward strand.
GGCTGCACAGGCACCATGTGGTCGGGCTGAAGCGGGCCAGCCCGCCGCCGGGGTCGATCTCCTTGAACAGCCACTCCTGGTCGTCGCCGGTCAGCGAGCCCGCCTGAAGGATGCCGTGGTTGTCCGCGAGGACCGACGCGGCCTGCCGGATGTCCGCCTCGACCTCGGCGCCCCGGAACAGCTCCATCGTCCGCACGTTGTTTCCGCGCCCACGCGGATGCATCGAGGTGCCCGAGTGTTTCTCGACCAGCAGATGTCTGACGCCGTGGCGGCCCAGGAACACCGACGTGGACAGGCCCACCAGGGAGCCGCCCACGATCAGGACCGGTACGCGGTGGTCGACGTTCTCTTCCATCTCTGCCATGAGTCGCTCCAGCTCCTGCCGCCCGGGGGGATGGAACTTTCATGCCCTGTGGAGGAACGGTTCCCTCGCCCATTCACCCGCTTGGTTCTCAGCTCTCGCGCCAGTCGAAGTACCGGACCACGATCAATTGCGGGAGCGCCACCCGAGCCAGGGAGGCGGACCGTCCGTATCCGCAGGGTGGTTGAACCCGGGCGGATTCCACCGACGACGGACGAGGGGCCACAGCATGTGGCGGCCGAGCTGTCGATAAGGAGTGTGAATGATGACAACCCTGTCGGAACGGATATCGCAGTCCGCCTTCGATGGCTCCAGGCTTCGGGTCGTGCTGCTGCTGGATCTCCAGGACGGCGCGCAGAAGCAGTTCCTCGAGGCGTACGAGCATCTGCGCAACCAGGTTGCATCGATCCCCGGTCACATCAGCGACCAGCTGTGCCAGTCGATCGAGAACCCCTCGCAGTGGCTCATCACCAGCGAATGGGAGGGCGCCCCGCCCTTCCTCGCCTGGGTGAACAGTGAGGAGCACGTGAAGACGGTCCAGCCGCTGCACAACTGCGTACGGGACACCCGCTCGCTGCGCTTCAGCGTCCTGCGGGAGACCGGGCAGGCCTTCACAGAAACACCCGAACAGCTCAAGGGCAGGCTCCAGGCCGCACCCCGGGTCGGCGACGGAGTCGTACGGCATGCCCTCACCTTCACGGTGAAGCCGGGCAGCGAGAAGGAAGTCGCGAAGATCCTGGCCGGGTACACCTCCCCGGCGGCCCGCGTCGACGAGAACACCCGGCTGCGCCGCACCTCGCTCTTCATGCACGGCAACCGCGTCGTGCGTGCGGTCGAGGTGCAGGGCGACCTCCTCGCCGGACTGCGCCATGTGGCAAGGCAGCCCGAGGTCAGGGCCGTGGAGGAGGCCATCAACCCGTATCTGGAACAGGACCGGGACCTCGAGGACCCCGACTCCGCACGGATGTTCTTCACCCGGGCGGCGCTCCCGGCGGTCCACCACGTGGCGGGCGACGGACGGGACCCCGCCGAGCTGAGCCGGCACGCGCTCTACTACCCGGCCAAGGAGGGCTGCGGAATGGCGCTGGCCCGGCTGCTCGCCAAGCAGGACGAGGCGGCGGCCGAGAACCCCGAGAGCCCCATCGCGAGCAGCACCATCTTCCAGCGCGACGACATCGTCGTCCGCCTCCTCGATGTGAGCGGCGGGCTCAACGCGAAGCCCGCCCTGGCGCTCGGCGTCAACGGACCCCGCAAGGCCGCCACCCTCGCCCGGCTGCTCGCAGTCGGTGAGGACGCCATGCCGACCACCGACAAGGAGATGTCGCGATTCCTCGCGGACTCCGAAATGCACCTGATCACCGACCGGATCGCGTCGCCGGAATCCTGAACCGCGCGTCTGGCCATCACGGCCACCGGCCGAGCCGTCGGGGGCAAGCACCTGGAGGAACCAGTCATGACCACGCACCGCCCACGCATCGTGGACCTCAGCGAAACCCAGCCCAACCGCAGGCGCGGAGGCGACCTGCGCGCCATGCTCACCCCCACCGCGGTGGGCGCCACCAGTGGATTCATGGGCCTTGCCATCGTGCAGCCCGGCGAACGCATCGGCGAGCACTACCACCCGTACTCGGAGGAGTTCGTGTACGTGGTGAACGGGCTTCTGGAGGTGGACCTGGATGGTGAGACGCACCCGATGCGGCCGGATCAGGGCCTCCTGATCCCCCTGAACGTGCGCCACCGGTTCCGTAACGTCGGGGACGTGGAGGCCCGCATGGTCTTCCACCTCGGCCCGCTCGCCCCGCGCCCGGAACTCGGGCACGTCGACACCGAGGAGAACGAGCAGACTGACGACACCGGACACCCCGGAAGCGCCGAGCAGGGCAGGCCGCCGGAACGGACTGGGGTCGTTTCGTGAGCCGGCGGGTGGCGGTCACCGGGGTCGGTATCGTCGCCCCCGGTGGAGTCGGCGCCCAGGCGTTCTGGGACCTGCTCGCGAACGGCCGTACCGCGACGCGCGGCATCACGCTCTTCAACCCGGAGGGCTTTCGCTCGCGCATCGCCGCCGAGGTCGACTTCGACCCCGGGGCCCACGGTCTCGACCGGGAGCAAGTGGCTCGCTCGGACCGGTACATCCAGTTCGCGCTGGTGGCCGCCGAGGAGGCGATACGCGACTCCGGCATAGATCCGGAGAAGAAGGACCCCTGGCGAATAGGGGTCTCGCTCGGCACCGCCGTGGGTGGAACCACCCGCCTGGAGCACGACTATGTCGCGGTCAGCGGCAAGGGCGAGCGCTGGGACGTGGACCACCGGCCGGCCGGACCGCATCTGCACCGCGCGTTCTCGCCGAGCTCCCTCGCCTCCGCGGTGGCCGAACAGGTCGGCGCACACGGCCCGGTGCAGACCGTCTCGACGGGCTGCACCTCCGGGCTCGACGCGATCGGCTACGCCTTCCACGCCATCGAGGACGGCCGGCTCGACGTCTGCATCGCGGGCGCTTCGGACTCGCCGATCTCACCGATCACGGTCGCGTGCTTCGACGCGATCAAGGCGACCTCGCCGAACAACGACGACCCGGCCCACGCGTCCCGGCCGTTCGACGCCAACCGGGACGGGTTCGTCATGGGCGAGGGCGGGGCCGTTCTGGTCCTGGAGGAACTGGAGCACGCCCGGGCCCGCGGGGCCCGTGTGTACTGCGAGATAGGCGGCTACGCCACCTTCGGCAACGCCTACCACATGACGGGCCTGACCCCCGACGGACTGGAGATGGCCCAGGCGATCAACAGCGCCCTCGAGCACTCCCGTATCAACAGCACCGAGATCGACTACGTCAACGCGCACGGCTCGGGCACCAAACAGAACGACCGGCACGAGACGGCCGCGGTGAAGCGCTCCCTGGGCGACCACGCCTACAAGACGCCCATGAGCTCGATCAAATCCATGGTGGGGCACTCACTGGGCGCCATCGGCGCGATCGAACTCGTGGCCTGCGTCCTCGCCATGGACCGGCAAGTAGTGCCGCCGACGGCGAACTACGAGACCCCCGACCCCGAGTGCGACCTGGACTATGTGCCGCGCACCGCCCGCCCCCGGAAGCTGCGCAGCGTGCTCTCGGTCGGCAGCGGGTTCGGCGGATTCCAGTCGGCGGTCGTCCTCACCCGGCCGAATGGGAGGGCGCGATGAGCTCCGGACAGGACCGCCAGACGGTCATCACAGGCATCGGCGTCATCGCCCCCAACGGGGTCGGCACCGAAGTCTTCTGGAAGTCGACCCAGGCGGGCACCAGCGTCCTCGACCGGGTCACCCGCGAGGGCTGCGAACATCTGCCGCTCCGCGTGGCGGGGGAGGTGCGCGACTTCGACCCCGGTGCGCTGATCGAGGAGCGCTATCTCGTCCAGACCGACCGCTTCACGCACTTCGCGATGGCCGCGGCCGATCTCGCCCTCGACGATGCCCGGCTCGGGCGCGCCGACTACGAAGGCTCGCCCTTCGCCGTGGGTGTGGTGACCGCCGCCGGGTCCGGCGGCGGCGAATTCGGACAGCGTGAACTGCAGCGGCTGTGGGGACAGGGCTCCCGCTTCGTCGGCCCCTACCAGTCCATCGCCTGGTTCTACGCGGCCAGCACCGGCCAGATATCCATCCGGGCCGGCTTCAAGGGACCCTGCGGCGTCGTCGCCAGCGACGAAGCGGGTGGACTCGACGCGTTCGCGCACGCGGCAAGGGCGGTACGACGCGGCACCGACGCCGTCGTCGTCGGCGCCGCGGAAGCCCCGCTCGCGCCGTACTCGGTCGTCTGCCAGCTCGGGTACGAGGACCTGAGCATCTGCGAGGACCCGACGCGCGCCTACCGGCCCTTCACCTCCGACGCCTGTGGCTTCGTCCCCGCCGAAGGCGGAGCGATGCTCGTGGTCGAGGAGGCGGCGGCGGCCTGCCGCCGAGGCGCCCGGCCGCGCGCCCTGGTGGCAGGGCACGCGGCCACCTTCACCGGGCCCTCCCAGTGGGAGCGGTCCCGGGAGGGGCTGGCCCACGCGATCCGCGGTGCGCTGGCGGAGGCCGAGTGCGCGCCCGAGGAGGTCGATGTGGTCTTCGCGGACGCGCTCGGCGTGCCGGAGGCCGACCGGGCCGAGGCGCTGGCGATCGCCGACGCACTGGGCGCACACGGCCTGCGCGTACCGGTGACGGCGCCCAAGACCGGTACCGGACGGGCTTACTGCGGAGGCCCCGTGCTCGACACGGCCGCCGCGGTGCTGGCCATGGAGCACGGCCTCGTACCGCCCACGCCCAACGTCTTCGACGTGTGTCACGACCTCGACGTCGTGACGGGCAAGGCCCGCCCGGCGCAGCTGCGGACCGCGCTGGTGCTGAGCCGCGGGCTGATGGGCTCGAACGCGGCGCTGGTGCTGCGCAGCGCCACCGACACCCCCTCGTGAGAAGGAGAAGTCCCCATGTCCGATCGACTGACCATCGAAGAACTCGCCGCCCTGATGAAGAAGGGCGCCGGACTCACCGTCGACCCCGTCGACCTGGCGAGCCGGCCCCAGGCCCGCTTCGACGAGTTCGGCCTCGACTCGCTGGGCCTGCTCGGCATCGTCGGCGAGCTGGAGAACCGGCACGGCCGTCCGCTGCCCCCTGACGCGGACCGCTGCAAGACCCCCCAGGAGTTCGTGGACCTCGTCAACAACACCCTCATGACTGGAGCCTGAAGTGCCCGGACACACCGAGAACGAGATCACCGTCGCCGCCCCCCTGGACCTCGTCTGGGAGGTGACCAACGACATCGAGAACTGGCCCCAACTGTTCAGCGAGTACGCGTCGGTCGAAATCCTCAGCCGGGAGGGCAGCACCACGACCTTCCGCCTGACCATGCACCCCGACGAGAACGGCACGGTCTGGAGCTGGGTCTCGGAGCGTACGACCGACCGCAAGGGCCGCAAGGTAGAGGCCCGTCGGGTCGAGACCGGCCCCTTCCAGTTCATGGACATCCACTGGGAGTACTCGGAGGTCCCGGGCGGTACGCGCATGCACTGGACGCAGGACTTCGCGATGAAGCCGGACGCCCCGGTCGACGACGACTGGATGACCGACAACATCAACCGCAACTCCCGCGTCCAGATGGAACTCATCCGGGACAAGATCGAGCAGCGCGACCGCGAGAGCCGCAGCGCCTCGGTCACCGCCAACTGAACCCCGGGCAAGGGACCTGAGAGAGAAAGGGAGCTCCCCTATGCACCAAGCCCTGATCGTCGCCCGGATGGCGCCGGAGTCGGCCCCGGACATCGCCAGGCTGTTCGAGGACTCCGACCGCGGCGAACTGCCGCACCTCGTCGGAGTCGCCCGGCGCAGCCTGTTCCAGTTCGGCGACGTGTATCTGCACCTGATCGAATCAGAGCGGCCGCCCGGCCCCGAGATCGCGAAGGTAACGGAGCATCCGGCGTTCCGGGACATCAGCGAGCGGCTCACCGCCTTCGTCAGCCCGTACGACCCGGAGACCTGGCGCACCCCCAAGGACGCGATGGCCCGCCAGTTCTACCGGTGGGAGCGTGACGCGGCGTCCTGACACAAGGATTGCCCCGGGCCCGGCTCTGTGCCGGGCCCGGGGCTTTTGTGCCGCAGGAGTGTGCCGCAGGGGGTCACTCGGGCACGGCGCCCTCGAACGCGTGGAGGTACGCGTTCACCGGACGGATCTCGCCCACGAGCAGGCCCGCCTCCGTCATCCTGTCCACCAGGCTTGCCTTGGTGTGCTTCGCGCCGCCCACATTGAGGAGCAGAAGCAGGTCCATCGCCGTCGTGAACCTCATCGAGGGAGTGTCGTCGACGAGATTCTCGATGACGACGACCCTGGCGCCGGGGCGGGCGACTGTGACGATGTTCCCCAGCGTCCTGAGAGTGCTCTCGTCGTCCCACTCCAGGATGTTCTTCACGATGTAGAGATCGGCCTCGATCGGGATGTCCTCCCGGCAGTCCCCGGGAACGATGCGAACCCGCTCCGCCAGTGAGCCGCCGGCCCGCAGCCGGGGGTCCGCCTTCGCCACCACGTCGGGCAGATCGAGCAGTGTGCCCCGGACGTCCGGATGCTTCTCGAGCAGACTCGCCAGCACATGCCCCTGGCCGCCTCCGATGTCCGCGACCACACGGACCCCGGTCAGGTCGAGGAGCTCCGCGACCTCCAGCGCGGACTGCACGCTGGAGGTGGTCATGGCCCGGTTGAAGACGTGGGCCGACTCGTGCGCATCCTGGTGCAGATACTCGAAGAACCCCTTGCCGTACACCTCGTGGAAGATGCTCTTGCCCGAACGCACCGCGTCGTCGAGCCGCGGCCACGCGTCCCAGGTCCATGGCTCCGTGCACCAAAGGGCGATGTAGCGCAGGCTGTTCGGGGCGTCCTCGCGCAGCATGCAGGACATGTCCGTATGGGCGAACGTCCCGTCCTCGGTCTCGGCGAAAACGCCGTAACAGGACAGGGCCCGCAGGAGCCGGCGCAGGGGCTGCGGTTCGGTGTTCAGCGCGGCCGCGAGCTCCTCCGCGGTGGCGGGCGCGTCGCCGAGCGCGTCGGCCACACCCAACCGGGCCGCCGCACGCACGGCCGCGGCGCACGCGGCTCCGAAGGCGAGCTCCCGCAGACGCATGGCCGACTGGGGAGTGGACTCGAATGTTGTCGCTGGACTGGGGCTAACGGTGGTCATACCGCCTCGATTCTCCGGGTGTCGGGGAGCACCGGTCAGCACATCCCTGCGGGGGCGGATTCCTGGCACACGTTGTTGAGGAACGTGTTGTCCGTCCCCCCTTCCTGGTTGACCAGGTCCGCCGTCTTGTTGCCCTGCACCTGGTTGTTCTGGATGACGTTGGCGGTGTTCTGGGCGCCCACGAAGCTCTTGAACAGCACGATTCCGCCGGAGAGCGGCGTTGCGCCCACGTTGTTCAGGATCTGGTTCGAGCGGACGACGGTCGCCTCGGAACCGGTGAGGACGATGCCGGAGCCCTGGATGGCGGGCAGGCGCGGGGTGGCGGCGCAGAACTTGTTGTTCTTGTAGATCATGTTGCCGCGTACGGTCATCGCGCCGGCCGCGGGCTTTGATTCGTCGCCCACGACGAACACACCGGCGCAGTTCTCGGTCATGGCATTGCCGCGGACGGTGAGGTTACGGACCCGCCTGACCGTGACTCCGATCCGGTTCCCGATCAGTACGTTGTCCGCGACCACCGCACCCATGGTGTCGGTCGCCCCGCCCTCCTCGTCGACCGTGTTGGCGATGAAGATGCCGGCGTCGCCGTTGTCCCGGGCGACGTTGCCACGGAACACACCCCGGGTGGACTTCTGCTGAGCGATGCCCCAGATGCCGTTCTTCTCGGCGAGCACCCGCCTGACCGTCAGCCGGTCGGTGCCGGACGCCCAGATGGCGTTCTTCTTGAAGCCCGAGAGGGTGAGCGAGCGGATGCTGACCCCGTCGACGGTCTTGGCCGCCGTACCCATCACACAGATGCCGTTGCCGCTCTGCGCACAGGTGTTGGCGACAGGCGTGGCAGCGGGCCCCGGCATGATGACCGTGCTCCTGCCGGACCCGCGCAGGGTCAGGTCCGCCTTGGTGATGAGCACGCTCTCTCGGTAGGTGCCGGGGTAGAGGAAGATTGTGTCTCCCGGCGCGGCGGCGTTGACCGCCGCCTGAATCGATTCGCCCGGATACACCGTGTGCCTGGCCGGTCCGGTGGACGGCGCCGCCGCGCCCAGTCCTGTGACCATGATTACTGAGATGCATGCGAGGCATCTGATCTGTCGTTTCGTCATGAGGCGAAGCTATGGGCGATCATCCGAGCTCGCCACATGGAGTGAGCGGATGGATACCTACTGTGCGCGAATGGCCGCTCACGTCCCCCCGAGTGGGCCAACTCCGTCTCGGGCCGGGCGGTGTGGCCGGGCCGGGTGACAACGCTAGGCACGGAAGCCGTCGAACGCGATGTTCAGGTGGCGGGGTCCGCGCAGCACGGCGTTCTGGCGGTAGGGGGGTGGGTCCTCGACCAGGCGGGGGTTGTCGAGCCTGCGGACGAGCTCGGTCAGGGCGAGCTGCGCCTCCAGGCGGGCGAGGGGCGCGCCGAAGCAGTTGTGGATGCCGCTGCCGAAACCGAGGTGCTGGTTGTCCTTGCGGTCGGGGTCGAACCGGTCGGGGTCGGCAAACCGTTGCGGGTCCCGGTTGCCGGAGGCCAGGACGAGCCAGACGGAGGCGCCCTTGGGGATGGTGGTGCCGGCGATGTCGATGTCCGCGAGGGTGGTGCGCTGTGGAAGCAGCTGCACGGGGGGCTCGAAGCGCAGGAGTTCTTCCACGAGCGGGACGGCCAGGCGGGGTTCGTCCCGCAGCCGCTTGAGAACGTCCGGGTTGCGCAGCAGTGTGAGCATGCCGTTGGTGATGAGGTTGACCGTGGTCTCGTGGCCGGCGATCAGGAGCAGCGCAGCAGTGCTGAGCACCTCAATCGGGGTCATCTGCCCGTCCGGGCCATGGTCGGTGACCAGGGCGGAGAGCATGTCGTCGCCGGGTGCGCCGCGACGTTCGTCGATGAGCCCGGACAGGTACATGCCCAGTTCGGTGCGGGCCTGCTGGGTGACGCGGAGCCGCTCGCCGGGGTCCTGGTCCGGGTCCGGGTCGAGGCTGGCGGCGATGGTGTCGGCCCAGGAGTGGAAGCGTGCCTCGTCCTCGCGTGGAATCCCGAGCAGTCGGCAGATCACGGTCACGGGGAAGGGGTAGGAGAAGTTGTCGACGAGGTCGACCTGGTCCCGGTCTCCGAAGCCGTCGATGAGGTCGGAAACGATCCGGGCCAGTTCGCCGTGCATGTTGTTGACGCGCCGGGGTGTGTGCGGCGGTCCGAACGGGCGCATCGTCATACGGCGCAACCGGTCGTGCTCTGGAGGGTCGAGCTTCAGGAAGGCGGGTGGCAGAGCCGTCGTCTCCTCTTCCTGTGGGGGGAGTGCGCCGGCGGCCTGGGGGGAGAGGTTACGGGCGTCCGAGCTGATCCGCGGATCGTGCAGCAGGCTCTTGATCTCCCAGTAGGTACTGACGACGAACAGAGCGTCTCCCTGCTGGGACACCGGCGTCTTGCGGAGCTCGGCGTACAGGGGATAGGGGTCGGCGCGGTTGGCGTGATCGGTGATCTGCCGCAGGAGCATGCCTTGCGTCATGATGGCGTCCTTGTGGGCGTTGGGCACTGGGCGTTGGGGTCGGGCGCGTTGGGCAGCGGGCTTCCGGGGTTCCCCGTGGCGCGGTCAGGCTCGGGCAGGGGTGAAGGTGATCCGCCGGTCGGTCGGCGAGTAGCCGCTGACGGTGACGGACGGCCCGTGGGTGGGCAGTGAGGGGTCTGGGAAGTCGGCCGGGACCGGCCGCAGACTTTCGGGACGGCGGTCCACCGTGGGGAATGCCGGCGGGAACGCCGCAGCCGATTCGATCTGCCGCTCGTAGAACTCCAGCCACTTCGTCTGGTCGAAGGTGACGGCGGCGATGACGCGGCCCTGGTATCCGTACACGCCGGTGAAGCGGCGCTCGGCGAGCGACCCTTGGGCGATGAGGACCTCCTCGCCCAGTGACGGGACGCCGACCGACTTGATGCTGACCCCGAATTGGGAGGACCAGAAGGCCGGCACCCACAGGTGTGGACGACGGTCCGAACTGGCGCTGATCATGTTGTGCGCCGCGATCTCGGCCTGGGCGACGGCATTGCCCCAGTGCTCGAGGGACAGGAACTGGTACCCGAACAGCGCGTGCGGGGACCGTGCGACGTCGCCGGCGACGAAGATGTCGTCGGTCACGATGCCCCGGAAGTCAAAGGCGCGGCATCCGGCGTCGCAGGCGATTCCGCGCGGGCCTGCGCCGAGGCCGGATCCCGCCAGCCACGCGGTGTTTCGTGTCGCGCCGAGCGAGACCACCGCGACATCCGCGTCGATGGTGGTGCCGTCGGACAGGTGGGCGCTTCGCAGGCGTCCTGCCGAGTCGCCCTCCAACCCCGTGACCATGACGCCGCAGCGCAGGTCCACGCCGTGTTCGCGTTGCAGCTCTGCGGCCGCCTGGCCGACCACGCCGCCGAGCGCGCCCACGAGAGGCGCTGCCGCGCGTTCTGCGACGGTGACCGGCAGCCCGAGCTCGCGGCAGGCGGATGCGATCTCCGAGCCGGTGAAGCCGGCGCCGATGACGAGCACCCGGCGGGGCGCGGCCATCAGCCGCCGGTGCAGCCCGGCCGCGTCGTCCCGCGTGCGCAGTACGAAGACCCCGTCCAGGTCGGCTTCTGTCTCGTGCGGCCAGGGCCGGGCGCGAACGCCGGTCGCGATCAGCAGCCGGTCGTACTCCACCTCGTCGCCGTTGGCCAGGCGCACCCGTTTGGCCGCCATGTCCAGCCCGGTTGCGGCGACACCGAGCCGCCACTCGGCGTCGATCGCCCAGCGCCGGGGCAGTGCGGTGCGATCGGCGGACGCCTTGCCGAGCAGGACCTGCTTGGAGAGCGGCGGCCGGTCGTACGGTTTGTAGGGCTCGTCGCCGATCAGCGTCAGGGAACCGGTGAAGCCCTCCTCCCGTAGGGTCTCCGCGGCTCGGAGACCGGCCAGGGAGGCGCCCACGATCACGATCCGCCCCTCACTCCTCATCCACTCCAAGAACCCGTCACTGGACACTGGACAGGCCCTCCCTCACCGCGCCGGGGTTGTCGCCCAGGTCGTCCACCAAGATGGCCTGGACCGGACACGCCGCGGCGGCGCGGGCCACGTGCTCCCGCTGTGCGTCGTCGGCGTGCGGGTTGTACAACAGCGCCTCGTCGCCGTGCATGGCGAATACATCGGGTGCGAGGAAGGCGCACTGCGCGTACCCCTGACACCGGTTGAGATCGACGGCAAGCCTCATCAAGGGACCGCCCTTTCAGTAGTTCCCTGCCCCAGCATGCGAGTGGTGTTGTGCTTCCGCGAGCACAGGCGGGCCAGAGGAGTTATTGGTCGATAACGCGCCGTGGACGGGAACTGGCCACAAGGATGTAGAGGCTGACAACCAGAGCCCACATGGGGAAAACCAGCTCGGACCAAGCGATGCTGTCCGACGCGAGGAGCAGTGTCAGGGCGACGAGATAGCCCAGGAGGGAAAGCCAGCGGGGAAGTACTCCGAGCCGACGCCCAATGGAGGAGGTCGAGAAGACGAATACCGCGGCCATGCGCATCGCGTAGGTCGTCAGAAGGCTGTAGGTGAAGTGCTGGCCGAAGACCCGCAGTTCCAGGTGGGAATCAGCCCCGGACGAACCGGCCGTGACCAGCAGGCTTCCGGCCGCCGCCGCGGCCCCGAAAAGAGTCGCCACGAACAGCAGACCGCTTCCCAGGAAGACAGTGGCGAGGAACTGGTCCTCCGCCTCTCCGATACGTGCGCGCACAGCGCCCATGAACCACAGGAAGAAGATGCCCGCGAACGGGATGAGGTCGAGCGCCGTCTGCACCGTGCGCCGGCGCGAGGGGTCGCTGACCCAGCTGCTGCCCCCGCTGCTCGGCTCACTCGGGATCGCCAGGCGGATCAGAATGATGGCAGCTGCCAGCAACACGGCGAAGACGATCCCTACCAGGCCGGCGGCTCGTGGAGTGCGCAGCGCCTGAGGCCCTTTCCTCTCCACGGTCTCCATGGGCGGTCGTTCGCTCCTCTCCCGGTCCCTGCGTCACCGGGTCCGGTGACAGCCTGAGGACTAGGACCAGCAAGCACCCGCGGACGCGGCCGCGCCACCCGGACCACGCGTGAGGGTGATGTGGGGGAGCGGCGGCGAGCCGGGCAGCCATGAGTGAGGCCGAGAGATCCACTGCGGGGCATCTGCACGGGTGATTGGGGCGCGGTCGACCGGGGACGGCGATCCCCGTTCAGTACGGACGTATCTGCCCGCGCCGGGAGAGCTCGTGAGCCCACTGAGCTGCGCATGGCGCAGGAGGTTGCGGCGGCGCTCAGATCCAGGTGGAGGGCACAGCCCTGCTGGACGCCCGGGGTTCCGCGAGATATGCCGGGGCAACGAGAAATGCCGGGGCAACCCGCCCCCGGCCGCGCACGGGTCCGGACATGACAGTCCCCGGCGGTCCTTGACGATGCCGAGAGTCCCAGTCGTCGCTGCTGGCTCCGATATCGACAGCTTCTGCCGGGGGCCTGGCCAGAGCCGAGAAAAGGGTCACGCGCACCTCAGGACGTCTCCATCGGCCGTGTGGCTCTCTCCGGTTGTCCGGTGTATTGACCAGTTTCCTCCCGATTCTGCTCCAGTCAAGGGGTTGCCGCGTCTTATCCGGGACGAAGCCGTCGCCCCGTCGCCGCTCCGGCCTACGGGTTCATCGCCCGGGTCCCGGCGCATACGCGGTCAAGCCCTGCCGTGCGCCTTTTGCGAGTGGCGGGTCAGAGAGTCGAGAACCACGGCGGCGAGAAGCACACCAGCGGTGATCACGTACTGCATCGGCGTCGGGATGCTCAGCAGGACCATGCCCGACGCGATCGACTGGATGACGAGCATGCCGAGCAGGACGGACCAGGTGGTACCGCGCCCACCGAACAGGCTGACGCCGCCGATGACGGCCGCGGTGACAGCGTTGATCAGCAGGATGCTGGAGCCCGAGGTCTGGCCCACCGCGGCGACGCGTGAGGCCAGGAAGAGCCCGCCGACAGCGGCCAGCGTCCCGGACACCATGAACGCCGAGATCCGCAACCACACCACGTTGATGCCGGCGCGGCGGGCCGCCTCGGCGCCCCCGCCGATGGAGAAGATCTTCCGCCCGTAGAACGTGCGGCGAAGGACGAAGTCGAGGCCGACGACGAAGGCCAGGAAGATCAGAAGAGCGAGCGGCAGGCCCTGGAACCGGTTGAGGACATACGCGGCGGCGAACGCGACCAGCACCACCGCACCGGTGCGCACGGCGATGACGCCAAGCGGCCGGGACAGCACGCCGGCGGCCCTGCGGCGGCGTGTGTCCCGATAGGACGCGAGGAAGAACGCGGCCCCGCTGAGCGCCGCCAGTCCGTACGCGACTGCCGCGTCGTGGAAGTAGTAACTGGTCAGCGCGTGGATCAGGCCTTGCTCGTCGAGGTTGATGGTGCCGCTCGCGCCCAGGACGTAGAGCATGAGGCCGTTCCAGGCCAGCAACCCAGCCAGGGTGACGACGAACGCCGGGACGCCGACCCTGGCCGAGAAGAACCCCTGAACCGCTCCGATCGCTGCTCCGACGAGCATGGCGGCGATGATCGCCAGCCACTCCGGCAGGCCGTTGCTCACGTTCAGCACGGCGAACACCGCGGCCGTGAGCCCGCTGACGGAGCCGACCGACAGGTCCACCTCGCCGAGCAGCAGTACGAAGGCGATGCCGAGGGCGATCATGCCCGTGCCGACGATGTCCACGCTGAGGTTGGACAGGTTCCGGGGCGAAAGGAACTGCTGGTGAAGGCTCTGGAAAACGGTCCAGAGCAGGACGACGCCGATGACGCCGGGCAGCGATCCGAGTTCGCCGCTGCGCAGCTTGCCGATGTAGTCGCCGACGTAGCTCCTGAAGCCCGCTTCGCCCGCTGTCCGGCGCTGGTCGACGGCTGTGGGTGCGGCGTGGGCTGGGTCGCCACCCGCCCTGGCGGGATCGAGGTTCTCCGATGCTCGTGTCCTGTTCACATCGCTCCCTCCCCCGCCCGGGCCGTGCGATGGGTGACTGCGTTGTCCGTGGCGCCGGTGATGGAGGAGACGAGCTGCTCCTGGGACGTGGTCGGCACGCTGAAGAAACCATTGTTGCGACCGAGATGCAGCACCGCGACCTGGTCGGCGACAGCCTTGACGTCACCCAGGTTGTGGCTGACGAGGAGAACACCGATCCCGCGGTCCCGCAGCCGCTCGATCAGGTCGAGGAGGTAGGTGGTCTGCCTGACGCCCAGCGCGGCGGTCGGTTCATCGAGGATGAGCATCCTGGGCTCGCTGAGGAGAGCGCGCGCGATCGCGACCGTCTGGCGTTGGGCCGCGGAGAGGGAGGCGACGGGGACCCGGACGCTGGGGATGCCGATGGAGAGGGTGTCCAGGAGGTCCAGTTCCCGGGCCCGGCGCTCCATGGACACCTCGTCGAGAACTCCGGTGCTGCCCATCTCATGGCCGAGGAAGAGGTTGCCGACGACATCAAGAGTTTCGCACAGGGCCAGGTCCTGGTAGATGCCGGCGATGCCCAGGCCCTGGGCGTCACGAGGGCGAGTGATCCGGACGGGACGGCCGTTCCACTCGATGACACCCTCGTCGGCGGGGCCGACGCCGGTGATCACCTTGACGAGGGTGGACTTGCCCGCGCCGTTGTCGCCCACCAAAGCGACGACTTCCCCTGCGTGGATCTCCAGCTCGACGTCCGTGAGTGCCCAGACAGCGCCGAACCGTTTGCAGATTCCGCGCAGCGCCAGCAGGGGTGTGCCCGGCACGTGAACCACCTCCTTTGCCCGTCTCGTCTTCCCCGGCCGGTGACGCCACACGACGTGCGGGAGGTGCGGCGTCGGGCGGTCTATTCGGTGAGTCCGGCCTTACGGCAGGCGGCTTCGACCGTCGGGGTGCAGATCTGGCTGACTGTGTAGAGACCGCTCTTGACGACCGTGTCCTTGATCGTGCCGACGGTTACGGGTACGAGGGGGCCCAGGACGGCCGGGATCTCGTTGCTTGTGTCGTTGCTGACGCGGTCCGTAGCGATGGTGTCGAGTTTTTCGCCACGACCCAGGGCGACGGCCATCTCGGCGGCGGCGTTGGCCTCTGCCTCGAAGGACTTGTAGACGGTGACGTACTGCTCGCCCTTGACGATCCGCTGCACGGCCGAGAGGTCGGCGTCCTGGCCGGTGACGGGGGGCAGCGGCCTGATACCGGCGGCCTTGAGCGCAGTGACCGCTCCGCCCGCGAGCCCGTCATTGGCCGACAGGACGCCGTCGATCCTGTCCGCGCCCAGCTCGGCGATGGCCGCCGACATGTTCCTGACCGTGTTCTCCGGTATCCACCCGGCGGTGTAGTACGACCTGCCGATCTTCACCTTGCCCTTGAGAACGGAGAGCGCGCCCTTCATCAGGGCCCTCGTGTTCGGGTCGGTGGGGTCACCGTTCATCATCACGATCTGTCCGCCGCGCGCCTTGGGCCCCATCGCTTTCAGGAGCTCCTCGGCCTGCATCCTTCCGATCTCCTCCGAGTCGTAGCTGGAGTAGGCCGAGATGGGTCCCTCGGCGAGGCGGTCGTAGGAGACCACGGGGACGTGCGCGTCGCGGGCCCTGGCGACTGAGGAGCGGAGCGCCTTGTCGTCGACGGGATCAAGGATCAGGACCCTGGCACCGTTCGCGATCATGGATTCGATCTGCTGCTGCTGGGTGGCCACGTCCGCTGAGGCGTAGGCGTGGGTCACCCGGCAGTCGGGGCACAGCGCCTTGATCCTCTCGACGATCAGGGGCTTGTCGGCGGTGGCCCAGCGCGCGGTGTGAGTGTCCGGGAGCAGCAGCCCGATCGTGAAGCCGCCCCCGTCGTCGCCTGCTTCGCCGGCCTCCCCGCAGCCGGCGACACCGGCGAGCGCGCACGCCGCTGTCACGGCGACGACAGCACGACCCGGACAGTTCTTCGTCCGAGTCATCTTCCTGCCACGTCTCCCGCGGCAGTGCACCGTCTGGAGCCGAATCGACATAAAACCCAATGTATGGGAAATCTTCAAACAGTGACGCCGTTGGCTGTCGGGCAGGGCCGGGTCCCGCATGTCGCCGCAGGGCAGCCGGGGGCTGGGTGCCGTCACTGCTCTAATGCCCTGTCCCCACTCGGCGCGCGGCAGGTGCGCGACCGGGCCCGGCAACTCCAGCGCAGCGGGGCTTCCCCGAGTCGGCGCCCGGTGCCTGGAACGGCGGCGCGTGAAAATCGATTGACGACGAGGCACCGGCCCCGACTATGGTTCTCCTCGTTCGAAGGGGGCGATTCGGCCCCCCGACGTGAGGCGAGATGAGCAGGAGGTGAGGACCGTGATGACTGTCGCTGCGCTGGGCGCCGCCCAGGTCCAGATCATCAATCCCACCCCTGTGGTCTCCGGCTGACCTCTCCTTCTTTCTCCGCGCCGAAGTGCGCGTGCCGGGGCCACCCTTGTGAAGGGTTTCCCCTTGTCTTTCTCTTCTCTTCAGGCTGCCTCGCACCCTCTCGCTCCGTACGGCTGGGACGAGGGTTGGGAGGCGGAGTTCGCTCCGTACGCCGAGCAGGGGCTTCTGCCCGGCCGGGTGGTACGGGTCGACCGCGGCCAGTGCGATGTCGTCACCGCCGACGGGCCGGTCCGCGCCGACACCGCGTTCGTGACGCCGCACGATCCGCTGCGGGTCATCTGCACCGGTGACTGGGGTGCCGTCGACCGGGACGGCGACCCCCGTTTCGTACGGACGTATCTGCCGCGCCGCACGGCCTTTGTGCGTTCCACCTCGTCGAACCGCTCCGAGGGACAGATCCTCGCCGCCAACGTCGACCACGCGATCATCGCGGTCTCGCTCGCCGTCGAGCTCGACCTCGGGCGGATCGAGCGGTTCCTCGCGCTGGCGTGGGAGAGCGGGGCGCAGCCGCTGGTCGTACTCGCCAAGGCTGATCTCGTACCTGATGTGACCGGGCTTTCGTACCTCGTCCAGGACGTGGAGACGGTCGCGCCGGGAGTTCAGGTACTGCCCGTCAGTTCGGCGACCGGTGAGGGCGTCGACGTGCTCGCGGCAGTCGTGTCGGGCGGTACGAGCGTGCTGCTCGGGGTGTCCGGCGCGGGCAAGTCGACGCTCGCCAACGCGCTGCTCGGCGAGGACGTGATGGATGTTCAGGCTATCCGCGACGTCGACGGCAAGGGCCGCCACACCACGACGACCCGCAACCTCCTCGCCCTGCCGGGCGGGGGCGTGCTCATCGACACCCCGGGCCTGCGGGGGGTCGGGCTGTGGGACGCGGAGGCCGGTGTGGGCCAGGTCTTCTCGGAGATCGAGGAGCTCGCGGAGGGGTGCCGCTTCCACGACTGCGCGCATGATGCGGAGCCGGGGTGCGCGGTGCTGGCCGCGATCGAGGACGGTTCGCTGCCGGAGCGGCGGCTGGAGAGCTACCGCAAGCTGCTGCGGGAGAACCAGCGGATCGTAGCGAAGACGGACGCGAGGCTGCGGGCGGAGATTCTGCGCGACTGGAAGCAGAAGGGCGCGGAGGGTCGCGCGGCGATGCAGGCGAAGCGAGGCCGCGTCCGCTGAATGTCGGGCTCTGCCCCGGACCTCCCCCATAGCCCTTCGGGGATGGGAGGTGCCCCCACCCCCCACGCCCTGCGGGCGTGGGGGGACCCCCACTCCTCAATCGCCGGAGGGGCTGAAAAGTCTCGTCGGCAAGGCGGGATCGGTTGCGCGGCCCGGGCCCCGCGCCTCGGACAACGCCCGAAGGGCTACCGGGGTCTGGGGGCGCAGCCTCCACCACGCGGCGGAGCCGCGAATCGAAACAGGGGGAAGGGGCGGGGTGGGGAACAACCCCTACTCCTCCAAGCCCCAGCTGTGAATCTTCCTCGGGTGGATCCGGATCAGCTCTTCGCTGAAGTGCGGCCCCAGCTCGTGCGGGCCCGTCAGGAGTTCCGCCTCGCCGCGGATGTCCACTCCGCGTACCTTCCACGGGCGGAAGCTCACAATGTCGTCGACCACCAGCGCCACCTTCGGATTCGCCTGCAGGTTGCGCCACTTCTTCGTCGTGCCCAGGGCATAGCCGCCGATCAGGATCGTCCCGTCTTCCTGCGGGAAGAAGCCGACCGGGTTCGCCTGCGGCTGCCCCTGCGGGTCGACGGTCGCCAGCCGGCCCAGTCGCTGGGACGAGAGGTACGCGCGCTCGGCTTCGCTGAATTCGGTCATGAACAACAGCCTCACACGCGTACCTCGCCTCCCGCATCGGATGCGGGACCTAGGCGAGTCCTAGGACCTCAGCCCATCTGGACGGTGTTCAACGCGCCGTTATCGGGAGGGGTCTGGCCGTCAGCCCCGGATCACCGCGCCCAGCCACGCCCCCACGACCAGCAGACAGGCGAACAGCTCCACCGGCACACTCGTCCCCACCGCCCGCATCACCGACCGGGTGGAAGCCACCGCCGGGCCGTGCCCGCCGAGCCGCTGCCGCTCGGTGACGTAGATCCCCCCGATGAATCCCGGTATCGCGCCCACCACGGGCACCAGGATGAAACCGATGAGCGCCCCCGCGCCCGCCCACACCACCATGCGCCGGGTCACCCCCACCCCCCGCAGCCGGCGCGGCGGCAGCTGCCACACCACGACCTGGTCGATCAGCAGTACCACCGTCGAGGCCACCAGCACCGCCCAGGCCAGACCGGACTTCACGTGCACCGACCACCACAGGACCGCGGCCCATATCAGCCAGCGTCCCGGCACGCCGGGGACGAGTATCCCGAACAGGCCCAGCAGCATCACCAGGCCGACCATCAGGAGCTGCCACACGCCCATCTGCCAAGGGTGCAGGATCGGGATCACTGCCGCAGGTCGCGAGCCACCCAGCCCTTCGCGTACGCCTGCCAGCCGAGCTGCAGCCGGGTCGTCACACCGGTCAGCTCCATCAGCCCCTTCACGCGGCGCTGTACGGTCCGCAGCCCCAGGTCCAACTGCTTGGCCACGCTCGCGTCCGTCATCCCGGCGAGCAGCAGCGAAAGGATCTCCAGATCCGTGGTGTCGGGCCCCGCCGCAGCCTCCTCGCAAACCCCGCCGCCCGCGCCGAGCCTCAGCGGCAGCGCCTCCCGCCACGCCGCCTCGAACAAGCCCATCAGCGACTCCAGCAGCGCGCTCGCATGGACGACGAGCGCCGCGGGCTCGGTCCCGCGCGCCGTCAGCGGCAGCATCGCCAGGGCGCGGTCGGCGACGACAAGCTTGGTCGGCACCCGGTCCACCACCCGTACCTGCTCCTCACGGCCCAGCGCCGCGGTCAGCTCGGTGATGCCCGCGGGCGCCGCAATCACAGCCCGTTCGATGACCACGCGGTACGTCACCCCGCGCTGTGCCGCCTTCTCCTCGGCCTCGTTGTCCGTGGCGGTGATGGCCATCGGGTTTCCGGTGACCAGGGCGCAGACCTCCTCGGCCGCGCCCAGTTGGAGCTGGAGGAAACGGTGCGCGATGGCGCTTGCGCCCGTCACCACCTCGATCAGGTCGTGCACGGCGGGCTCGGTGGCCTCGGCGCGGTACTCGTCGGCGAGAAGCGCCGCCGCCAGCTCCGCCCGGTCCAGCTCGTGCCGTTGCTGGGTCAGCAGCGCGCCGAGCGCGACGCCGGGCGGGGCCGCCACCCAGCGGCCGGTGCGGGCCGACGACTGCGCCGCCAGCCCCTGTCGCTCCAGCCGGCGCAGCGCGCGCTCGGTGTCCGTCTCCGGCAGAGCGAGACGGTGGGCGAGATCGGTGACTTCCGCCGCCCCGAGCGCGACCAGCGCGCGGTACGCCGACTCCTGTCTCTCGTCGAGACCTATCGCTCCCAGCACCAAGACCCCTCCCCGGACGTGCACTTCCCCGGCCGCCGTGGCGGAAATCGGCCACGGCGGATACCCGCCGCGTACATCATCCCTGCTTCGGGTGGGGAGAGCCATATGCCCGACAGCGACGCCGCGGCGCAGGGCGCGGACGGCCCCACCACTCTGAGGGCCGAACTGACGGACGCCAACGTCAAATCCGTGACCACTTGTCGTACCGTGCTTTTTCCGGATGCCCCGTTTTCGTACCGCCCGTGCGGTGGACAATAAAGGGCATGAGTCAGCAGGGGGAGAGGCCCGCCACCGAGGACGACTGGTGGAACCGGCTGTACGACGAGTCCGCCCCGGACACGGGCCCCGCGGCGAGGGCGGGCGACACGCTGGACGACCGCTTCGACTCCGCGGCGGATGCGGTGGCCGCGGACGAGCCGCCGGACCCGCCCAGGCCGCCGGACCGGCCCGACCCGCCCAGGCCGCCGGACCCGCCGGAGGCGGCGCCGGACCCAGCCCGTCCGCGCGCCTGGTGGGAGACGGACGCGGCCGCGCGGGCAACCCCGGACCGGCCGCCCGCGCCCCCACGGCAGCGCGCACCGTGGGGACCGCCGACGGCCGCCCCCGAACGGCCGCCCGCCTTACCGCCACTGCCGCCGCCCGAGCCGTCCGAGCCGTCCGAGCCGCCCAGGCCCGACCCCGCCCCGGCGGTCCTGGAGCAGACAGGCGTCGCGCGCCCGCGCGTCGCGCACGTCGGAGACGGCCCGCCCACCTACGAGGCCGAGCCCACCGCCCTGCCCGCCGCCCAGCCCCAGGAGTTGGACGAGCTCGTGGCCGACACCGTGCTCGACGGCGCGAGCTACGGCACGTACACCCTGCGCGCCGTCTCCATCCGCGGGGACTCCGCGCGCTACCGCGGCGAACCGCGCCGCGACGCCCTGCTCACCGCGCGCTTCGGCACCGGCGACGCCGCGCTCGTCCTGGTCGCCGTCGCCAGCGGCGCACGCGCCGCCGAGGGGGCCCATCGGGCCGCCACCGACGCCTGCCGCTGGATCGGCAAAGCCGTCGGCCGCAGCCACGCCCGTCTCTCCGAGGACATAAGGGCAGGCCGCCGCGGCGACCTCAAATCGGGGCTGCACCGGCTCACCGACCGCAGCTTCGGCAAGCTGCGCGCCAGCGCCGCCGAACAGGGCGTGGAGCCGCAGGAGTACACCGCCAACCTGCGGTGCCTGCTGCTCTCCGCCGACCCCGCATGCCGTACCCGCGTGTTCTTCGGCGTGGGCGGTGGCGGTCTCTTCCGCCTCCGCGACGGTGCCTGGCAGGACCTGGAGCCCCTGCTTCCCGAGCCCGCGGCCGTCACCGGCGCACCCGTGGTCGGATACGGCTCACCACCCTCCGAGACCCCGGAGGGCGACCGGCTCACCATGGATCTTGGGATCCCTACGCCCCCGTCCCCGTACATCGAGGCACCGCCCCCGCCCCCCGCCGAACCGTTCCGGTTCCGCGCCTCCGTGGCCCACCCGGGCGACACCCTGTTGCTGTGCAGCACCGGCCTGGCCGAACCGCTGCGCGGCGAGCCCGCCCTCGCCGAGGAGCTGGCCGGCCGCTGGGCGCAGGGCGAGCCACCGGGCCTGGCCGCGTTCCTCGCCGACACCCAGCTGAGGGTGAAGGGATACGCCGACGACCGTACGGCTGTCGCAGTCTGGGAGGCGTAACCGGGCCCGCCATGGGTTGATGGACGTTCAGGCCCCAAGCCGCGAAAGGGTACACATCCCATGGCCAAGAAGAATGTGGCGGAGCAGTTCGTCGACATCCTCGTCCGCGCCGGCGTCCAGCGGCTGTACGGAGTCGTCGGCGACAGCCTCAACCCCGTCGTCGACGCCATCCGCCGCAATTCCTCCATCGACTGGGTCCAGGTCAGGCACGAGGAGGCCGCCGCTTTCGCGGCGGGCGCCGAGGCCCAGATCACCGGGAAGCTCGCGGCCTGCGCCGGCTCCTGCGGCCCCGGCAATCTCCACCTCATCAACGGGCTGTACGACGCCCACCGCTCCATGGCCCCCGTGCTCGCCCTCGCCTCGCACATCCCCTCCAGCGAGATCGGCCTCGGCTACTTCCAGGAGACCCACCCCGACCAGCTGTTCCGCGAGTGCAGCCACTACAGCGAGCTGATCTCCAACCCGCAGCAGATGCCGCGCCTGCTGCAGACCGCGATCCAGCACGCGATCGGCCGCAGCGGCGTCAGCGTCGTCTCGCTCCCCGGCGACATCGCCTCGCAGTCCGCCCCGGAGAAGTCGATCGAGCACGCCCTGGTCACCTCCCGTCCCACCGTGCGGCCGGGAGACGCGGAGATCGACAAGCTGGTCAGGATGATCGACGAGGCGGACCGCGTCACGCTCTTCTGCGGCAGCGGCACGGCGGGCGCGCACGCCGAGGTCATGGAGTTCGCCGAGCGCATCAAGTCGCCGGTCGGGCACGCGCTGCGCGGCAAGGAGTGGATTCAGTACGAGAACCCCTTCGACGTCGGCATGAGCGGCCTGCTCGGCTACGGCGCGGCCTACGAAGCCACCCACGAGTGCGACCTGCTGCTCCTGCTCGGCACGGACTTCCCGTACAACGCCTTCCTCCCCGACGACGTCAAGATCGCTCAGGTCGACGTCAGGCCCGAACACCTGGGCCGCCGGTCCAAGCTGGATCTGGCCGTCTGGGGCGACGTGCGCGAGACACTGCGTTGTCTCACCCCGCGCGTGCGGGCCAAGACGGACCGCCGGTTCCTCGACAAGATGCTGAAGAAGCACACCGACGCGCTCGAGGGCGTCATCAAGGCGTACACCCGCAAGGTGGAGAAGCATGTCCCGATCCACCCCGAGTACGTCGCCTCCGTACTGGACGAACTCGCGGACGAGGACGCGGTGTTCACCGTCGACACGGGCATGTGCAACGTCTGGGCGGCCCGCTACATCTCGCCCAACGGCCGCCGCCGGATCATCGGCTCGTTCAGCCACGGCTCGATGGCGAACGCCCTGCCGCAGGCCATCGGCGCCCAGTTCATCGACCGCGGCCGCCAGGTCGTCTCGATGTCGGGAGACGGCGGCTTCACCATGCTGATGGGCGACTTCCTCACTCTCGTCCAGTACGACCTGCCCGTGAAGATCGTCCTGTTCAACAACTCCTCACTGAGCATGGTGGAGTTGGAGATGCTGGTCGCGGGACTCCCGTCGTACGGAACCACCAACCGCAACCCGGACTTCGCGGCGATCGCGCAGGCGGCGGGGGCGTACGGCGTACGGGTCGAGAAGCCCAAGCAGCTCGCGGGCGCGCTCAAGGACGCCTTCCGGCACAAGGGCCCCGCCCTGGTGGATGTGGTCACCGACCCGAACGCGCTCTCCATCCCGCCGAAGATCAGCTCGGAGATGGTGTCGGGCTTCGCGCTCTCCGCCGGCAAGATCGTGCTGGACGGGGGCGTAGGCCGGATGGTTCAGATGGCGCGCTCCAATCTGCGGAACGTACCGAGGCTCTGACGCCGCGGCCGTTGTTTGAGGATTCGACTTGAATCGACATGAGTGGCGCTCTCCGCGTGGGGCATGCATTTCCGTGTACATATTCGACACACGGGGTCGTTCCGAAGAGAGGGCTGTCCGACGTGCGGGTGGGGATGATGACTGGGCGTCAGGGAGGGGCTGGGCCTGCCGCGAGCGGGCACGGCGGAGAACCTGGGGCGGAGGGGGACCCGGGCGGTCGGCTGCGCCGCCGATTAGGCTGCGCGGATCTCACCGCCGTCCCTGAAGTACGTCATGCGCTGCGGGAGTTGTTGCGGCACTGGAGAAAGCAGGACACAGCGGAGGTGGCCGAGCTGCTCGCCAGCGAGCTGGTGACCAATGCGCTGGTGCACACCGATCACGGCGCGGTGGTCACGGCCACCGTCGCCGCCTCCACACTCCGCGTGGAGGTACGGGACTTCATGGCCGGGCTGCCGGTGCAGCAGGTGCTGGCAGCGCACCTGGGCACCCACGGCAGGGGGCTGGTCCTGGTGCAGAGCCTCGCGGACGCGTGGGGCGTGCGCACGCACGGCGTGGGCAAGGTGGTCTGGTTCGAGCTGCACGAAAGCCCGGCCTGACAGTCGCAGACCGGCCTTCGCGTGAGTGTCGGTGGCTCTCGGCCATTACCCGTATTGCCGCTCCAGATCTCTGAGCTTCCGCTCCAGGGAGTCGAGACGCGGCAATGTCAGGGTGTCGTCCTCGGCGGTGAGGTCGACTGTGCGCGGCTCAGTGCCGTTGGCCGCCTTCACGGCCTGGAGGGAGGGCCGGGATCGAAGCGGCAGCTGCCCAGGCTCGGTTATGGCAGGCTCCGCGACGGTCCCGACGCCGCCGGAGGCGGCCTGAGTTGATCCCGCCGTGGAGCTGAGGGCGGGAAGCTCCGCCCGGCGGTCGCCGTGACCGCGTCCCCAGGCCCGGTGCTGTCGGTTCAGTGCCCTGATCTGCGCCCGCTCCATCTTCTCCCTGTCCCGCCTGCGCAGCCGGTTGCGCTGCTTCTCCCGCCGGTCCTCGCGGACCTCGTCGACCGCCTCGTCCAGAGTGCGTACGCCTTCGAGCAGCATCAGCGACCAGGCGCCGAAGGTCTCCCGGGGCGCCCTCAGCCACCGTACGATCCGGATCTGCGGCAGCGGGCGGGGCACCAGGCCCTGCTCGCGCAGCGCGGCCCTGCGGGTCTGCTTCAGCGCGCGGTCGAACAGCACCGCGGCCGACAGCGACATACCGGCGAAGAACTGCGGGGCGCCCGCGTGGCTCAGCCCCCGTGGCGCATGCACCCAGTTGAACCAGGCGGCGGCGCCCGCGAAGGTCCACACCAGCAGCCGTGAGCCGAGTGCCGCGTCGCCATGGCTGGCCTCGCGCACCGCGAGCACCGAGCAGAACATGGCCGCGCCGTCGAGGCCGAAGGGGACCAGATACTCCCAGCCTCCGGTGAGGCTGAGATTCTCCCGGCCGAAGCCGACCAGACCGTGGAAGGAGAGCGCGGCGGCGACGGCCGCGCAGCAGAACAGGAGTACATAGGAGGCCGTGCCGTAGATCGCCTCCTTGCGCCTTCGGCGCTCCTCGCTGCGCTCCCAGGAGTCTTCGGCCGCGGCCTTGTCACCGGCGCGCCTGCCGCGCGCGAGCACCGCCACCGCCACCAGGACTCCCACGAGCATCACGCCGCCGGGAAGCAGCCAGTCCAGTGATATGCCGGTCAGTCTCATGGGCGGTGTCCCTTGCATCGCGGTAGGGCGTTTCGGCCGCCATATTGGCCGAACTCCCGGCGCGCTCAAGGGGTTTTCGGGGCGATAGAACACCAACGGGGCCGCATCGCATACGGATAGGTGCGTTTCGGTCGAACTGCCCTACGAAAAAGGGGAGTTGGTTCGAATTACGCCACCTGGTCAGGTGACGTGACGGCGGGTATGCGGGAGATCAGGCGTTCGGCCGCAGTTTGCTCACGCGGTCGGCGTCGCACGTGCGCGGACAGGTGACGCAGGTCTCGTCGGGCCGCAGTGTGTAGAAGAGGCAGCAGCTCGCCCGGTCGCGGGTCGGCAGCGGCTCGCCGGCCGGTCCGGCGAGCTCACGGAAACCGGCGGTGCCTACGTACGGCTTGGTGGCGCCCGGCAGCAGCTGATCGAGCTCCGCGACGGCCCGCTGCTCTTCGCCGAGCAGATGCGCGACGTACCAAAGGCCTTCGACGATCTCGTCGGTCGCCATACCCCACAGCGCGCGCTTGCCCCGGCGCATCCGCGGCCCGAAGCCGTCCAGGACGGGCCCGATGTGGTCGGCGACGGCTGCTCGGACCTCGGCGCGCAGGGCCTCCTCGTCGGGTACGACGCGGGCACCGGGCAGCTGTGCCGCGGGGTCGTCCGGCAGG
Organism: Streptomyces sp. NPDC002870; assembly: GCF_042888505.1. NCBI lineage: Bacteria > Bacillati > Actinomycetota > Actinomycetes > Kitasatosporales > Streptomycetaceae > Streptomyces > Streptomyces sp. NPDC002870. The sequence goes on from NZ_JBIAPW010000023.1 coordinate 66,897, forward strand.
CAGGCGAACTCTGTCACCCGGACCGCCATCTGCCCCAGCGCGCGGTGGAAGGCGACGTCCTCGACGGGTGCCCGCGGCACCCGGCGGTGCAGAAACCAGGGGACCGTGATCAGCAGACTGGCGGGCCAGGCATAGCGGTGCAGACCGAAGCTTGCGATCACGTCGGGTCGGGCCTGCTGTCCGTAGTCGCGCAGGACCTGAGCGTTGTCCCAGGCGAGAAAGGCGTCGAGAGTGGGGCCTGAGTGGGCGAGCTCGGCCGCGCTCACCCAGCCCGCGCCGGACGGAAGCCGCTCGCCCTCTGTGAGCTCCCGCAACCGCAGCCCGGGGAAGACCTCGGCCAGGCGCGCGTACGCCTCGCCGACGGGCGAGGCGAGCGCGGGCAACAGGGCGGGAACGGTCATGCTGGGGACCACCGAATCGCGATCATTGGCAGGTTAGCCTTACCTTACCCGACGCATTCGATGTTTGAACTGCGGCCCCCTCCGCCTATGGTGCACAGGGGCCCTGCGCTTGATGCCGGGCCCGGCGCCATGCCGGAGGAGGACCCGAGTGGAGCAGGCCCGAGCGCGCGATGCCGCGCTGCCGCAGCCGTACGCCTCCGCCCGTGTCCCCGAGCAGGCAGGCCCGCCCGACCGCCCGGGCCCGGCGCAGCCACGCATTCCGGCACAGGTTCCGGTACAGGCCCGCGCGCCGGAAGGTGCGCGAGGCGAGCACACCCACAGCGAGCCCCCCGCTCCGGGCACCGTGCCCCGCACGGTCCGGCGCCACTCGGTTCGCGGCCAGATCCTCGAAGCCCTGCGCACCGCCCTGGTCGACGGCGAGCTGATCCCCGGCGAGGTCTACTCCGCCCCCGTCCTCGGCGAACGCTTCGGCGTCTCGGCGACGCCCGTACGCGAGGCGATGCAGCAACTGGCGAACGAGGGCGCGGTCGAGGTCGTCCCCAACCGCGGCTTCCGCGTCACGGTGCGCAGCGCGCGCGAACTGGCCGACCTGGCAGAGGTCCGCTCCCTGCTCGAGGTCCCGGTCATTCTCCGCCTGGCCCGCACGGTTCCGGCCGCCCGCTGGGCCGCCCTGCGCCCCCTGGCCGAGGCCACGGCCGCGGCCGCGGCCATCGGCGACCGCGCCGCATACGCAGAAACGGACCGCGCCTTCCACCGCGCGGTGCTCGCGCTGTCCGGCAACCACCAACTGGTGATGGTCGCCGACGGCCTCCACCGCCGCTCCCAATGGCCCCTGACGAGCGCCCCGGCCATGCGCCGGGCGGACCTGCTGGCGGACGCGGCGGAACACATGGCGCTGCTGGAGGCGCTGATCGCGCAGGACGTGGCGGTTGTGCAGTCGCTGGTACGGGAGCACTTCACGGGCGCGGACGGCTGACGGCAACAGCTCGGCACATTCGGCCGCGGCCGGCTTGTGCGCCTTGTCGGGCCGCGGTGCTGTTGATGCGGATGCGTGCCGACTCCAGGGCATTGGGGCATCGGGCGCTCAGCCGTGAAGGCGGAAGGACAGAGCATGCCCATACCCGGATCCATAGCAGGCGGTCGGCGTTGTGCCGTGGCCATCGCCGCGGCAGTTGTCTGCTCGACGGTATTCACCGGGCCGGACCTCGCACGGGCGGATGGCGCGCCGTCACCTTCGGTGCCCGCCCCGAAGCTTGACTGGAGACCCTGCGTCCAGGGCAGTCGGTTCGACTGCGCGACCGCGAAGGTGCCGCTGGACTACGGCAACCCCGGTCGTCGCACCATTGAGCTGGCGGTCGTCAAACGGAAGGCAACCGGCCCCGGACGGCGCATCGGCACCCTGTTCTTCAACCCGGGCGGCCCCGGCGGGCCCGGAACGGTGCAGATGCCACAGAATTACGAGGCCTTCCCCCGGGAGGTGCGGGAGCGGTTCGACATCGTCAGCTGGGACCCCCGAGGAGTCGGCAACAGCACAGCGGTGAACTGCTTCCGCAGTCCCGAGGAAGCCGACGCCTGGGGTGCCGGCAAACCGGCCGGTGGCTTCCCGGTGGGCGAGAAGGAGCGCACGGCCTGGATCGCCGCGTACAAAGATCTGGCCCGGCGCTGCCAGCAGCGTGACCCCGAGCTCCTGCGCCATGTGTCGACCGCCGACACCGCTCGCGACCTCGACCAGCTCCGCCAGGCGATGGGGGACCCACAACTCACCTACCTCGGGATCTCCTACGGCACGACCCTCGGCTCCACCTACGCCAACCTCTTCCCCGGCAAGGTCCGCGCCATGACCCTCGACAGCAACACCGACCCGCAGGCCTGGACGAACCACGCGTCCAACAAGGCCCCCCGGCTCACGACATTCCTGCGCATGGGCGCGGACCGCGGGGCGGCAGCAATCCTGGACAGGTTCCTCGCCCTGTGCGGGTCCGCCACCACCGCCCGCTGCGCCTTCTCAGCCGGCAGCCCGAAAGCGACCCGGGACAAGTTCGACCAGCTGCTGCGGCGGCTCCGGGAACATCCCGTGGGCGCGTGGACCTATGGCCGTACGGCCAGCGACGCAGTGAGCAGCCTCTACATTGTCCACCCCGGATGGACGGACCTCGCCGGCAGGCTGCAGTACCTGTGGCTGGGCCGCGTCCCGGAGCCGTCCCCACCCCCACCCGCACCACCGGTCCCGAATCCGAATCCGTACACGGGCGATGAACAGGCCAGTGCGGTGCTCTGCGGCGACAGCCCCAATCCGCGTGACCCCGGTGCTTACCACGCCATGGAGGAGGCCAGCGCCATCCGTACGGGCGACGCCGGACGCTTCTGGACCTGGGCCGCAGAGGGGTGTGCCGACTGGCCGGCCGTAGCTGCCAACCGCTATCGCGGCCCGTGGAACAAGCCGACGGCGCACCCCGTCCTGGTGGTCGGCACCACGTACGACCCCGCCACTCCCTACTCGGGCTCGCAGGCCATGGCCAAGGAACTGGCCAACGCCCGCCTGCTCACCAACAACGGGTACGGGCACACCGCAATGCTCAACCCCAGCAGCTGCGTCAACGAATACGAGAGCCGCTACTTCATCGACGGCACGCTCCCGCCGAAGGGAGCAACGTGCCAACAGGACACGCCTCCCTTCCCCGCACCCAAGCCACAGGGCGGCGTCACCACGGGCGGGGGCGGGATGGCCGACGTCGTCTCGTGAGTCCTTCATCGTGGGAGCGGCGCGCTCGGGCCTGGCTGCGCCGTCGGAAGCGTGACTCCGCGACGGGGCCAGGCTTTGACTCTCTGCGGTCTGCGCGCCTGAGCGGGCGCGCGAGTCAGGAGAGCCAGTCGGCGTAGCGGGTGGGGGCGCGGTGGGCGTCCTTGTCGGTGAGAACGTCACCCTTGACGACGGCGAACATGCCGGCGGTGGGGTCGGTAACGACGGTACGGCTGTCGCCCTTGTGGGACAGGGTGATCCGGCCCAGCTCGTCCAGGGAGAAGATCTCGGGGCCGGCGATGTTGCGAATGCCACCCAGCGGGGCGCCCGCGGCGACTCCTGCCACCGCGTCGGCCACGTCCTTGGAGGCGATCGGCTGGATCGGCGTGGCGGGCAGCCGGACGGTGTCGCCGTCGGCGGTCCACGACAGGACGGCGTCCATGAACTCCATGAACTGCGTCGCGCGGACGATCGAGTAGGGGATCGGCCCGGCCGTGAGGACGTCCTCCTGGAGCACCTTGGCCCGGTAGTAGTCCAGCTCCGGCACCTGGTCCACGCCGACGATCGAGAGGATGACGAAGTGGCCGACGCCGCCCTTCTGGGCCGCGGCCAGAAGGTTGTCCATCGAGGTCTGGAAGAAGGCCGGGGAGGCTTCGTCGAAGGTCGGGGAGTTCGTCAGGTTGACGACGACGTCGGCTCCCGCCACCGCCGCGTCCAGTCCCTGGCCGCTGATGACATCGACTCCGGTGGACTGCGCGTGCGGTACCGCCTCGTGCCCGGCGGCGTTGAGAATCTTGACGACCTGCGACCCGATCAGCCCGGTACCGCCGATGACTGCGAACTTCATGACATGCCTTTCGTCGGGAGTATGTCCGGAATATGACATAACAACCCCTATGTGGGCCTGGCATGCACCTAACTCGGACATGTTTTGTCCGAGACTATACACGGACACAAATTGTCCGAGTCAAGGCGGCTGATTAGAGTGGCCGAGTGAAGATGTCCGGCGGAGTCGAGTGGGCCCTGCACTGCTGCGTCGTGCTCACGTCGGTCGAGGAGCCCGTCCCCGCGACCAAGCTGGCGGAACTGCACGACGTCTCTGCGAGCTATCTGGCCAAACAGCTGCAGGCGCTCTCCCGGGCCGGGCTCGTGCGCTCGGTCCAGGGCAAGGCGGGCGGGTACGTACTCACCCGGGAACCCGCCTCGATCACGGTGCTCGATGTGGTCGAAGCGGTCGACGGCCCCGGCCAGGCGTTCACCTGCACGGAGATCCGCCAGCGGGGCCCGCTGGCCACCCCGGCCGAGTCGTGCACCGTGCCCTGCCCGATCGCCCGCGCGATGACCGGGGCGGACGCGGCCTGGCGAGAAGCGCTGCGCGCCGTCTCGATCGCCGATCTGGTTCAGGATGTCGCCTCCGCCTCCGGCCCCTCCGCGATGGTCCGCATCGGCGGGTGGCTGACCGCGCCGGAAGCCTGAGGACCCGGGGGACGAGAACGCCTGCTCGCCGCCTGCTCTGCCGAAGTAGCCGTCGAGGCCGGGAAATGCGCGAGGCCGCCACCGCGGGGCATGCCGGCTCAGACGAAGCGTCAAACTCCCGTCACTGTACGTATGTTCACGCAGCGGTTCAGCTCCACACGCCTCGGCGAAGACCGGACGGGCGGAGCTCACGCTGCCGCGCCGAACCCGCCGCTAACCTTTGGCCAGAGCTGTTGTGTCCATTGAGTGGGGGGTCATTCATGTCCGCGGAACTGCCCGAGTCGTCCATACCCGACGAGGCGTGGGAGGAGTTCCAGCGCGAGAGCGAAGGACCCGCACGCCTCGCCGCGCCCAAGGAGCCGTCCGCGCGGGCGCGGATGGTGACCGAGCGGCTGCGGCGTGAGGACGAGGAGGCCGCGCGGCGGCACGGCAAGGTGCGGGGCTGGGGCAGGCGCAGGAGACCGGTGCGGGCGGAACCCGACGCGTGGCGGGCGTGGCCGTCCCGGAGGCGGCAGGCGCGGCGGCGCAGGGGTTGGGGCGTCTTCTGGGTGCTCGTGGTCGTCGGGGTCGTGCTGGTCCTGATGAATCCGGCCATGTCGCTCTCCTGGCTGGTCGGCTAGGAGGGCAAAGCTGGGCAGGAGGCGGCTTCCGTCCGGGAGCGCCCCCATCCGTATGAGGGAGTCATCCATGGCCTTGACCCGTGAAGAGCCTGAGCGTTTCTGGGCGAGCCCCACATCGCCGCCCTGGCCGTGGACGCGGGCGAGGGCGGGCGGGCTCCGCTCACCGTGCCCATCTGGTACCAGTACGCGCCCGGCGGCGACGTCTGGGTCATGACGGGACGTGACTCCCGCAAAGCCGCGCTGATCGGCCGGGCCGGACGGTTCAGCCTGATGGTCGACCGCGTGGCGCCCACCGTCCGGTACGTCTCCGTCGAAGGGCCCGTCATCGAGACCCTCCCGGCCACCCGCGATCAGCTCGTGGAGCTCGCGGCCCGCTACCTCCCCGCCGAAAAGGTCGAGACCTACGTCGACTTCGCCTGGAAGGCTCACGGCGAGAACGTGGTCATCCGCATGCGTCCCCAGCACTGGCTCAGCTCGGACCTCGGCGAGTTGTGAACGGCCCGCCTCCGGTCATGCCGCGGGTTCGGACTGCGGAGGCGAGGTCCGGACCGGCGCCGTCGGGGGCAGTTGCTCCGCCAGCCACACCGGTACGCCGCCCAGCAGGCGGAACAGCCGGCCCGCCTCCGCCCGTAGCCGGCCCGCCTCCGGCTCCGTCTCGCAGTCGGCGAGCGCGGCCAGCGCCGGGGCCGTGCCGATCAGATAGCCGAGTTCCTCCCGGATCCGCAGCGACTCGCTGAAACCGTGCCGCGCCTCCGTCAACTCCCCGTCCCGCAGGGCGAGTCCCGCCAGATGGTGCCAGGTGAAGGAGAGCAGCAGCGGGTCGCCCTGCGCGGTGGCTCCGGCGTGGGCGCGCTGGTAGGCGGCACCGGCGGCCTGCGGGGAGTCCGCGATGTGCTCGGCGACCAGGCCGCGGCGGAAGTCGAGCAGCGGGCGTCCCGGCGACGTGGGGGCGAGCAGCGCCGCGGCGCGGCCGAGCGCGGAGCGGGCCTCGTCGGCGCGGTCGCGTACGCCGAGGCGGGTCGCCGCGTACGCGAGCCGCCCGCGCTCGCACGCCGCGCCGCCGCGCTCCTCGTCGTCCCGGGCCACGGCCTCCGCCGTACGCAGCGCGTCCTCCGCGTCGGCCCAGCCGTCGGCGGTGAACAGACAGCGCTCGACGAGCAGTCCGGCCCGCTCCAGCGCGGCCGCGGGATCCGCCGTGTGCGGGATGAGCAGGGCTGCCGCATCGGTCCAACAGCCGCGCGAGCGCAGCCGCCATACCGCGGTCTGGAGTGGATCGTCACCTGCAGTGGTTCCGGAACCAGACATGGCGGTATGCGCCACATTGCCCTCCCCGAGCACGCCATTGAGCTGTTGAGTCTGTCGCATCTCAGCATGGATGGGCATGCCTGGCCAAGAGGTCAGGTGAATGAATTCACAATCGCTCAGCGCCCGATGGGGTCGCCGTGGGCGCCGTCGCCGGGGGAGATCAGCGCGAGATGGCCCCCGTCGTTCAGCGGTGAGGGCACGCTCAGGGTCGTGACGTGGGCCGCTGCATCGGCGTCAACCAAGTGGATCTCACCATGACCCCCACGAGTGACCGCGACGAACGGTGAGCCGGGGGAGGCGGCGATCGCCCGGCGCTGCACGCCGTCCCAGGGCGTCCCACCCGGGCGCGGCGCGCCGTCCATGGCGGGCAGCGGCAGGCGGGCGGTGATCCGCGGTGTGCCGGAGTCCACGGCGATGAGGACCAGTTCGTCGCCGTCCGGATGGACCCTGGCGTACGCGACGTGGCGCGCGGCGACCGCGAGGCGGAAGACCAGCCCGGGGCCGAGGGGGAGGCGGCCGGTGTGGCCGGAGTCGAGCTGGTGCCACCAGGCGTCGTTGGTCCACTCCGGCCAGCGCGCGGGGTCGGTCGGCCCGCCCCGCACGCAGGACCAGAGCGTGCGGCGTGCGGGATCGAGCCGCAGGTAGTACCCGCGGCCTTCGCCGGCCCACGGCAGCGGCTCCTCCGGCACCAGGGCCGTTCCTTCGCGGCGGGCACGGTGCACGCCGGAGCTCGCGGCGGCGAACAGCCGCCCGGTGAGCGGGTCCTGGGCGTCGCCGTGTCCGTCGTCGTCCGGCAGGGGCACCTCGTGTACGGCCTCGGCGGGCGGGCACGCGGGCGCGGCGGCCATCAGATCGGCGTGCCGGTAGGCGGTGAGCGAGCCGGGTTCGCGGTGGCGCAGTACGACCAGGGCGTCCGACGGATCACCGGCGCCGAAGACGGTGACGCCCGGTTCTCCCATGCGGGTACGGACCCGCACCGATCGCGGTCCGCCGGGCGCTGCGAGGTCCACGGCGGTCAGCAGGTCGCTCCACGCGTCCCAGTTGCGCCCGAGCCCGGTGGTGACGGCGAGCAGCCGGCCGCCGGGGTCGGCGGCCAGATGCTCGGCGGGGATCGCCACCGGGGCGGTCGCCTCGACGAGCGGCCTGTCCGCCTCGGGTCCGTACGGATCGAGTACGACGAGCTCGCCCGCGAGGTCGTCGACGAAGGCGGTACGGCTCCCGGGCAGCGCCAGGAATCCCGCGTGCTCGGCGAGATGGCGGCCCTCGGCCCGGCCCGCCTCGCGGCCGTCGGGAAGGTCCAGCACCCGTATGGATCCGGCTACTTGGTCGGCGACGAGCAGCCGAGGGGGTGGGGTGGTCGCGGGTGGCATGGCGGCCTCCGGTGGGGTGGGCAGTCGGCTAGCTTGTTGATAATGATTATCATGTGAGAATTCTGGAACCTAGCTGAACTGAGAGATGCGATGTCGCGCAGAGCGCTGATGACCGTCCGTCGACTGGCCGCCGCCGCCGTGATGGGGACCCTGCTGGCAGGCTGCGGAGCCACCGCCGAGAGCACCTCCGACAAGGCGGGCGGTGCCGGGCCGAAAACAGACGTCAGGGTCGAACCCATAGCCGCCGCCCGGAAGATCACCGACGCCAAGGGCGTCACCGTCACGACCCCGCAGCCCCCGAGGCGCGTCGTCTGTCTCGTCGCGCTCTGCGACGACATCCTGGCCGAGCTCGGGATGACCCCGGCCGCCACCAACTCGGCGCTGCTCGCCCACCCGAAGTTCCTTGGCAAGGAGAAGGCCGGGAAGATCCCGGTGGTGCCCGGCGGATTCCTCAGCCCCGAGGCCGAGGCGATCCTGTCGCACAAGCCTGATCTGGTCATCGGTCTTGAGGACACGCACGGCAAGCTCGCGCCCGCGCTGAAGGGCGCGACGGTCTTCTGGCCCGTGCAGCCCGCGAACTGGCAGGACAGCGTGGGCTGTCTGCGCAACCTGGCCGCGCTGACGGGACGTACCGAGCAGGGCGAGAAGGCGGAGCGCGGCTTCCGCGAGAAGCTCGCCCGCGCGGAGAAGGCGAAGAGCGAGAAGACCTCGCTGATCATCTTCGGCAGCGACGAGAACTTCGGCGTCGCGACGCCGGGCAACGACGTCGCCGCCGGACTCTTCCCGAAGATCTCCGACTACCCCTGGAAGAGCCGGGGTGTGGAGGGCACGTACAGCATGGAGGAGATCCTGGCGCGCAACGTCGATGTGCTGTTCGTGGAGACGCTCTCCTTCGGCGGCCCCGCCGACGCGAAGCTCTCCGACAAGCTCGCCAAGAACCCCCTCTGGTCACAGATCCCGGCCGTCAAGAACGGCAAGGTCTACGAAGTCGACTCCGAGGTGTGGGCCAAGGGCCGTGGCACCCGTTCGCTCGGCATCGTCCTCGACGAGGCGACGGCCAAGCTGAAGTGAGCCGCCAACTCACCGTGGCGAGCGGGCTGTTGGCGACGGCCGTGGTGTGCGCGCTGTGCCTCGGCACGCCGTACGTTCCGCTCCCGCAGCTGCCGGGAGCGGTCGGCGGCGACGGGCTCGCGGGCGTCGTCGTCACCCAACTGCGGCTGCCCAGGCTCGTACTGGCGCTGATCGCCGGCGCCTGCCTGGGCGCGGCGGGGCTCGTACTCCAGGAGGCGCTGCGCAATCCGCTCGCCGTCCCGGAGATGCTCGGCGTCTCCTCCGGCGCGGCGCTCGGCGTCGCCGCGCCGCTGGTCCTGTCCGTGTCGGTGCCGCTCGCCGTAGCCCCGCTGCTGGCGATCGGCGGGGCGGCGGCCGGGGGCGTACTCACCCTGCTCGCCGCCGGGTTCGGGCGCAGCCCATCGGCGGTACTGCTCACCGGCGCGGCGGTGTCGGCGGCGCTCCAGGCTGCCCTGCTGGTGCTGATGGTCCTCGCCGACCAGCTCGACCTCCAGCTGATCTACCGCTATCTGCTGGGCAGTCTGTCCGCACGGACCTGGGGCGATGTGACCGGACTCTGGCCCTGGCTGGCCGCCGCCGTGCCCGCGCTGGTGCTGTGCGCTCCGGTCCTTTCTGTGCTGCGGCTCGGCGACGACGACGCGCGGGCGCTGGGGGTACGGGTGCGGCGCGCCCGGCTCGCCGCGCTGGCCATCGCCGTCCTGCTCATCGCCCCGGTCGTCGCCGTCTGCGGTCCGGTCGCCTGGGTCGGCTTCCTCGCCCCGCATCTGGCGCGCCGGCTGCGGCCTCAGGCGGACGCGGTGCGGTGGCTGCCCTGGTCGGCGGTGTGGGGCGCACTTGTCGTGGCGTGCGCGGATGCGCCGGCGCGGCTCGCGCTGGCGCCGATCGAGACGCCGGTGGGGGCGTGGACGGCGCTGCTCGGCGTGCCGGCGGGGGTCGCCCTGCTCAGGACGGGACGGAAGGCGGGGGTCGCATGAAGGTCTCAGGCCGTACGCATACGGGCCGGGCGCGGCTGCTGATGCTGCTCGCGCTGCTCGTCCTGGCCGTCGGATGCGCCGACCTGGTCGCCGGGCGGGCGCTCGGACCGGCAGACGTGTGGGAGGTCCTGCGTGGCGGCGGCGATCCGACCGCGCGCCACGTCGTACTCCAACTCCGGCTCCCCAGAGCCCTGGTGGCGCTCGCCGCAGGCGCGAGTCTGGGGCTGGCCGGGATCGTCCTCCAGGCCGCGCTGCGCAATCCCCTGGCCGGTCCCGAGGTCACCGGCGTCACCCCCGGCGCGGTGCTCGGTGCGGTGGCGGCCACCGGGCTCGGCCTCGCGGGCTGGGAGTCCCCGGCGGCCGTGGTGGTCGCGGCCTGCCTCGGCGGGTTCGGCGGGGCGGGGCTGCTCTGGCTGCTCGCGGGGAGGGAGCAGGGCGACCCGGCGCAGACGGCCGTCCACGGGGTGCTCGTATCGGCGGTGCTCTCCGGGCTGACGGCGATGGTGCTGCTGGTCGCGCCCGGCGAGCTGGGCAGCGTCGTGCAGTGGCTGGTCGGCTCCACCGAGGGCCGGGTCTGGGAGCACTGGGTGTTGCTGTGGCCGTGGGCCGGCGCCTGGGCGGTTGCCGCGTATGCGCTCGCCGCACCACTGACGCTGCTGCGCTGCGGCGACGAACAGGCCGCGGCGGCGGGCCTCGCCACCGGCCGCGCCCGCACGGCGGGCCTGGTGTGCGCCGTCGCTCTGACCGCGGGCGCGGTCTCCGCGGTGGGGGCGCTCGGTTTCGTGGGTCTGCTGGTGCCGCACCTGGCGTTCGCGCTCTTCGGTGCGGACCTGCGTACGGCGCTGCCGGGCGCGGCCCTGCTCGGGGCTGCGGTGGTGTGCGGGGCGGACGCGGGGGCGCAGTGGCTGTCCCGGGCGCTGGCCGATGCCCTGGACGCGGACCGGCTGAGCGTGCCGACGGGCGCGCTGACGACATGCGTGGGGGCGGCGCTGCTACTGGCGGTGGCCCGGCGCGGGGTGCCGGAGCAGTGACGGCGGCATCCGCATGGATGGCGGCCGTCTTGGCCGGCGGACCTTGTGGGCCTGCGCGGCAGCCATCGACCGGTTGTCCACCGGCCCGATCGACGACAGGGAACGACGACAGGGAACAGGGGCGAACCCTCATGGAGGAGAGATGACCGCAACAGACACCGAACCCGTCTCCGAGGCAGCAGGGGCCGGCCCACCCGGGACGCTCCAGGTCGAAGGCCTGCGCTTCGGATACCCCGGACGAGAAGTCCTCTGCGGCATCGAACTGTCTGTAGCCGCAGGCGAGTTGGTGGCCCTCGTCGGGCTCAACGGCTGCGGCAAGAGCACCCTGCTGCGCCTCGGCGCCGGGCTGCTGCGCCCCTCCGCCGGACGGGTGCTCCTCGGCGGCGACGACCTCGCCCGGCTCTCTCGAAGAGCGGCGGCCCGACGAGTCGCGCTGCTGCACCAGTCCGCCCCCGCCGTACCGGGCATCACCGTACGTCAGCTGGTGCGGCAGGGGCGCTACGCCGACCGCGGTCCGCTCGGCATGCTCCGCGACGGCGACGACGCCGTGTGCGCGCGGGCCATGGCGGACGTCGGAGTCGCCGAGTGGGCCGACAGGCCCGTCGACTCACTGTCCGGCGGCGAGAGGCAGCGCGTACGGCTCGCGATGGCCCTGGCTCAGGACACCCGTGTCCTTCTGCTCGACGAGCCCACCACGTATCTCGATCTGCGCCACCAGCTGGAAGTGATGCGGACCGTGGTGCGGCTGCGTGAGGAGCGCGGGCTGACGGTGGTGATGGTGCTGCACGACCTTGGGCACGCGGCGCGGTTCGCGGACCGGATCGTCGCCCTGCGGGCGGGCCTGGTGGCAGCCGACGGCCCGCCGGACGAGGTCGTCACGCCCGAGCTGCTGGCCCAAGTCCTGGGCGTGGCAGGCCGGGTGGGACGTGATCCGGAGGGCGGCTGGCCGGTGTGTTACCCGGATCACCCTCTCCCTGACCCTGAGGGACTTGCGAAATGAAAATCATATTCATTAGTGTCGGCGGCGCGGCGCCGATCTGACCGGCGGCGTTCATTTCCAACTGACTGGAGGCTCAACTCATGGAGCAGCACAAGGTGTTCAGCCCGATCGCCGAGCAGGGCCAGCTCGCGCACCTGTCCGCCACCCACTCCAACGCGCTCGTCGAGAACCCCTTCGACGACGCCGTCGAGACCGGCGCGGACAACGACAAGTAAGTCCCGCATCGGGCCCGCCCGGAGCGCCTTTCCGGGCGGGCCCGACCCGCACCACCCCCAGAAACCAGGAGACATCTCGTGCCCACCGCGCGGCTCGCCCCCGGCGTCGCCCTCGTCACCGTCCCCGGCCAGGGTCTCGCGATCCGTACGCCCGACGGGGAGTTCCTGCGCGTCGACACCGGCGGGGCAGCCGAGGATGCGCTGGTGGACCGGCTTACCGCAGGGCCGGCGACGGGGGAGTCCGATCCCGAACTGGACCGGCTGGCGACGGCGTTCGAGGATGCGGGCTATCTGATCCGCTCCCCGGACGGCCCGCGGCGGCCGCTTGCCGGGCGCACTGTTCTCCTGCTCGGTGACCCGGTGCTCACCGAACCGCTCGCCCACTGTGTACGGGCCGAGGGAGGCGAGGTGCGGTCTGTCGAGCCGGGCGAGATCTCCGCGGCCGCAGCGCAAGATACGTCGACCGCAGTGCAAGACCCGTCGGCCGCCTTCGTCTGGTGCCTCGACTCGCCTGTGCCGCAAGGACTCTGGGACGAGGGCGACCGGCTGCCCGCGCGCGGCACCGGCTGGCTCCGCTGCCACCGCGAGGGCGCCCAGGCCTGGCTCGAGCCGCTCGCCGCGGCACCCGGCGACGTCACCTCGGCGCATGTACGGCTGCGGCGGCTCGCGGCGACCCCGGCGTACCGGGAACTCGCCGCGTACTGGGCGGGCTCGCGCACGGACGACACCGGGCCGCGCCACACCGCCGCGTCGGCGGCGCTGACCGCGGCCCTGCTCACCGCCGATCTGATCGCCTGGGCGACGGGCGCGGAAGCGGCGACCGCGGGGGCAGCGACGGGCGTGGCGGGTGCTCGACGTCGGCTGCGCCGGATCGACCTGCGCCACCTCACCGTCACCGAACACCCGGTGCTGCCGGTGCCCGACGTCGCCCCGCTGCCGGGGAACCCGGGCCGATGACCCTCCACATACCCGTGCCCGGGGCCCGTCTTGCGACCGAGCTGTGTCTGCCGGACGGCACCGGGCCGTTCCCCGCGGTAGTCGTCCGCACGCCGTACGACCGGCATCGCCTCCGTGCCGAGGCGCAGGGCTGGGCCGCGCGCGGATTCGCCGCAATCACGCAGGACGTACGAGGCCGGTACGGCTCCGAGGGCGACTGGCATCCGTACCGCAGCGAGGAGACGGACAGCGCCGCCACGCTGCGCTGGGTCCGGCAGCAGGCATGGTGCGACGGGCGCGTGGTCGCGGCGGGTGCCTCCTACGGCGCCTACTGCGCGCTGGCCGCGGCGGTCGGCGACGACGCGGAGGCCAGACCGGACGCGGTGATCGCGGCCGTGCCCGCGCTCGGACCCGCCGAAGCCGCGCGTGAACCCTCGGGCGTGGAGCGGCTGTTGGGCCGGACTGGCTGGTGGGCCGCGCACGGCGACCGCCCCGACTCCGACGAATCGGCACTCGGCAAGGCGCTCGCCCACGATCCCCTTCTGCTCGAACACCTACCGCTGACGAGCCTCCCGGACCGGCTGGGCCGCGAGCTGCCGTCCTGGCCGGGCGTGTGGGAGTCCTGCCGCCGCGACGAGCTCGCGCTGCGGGGCGGCGCGTCGGAACTGCCGCTGCTGGCGGTGGGCGGTACCCGCGACCCGTTCGCGGCGGACACCCTGCGCCTGTGGCGCGGCTGGGGCGGCCCGGCGCGGCTGCTGCTCGGGCCATGGGGCCACGGCCTGACCGCGGACCCCGCCCCGGAGGCCCGCCCGGGCCACCGGCTGAACCTCGGTGAGCTGTACGTACGGTGGGCGCGGGCAGCGCTCGGCGGCGAGCGTGGCACGGCCGTGCGTGGTGCGGTGGCGCTGGGTGGGAGCGAGTACTGGTACGCGACAGGTCCCCAGGACGCGCACCTGCGAGGCGCGGCCGCCGAGTGGGACTTCGGGACCCGGGCCGGGCTGCGGCTCCTCTCCGGTGACACCTTCACCGCCGACCCCCGACAGCCCGTCCACTCCGACCACTTGGACGTCGACCCCACCGGGCCCCCCGACCGCACCCTCCTCGTCACACCGCCCCTTCCCCGGCCGCTCGATCTCTTCGGGGACGCCGAGGTCCGCCTCCGTGCCGTCGCCGACACCCCTTCCGCCGACTGGGTCGTACGCCTGGTCGCGCTCGATCCGGACGGGCGGGCCGAGCCTCTCGCTTTCGGCGTCGTACGCCGGGCCGATCCAATCGGGACCGATTCGGAGTTCACCGTTCCGCTCGGGTTTCTGGCGCGGCGGGCGGCCGCCGGAACCCGGCTGCGGGTCGAGGTCGCCGGCCATCACTTCCCCGCCCACGCCCGCAATCCGCACACCGGCGAGAACCCGGTGACCGCCACCCGGCTTGCCGCCTCGCGCCGGACCGTACGGATGGCGGGCAGCACGCTCCTGCTGTCCGCCGGCCGCGGCCGGCGCGTCGATCCCGTACAGGAGATGTGTAGTTGACCAGCGCCCTCACCCTCGACGCCCTCGTGGACCCCGTCTGCGGGCTCATCCGCGCCGTCGAGCCGGTGCCGCACCCGGACGGGGCCCCGCCCCGCTACACCGCGATGACCGCCGATGTCTCCGACGCGCGCCGGTTCGGCGCCTGGCCGGCCGACCGGGTGTCCCTCGGGACCACCTTCGGCGATCCCGCGGGCGCCAGGATCGCCGCCGTCGCCGAGGCCGTCGAGCGCTACTGCGGCAACCGGCTGCCGCCGCCCGGCCACCCCGACGCGCCCCGCCGGGCGACCGCCGCCGAACTCCGCGCCGAGGGACGGACGTTGTACGGACCCGGCGACCTGCCGGCGTACGCCGACTGGCAGTACGAGCGACCGGGCTTCGCCTACCGGCCGCTCACCCCCGACACGCCCGCCCTGTGGGCTCGCGCGAGTGAGGGCGGTGAGGAGTGCTGGGCGCCCGCCGCGCTCACCCATCTCAACTGGCGGCAAGGAGAGCTGCGGGAGTTCCCCCTTACGCACCATCTCAACTACGCCGGGATCGCCACCGGCCAGGGCCTCGACGACGCCATCGAGCGCGGACTCCTCGAAGTCGTCGAGCGCGACGCCCTGGAGCTGTGGTGGCATCTCGACGGTCCCACCCGCGGCATCGACCCGGACTCCGTCCCCGGTCTCGCCCGCGACCTCGAAGGCTGCGGCCTGGAGGTCAGCATCGTCGAGATGCCGTCCGAATTCGCGCCGTGCATGGCCGCGCTGGTGTACGACGCCGAGCGCTCCATCCACGCCGCGGGCTTCGCCTGCCGGTACGACCCGGCCGAGGCCGCCCGCAAGGCCGTCCTGGAAGCCGTGCACACCTGGGTCTTCACACAGGGCGCGGTCGACGCGGACGGCTGGGTCTTCCGGGCCATCGAGGCCGGGATGCTGGCGCGCGGGCTGTACCTCGACCACCGGGCCGACCGTAGCTATCTCGACGACTGCGGTACGGACTTCGGGGCCGTCCGGGACCTGGGCGCGCATGTCCAGGTGTGGCTCGACCCGCGGATGACGCCACTGGCGCGGCGCTTCACCCGTCCGGAGCTCGGCGTCGTACCCGTCGAGGCGGTCACGCACGGCAGCCGCGCCGCCCTCGACGCGCGCCTCGCCGAAGGCGGCCACCGGGTGATCACGCTCGACCTCACGACGGAGGACGTGGCCGAGACCCCACTGCGGGTCGCCCGCGCTCTCGTCTCCGGTCTGGTGCCCAACGCCCCCGCCGCATTCGGGTACTTCGGCTGCACGCGCTTCGGGCAGGCGGCCCTGGAGCGCGGCTGGCGCACCGAAGTGCCTTACGGGCCGGGCGACTTCACGCTCTCCCCGCCACCGCACATGTGAGGCGTCGATGAACTCTGCCGCAGCCGACGCGCTCGTACGCAGCGGACTCGTACGTGATGCGCTCGTGCGCAATGCGCTCGTACGTGACGCGCTCGAACGGGCCCGTTCCGCCGAGATCCCCGGTCCCGACTTCCCGGCCGGGCCCCCGGCCGACCGGCCAGGACAACCTGTACCCGTACCGCCCGCTCTGGACCGGGTGCTCAGGCTCTCGCTGGCGGGCGACCGGCTGCGTCCCGCGCCCTCGGCCGGGGCGCTGCACCCGGTCGACACGTATCTGCTGGTGGGGGCTGGCTGCGGGGTGGAGCCGGGGCGATATGCGTACGACCCGGGCCGCCACCGGCTGCACAGCGCCGGGCCCGCGCCCGACCCCGTGCCCGAGGGAGCGATCGCGGTCCTGGGCGTCACGGCACGGCGTACCGTCTCGCACTACGGGCACCGGGGCTGGCCGCTGATCCTGCTGGATGTGGGGCACGCGGTGGCGGCGCTCGCCCTCGCGGGGGCGGAGGCGGTGTGTCTGGACGTTCCCCCACCCCGCCCTCCCCCTACGGCCTGGCGGCCGTGGGAGGTACCCCCATCCCGAAACCGGGGCTCCGTCCCGGACCTCCCCCATAGCCCTTCGGGCATGGGAGGTGCCCCCACCCCCTACGCCTGCGGGCGTGGGGGGACCCCCACGCCTCAAACGCCGGCGGGGACGACTGTTCCCCCGGTCGGGCCCGAGCTGCCGCTCGCCGCCGTGCGGGTGACGCCTGCCGACCCCGAGGCGCTGGACCGCTGGGCCGCATGCGCCACCTCCGTCGAAGCCCGGCCCGCGGACGCACCGGCGGACCTCGTTCAGGCATGGCACGTCCTGGACGCGCTCGCCACGTCGGGTGAGGAAACCGGCAGTTGGCGTCCCGTCCAGAGCACCACCGCCGTGCCGGACTCCGTCCTCCTCGCCCGCCGGAGCGCTCCGCCCGGCTTCTCAGGGCTCCCGTCCCGGGACGACCTCGCGGCCGTCCTCGTCGCCGCAGAGGAAGCCTGGCCCGATGGACCCCGCTGGTGCCTCGCCGTCTCGGGCCCCGAGCCGGGGCTTGTCGTATCCGACGAGCGAGGCGGGCTCCAAGTCATGGCGAAGGGCGATGTACTGCCCACCCTCGCAGTCTGGGCCGCGGGGCAGGGCTGGGTCGCCGACGTCGGAGCCGTACTGCTCGCCTACGGCTGCCCCTCCGACGCGGACCCCGCCCGCGTACGCCGTGACCACCTCCTCGCCGGATACGGCGTCGGCCACGCCCAGGCGGCCGCCACCGCGCTCGGCCTGGCCGCCCGGCCGCTCGGGTCCTGGCAGGGAGCCGATCTGGGAGCCGCGCTCGGCGAACGGACCGGCCGGGACTGGGTGATCCACGGGCTCGCACTGGGCCGCCACACACAAGGAGAAGACCCGTCATGATGCTCCACCCGGAGCTGCTGCGCGCGGCCCGCATCGCCCGCCGCCCCCTGCGCGCGGCCACCGCGCTGCTCGGAGCCGTGGCCGTCACCCATCTCGTCCAGGCCGTGCTGCTGGCTCTCGCGCTGGCGCGGATCGCCCGCGGCACCACCGACGGGCTGGCCGCGCTGCTCGGCGCGGTGCTGGCCGCCGTGGCCGTCCGGGCGCTGCTCGGCCGGTGGCAGCGGCGGGTCGCGGTCGGCGCCGGCGCGACGGTACGGACCGGACTGCGGGACGAGTTGCTCGTACGCCTGGGCCGCACCGGACCGCCGCGGCAGGCCGACACCCGCGCGGGCGCAGTGCGAGCCACGCTCGTGGACGGCGTCGAGGGGGTGGACGCGTATGTGTCGCGGTATCTGCCGCAGTTCCTGATCACCTGCGCCATGCCGCCGCTGCTGCTGATCGCGGTGGCGTTCGTGGAGCCGTGGGCGCTGCTCGCGCTCGCCCCCGCCCTCGTCCTCGCGCTGTTCGCCCCCCGCTGGTGGGACAAGCTGCTGGAGCGGCGGGGACAGCAGCACTGGGGAGCGTACGAAGCCCTGTCCGCCGACTACTTGGAGGCGCTGCAAGGCATGCCGGCACTGCGCGCGGCCGGTGCCGTGGGGCGTACGAGAACGCGGCTCCAGGAGCGCTCGGGCGCGCTGCACCGCGCGACCGTCGCCAAGCTGCGCGTCTCCCTCGTCGACACCGGGATCACCGATCTCGCCGTGCAGGGCGGGACGGTGGCCGCCGCACTGGTCGCCTGCGCGTCCGCCGCGTCCGGGCACACCACGGCGACCGGCACCTATCTCGTGCTGATGCTGGCGTCGGAGTGCTTCCGGCCGGTGCGCGACCTGTCGCGGGAGTGGCACTCCGGCTATCTGGGGGTCTCGGCGGCGGACGGGATCGCGGAGCTGCGCACCGCCGAGGGCGGCGTCCCGGACAAGGGTGGACTGCGCGCCGACTGGACGGACGCGCCCGAAGTCCGGTTCGAGGACGTCCACTTCACCCATCCGGGGGCCTGGCGGCCCGCCCTCGCGGGGGTGAGCTTCACCGCCGAGGCCGGGCGCACGACCGCGGTCGTCGGACCGTCGGGCGCGGGAAAGTCCACACTGCTGGGGCTGTTGCTGCGGCACAGCGACCCGGACCGCGGGCGGGTGCTCGTGGACGGGGCCGAGACCGCCGCGTACACCCTCGCGTCGCTGCGGCGCGGGATCGCGGTCGTCTCGCAGGAGACCTACCTCTTCCACGCATCCGTCGCCGACAATCTGCGGCTCGCCCGCCCGGACGCGACGGACGAGGAGCTGCACGAGGCGGCGCGGGCGGCGGGCATCCACGACGAGATCACCCGGCTGCCCGAGGGGTACGGCACGCAGGTGGGCGAACGGGGCGCGACCCTGTCGGGCGGTCAGCGCCAACGGCTCGCCCTGGCCCGGGCGTTGCTCGCCGACGCGCCTGTCCTGGTGCTCGACGAGGCCACGAGTGCGGTCGACGAACGCCGCGAGGCCCGCATCGTCCAGGAACTGCTGAAGGCCGCGCACGGCCGCACCTGCCTGGTCGTCGCGCACCGTCTGGCGTCCGTACGCCACGCGGACCGCATCGTCGTCCTCGACGGCGGGCGGGTTGAGGCGGTCGGAAACCACATGAGCCTGCAGGCAGCGGACGGGGTGTACGCACGCCTGGTCGAGGCCGGACACACGAGGGAGGACCGGGCCGCATGACCGCTACGGATGCCACCGATGCCACCGATGCCGGCGAGGTCGGCGGGGTCGGAGCGAACGGCCCCGAGGCCGTCGCGACTGCCGCGTTCGCGAGCGCCGCCGAGGCCGGTGCGACGGCCGCCGCGACGACGACGCCTGCTGTCGCCGGTCCCGGCCCTGAGGCCGCCGCGGCCGACGTCGGCGATGGTCTCGGCCTTGAGGCCGCCTCGGCCGACACCGGCTCCGCCGTTCCCGAACGAGGCGCTCTGCGTGCCCTGTTGCCCGTCCTGGGTGCGCACACGTCCATGACCGTACGCACCTTCCTCGCCGCTCTCACCGGCCAGGCCGCGCTCGTCGCCCTGGTCACACTCGCCGCGTACACCGTCGGAACGTCGATCGTCGAACGGTCCGCGCCCGCCCCCGGCACACTCGCCGCGCTCATCGGACTCGTCCTGCTTCGGGCGCTCGCCACCTGGCGCGAGATGGACCTCTCGCACGACCTCGCCTACCGGGTACTCGCCGAGCTCCGCATCCGGGTCTTCGACGGTCTTGCCCGCAGCGCGCCCGCGCGCATCGCGGGGCGGCGCAGCGGTGATCTCGCAGCGGCGGCGCTCGGGGACGTGGAGGCGCTGGAGTTCTTCTACGCGCACGCCGTTGCCCAACTCCTCGCCTCCGGCGTGGTGTTCGGCGGCGGTTCGGTGGTCCTCGCGGTCGTCGAGCCGTGGCTGCTGGCTGCCGTACTGCCCGCCGCCGCGCTGCTGGTCCTCGCGCCGCTGCTGGACGGGCGGGGCAGGGCGATGCGCGGCGCCCGTACCCGCGGCGCCGCGGCCGAGCTCTCCGCCGAGGCGGTCGAGAGCGTCGACGGGCTGCGCGAACTCCTCGCGTTCGGGGCCCTGGAGGACCGGCGCGAGCGGCTGCGGACGTACGGGCGAAGGCTCGGCGACGCACAGCGGGCCGAGCAGTCCTGGGAGGCGGACGCGGCCGCGGTGCGCGATCTGCTCGTCGTGGCGGCGGTCGTCGGGGTCGTCGTGGCGGCCGCGCACACCGTGTCCGGCGCGTGGGCCCCGGCGGCGATGGCGCTGGCGCTCGGCGTGCTCGCGCCGGTCGCCGACTCGGCGGCCGCGCTGGGCCAGGCGGGCGGGCTGCGGGCGGCGGCGGCCCGGGTGGGCGCGGCGGTACGCGCCCCGGCCGGAGCGCCCGCGCCGGCCTCGCCACGTCCGGTGCCCGAGGGGCCGCTCGGCGTACGGCTGAGGGGCGTCCGCTTCGACTACGGCGGCGCGGCCGTGCTGGACGGCCTCGACCTGACCGTACGCGCGGGCGAGACCCTCGCCCTGGTGGGCGCTTCGGGCGCCGGCAAGTCCACGTGCGCGCATCTGCTCGCGCGTTTCTGGGATCCCGCCGAGGGTGTCGTGGAGCTGGTCCCGGCGAACGGGGACCCCGTGGACGTACGGGACCTCCCGGAGCCGGAGCTGCGCCGCGCGGTGGCGGTCGTCGGCCAGGACGCGCCGCTGTTCCACGGCACGCTCGCCGAGAACCTGCGGCTGGCCGCGCCGGACGTGACGGACGAGCGGATGTACGCGGTCGCCCGTCTCACCGGCGTCGACCGCATCGCCGAGGCACTGCCGCAGGGGTACGCGACGGCGGTCGGCGAACGCGGCGCGACGCTGTCGGGCGGGCAGCGCTCCCGCATAGCCCTGGCACGGGCGCTGCTCACCGATCCGCGCGTGCTGGTCCTGGACGAGACGACGGCGCACCTGGACACGGAGGGCGACGCGGAGCTCGCGGCGGCGCTGGCGGCGGCGTCGGTGGGCCGCACGACACTGGTGATCGCCCACCGCCCGGCGACCGTCCGCAGGGCAGACAGGATCGCGGTGCTGGAGGCGGGGCGGGTGGCGCAGGAGGGAGTGTGGGGGGAGCTGGCGGAGGGGGCGGGTGCGTTCGCGAGGGTGCTGCTGCGCTGACGCCGGGAGCGGCGGCTGCGCGCGGCCCGACCAGAGCAGGGCCGACGCCACTGCACCCCCGCCTGCGGCGGCTTCGCGCCGCCCGGGCGGGCCCGCACCAGGTGCCTCTCGTTGGGGAGGGGCCGTGCAGGGTCGTCCCCGCAGGGATCGGCGGCCGGACCCGGTGATCAATGCGGACGCCTTCGTGCCGCGGACCCCGAGGAGTCGAGCCCGGAGGGGCACCGGAACCCGCACCGCACGGCACCGGGCAACACCGCACCCCGCTCAACGCAGGCCCGCACCGAGCGCAGGCCCGCGCCCACCGCGCCCTCAACTCATCCGCAGCGCCAGGAAAAAGTCCAGCTTGTCCTCCAGGCGGGACAGGTCGCGGCTGGTCAGTTGCTCGATTCTGCCCACCCTGTACCGCAGCGTGTTCACATGCAGATGCAGCCGCGCCGCGCAGCGCGTCCACGATCCGTCGCAGTCCAGAAACGCCTCCAGCGTCGGGATCAGCTCCGCGCGGTGGCGGCGGTCGTAGTCGCGCAGGGGGTCCAGCAGGCGGGCCGTGAACGCGCGGCGGACGTCGTCAGGGACGAATGGGAGCAGCAGGACGTGCGAGGCCAGTTCGTGGTGGCCCGCGGCGCAGACCCGGCCCGGGCGGGCCGCCGCGACGCGGCGGGCGTGGCGGGCCTCCTCCAGCGCGCCGCGCAGCCCCTCCGCCGAGCTGACCGCGGCGGAGACGCCCAGCGTGAGCCTGCCGTCGTCGGCGAGGCCGGCCGAGAGCGGGTCGCGTACGGAGCTCAGCAGCGCGTCCGCGTGCAGCCCGGCCTCCGTGGACCCGGCGTCGGGCGCGTCCGGGTCGACGGGCAAGGAAGGCAGCGGGACCAGCGCGATGGCCTCTTCGCCGGTGTGGGCGACCGCGATCCGGTCGGTGGAGTCGGGTCCGGCCGCCGCCGGGTCGACCAGGATCTCCTCGAGCAGGGACTGGGCGACCGGCCCGGCCTCGATCGCCGTAGCCGTCCCGGCCGTCACCCCCGTACCCTCGGCGGCGTCCTGCCCCCAGTCCACCCTGGCCACCACGACCTGCCAGTGCGGCGCGGTCCTGAGGCCGGGCAGCAGCACCGGCGCGGCCACCCGCAGCCGGGCCGCGATCTCGGCGGGCGCGGCGCCCGCCTGGACCAGTTCCAGGACTTCCTGGGCGAGCCGGCGCCGTACCGTACGGGCCGCCTCGCGCCGGTCCCGTTCGACGGCGATCAACTGGGTCACGCCCTGCAGCAGGTCAAGACGGGCGGCGGGCCAGTCGCTCGCGTCCGCCTCGACCGCCAGCAGCCAGTCCGACAGGACGGTCTCGCGTACGTCCCTGGCGGCGGGGGCGGCCCCGCGCCCGGTGTTCCGGATAGGGAAGAGGGAGTACGTGACTCCGCCGATCGTCGCCCGGTGCGGCCCCCGGCGGCCGGTGCGGGTGGCGGCCAGATGCTCGCCCGCCAGCGCGGCGCTCACCGCGGGCGGCAGCGGCTTGTCCGCCCCCGCGATCTGACGTCCGGTGGGGGAGAGCACCCAGGCCCGCAGGTCCAGGTCGGAGCCGAGGAGGTCCAGTACGACCTCGGGTCCGCCGCCCGCGGGCCCCGATGTCATCAGCCGCCTGTGTCTGTCCACCACCGCCGCGAGATCACCGGCCCGCTCACCCGAGACCTGGCGTACGACGTACTCGGTGATCGTCGCAAATGCAACGGATTCATTGACTGCAAATAGTGGCAGTCGATGGCGAGAACACGCCTCGACCAGATCGCCGGGAATGTCGCCGAGCTCCGCCTCGCCGGCGGCCAGGCCGGCCACCCCGGCACCCGCCAGGATCCGGACGAACGGCTCGGAGTCGGCGGCCGTATGCCACCAGGCGAGACCGGTAAGCACCAGTTCGCCGCCAGAGAGGTACCGGCTCGGATCCCGCAGGTCGGTCGTCATCACGCCACGTACACCGCGGTCGAGTTCGTCCTCGCCGCCGAGCAGCCGCAGCCCCAGCGCATCGGTTTCCAGAAGTGCGCGCAGCCGCATCTCGTCGCCGCCGATCTGTCTCGTTGTTGCCGGTGGCCCGTGGCCACGGTTTTCATGGGAAAACGGTGAGGTTACCGAGCCTCGCCTTTCGTTCGAATCTACAAGACGAGACAGGCGACCAGCCAACTCCTTCATGGTTTCGGTGACTGCACCGAGCGGGGCACGGCTTGTGTACTGGGGCCACACCGCGTTAACAGCACATGAATAACCAGTCGAGGGCCAACCGTCCCGGGCCCGCTTGCGACGAACGACCCCCGATGCGTCCGATGAAGAAGAAGAGAGCCACTCATGGACTTCCTTCGCCCCGCCAGCTGGGAGGAGGCGCTCGCCGCCAAGGCCGAGCACCCCACTGCCGTACCCATTGCTGGTGGCACCGATGTGATGGTCGAGATCAACTTCGACCACCGCCGGCCCGAGTACCTCCTGGACCTGAACCGCATCGGTGAGCTGTGCGAGTGGGAGGCCGGCGAGGAGAGCGTTCGCCTGGGCGCCTCCGTGCCGTACACCCAGATCATGGAGCACCTCCGGGCCGAGCTGCCCGGTCTGGCACTGGCGTCGCACACCGTGGCCTCCCCGCAGATCCGCAACCGCGGCGGCGTCGGCGGGAACCTCGGCACCGCGTCCCCGGCCGGCGACGCCCACCCGGCGCTGCTCGCCGCAGGCGCCGAGGTCGAGGTCGAGTCGGTGCGCGGCAGCCGCCTCATCCCGATCGACGAGTTCTACACCGGCGTGAAGCGCAACGCGCTCGCCGCGGACGAGCTGATTCGCGCCGTCCGCATCAAGAAGGCCGACGGGCCGCAGCAGTTCTCCAAGGTCGGCACCCGCAACGCGATGGTCATCGCGGTCTGCGCCTTCGGCCTCGCCCTGCACCCCGAGACCCGCACGGTGCGCACCGGCATCGGCTCGGCCGCCCCGACCCCGGTCCGGGCGAAGGCCGCAGAGGAGTTCCTGAACGCCGCGCTCGAAGAGGGCGGCTTCTGGGACAGCAAGAAGATCATCACCCCGTCGATCGCCAAGCAGTTCGCGCAGCTCGCATCCGGCGGCTGCAGCCCGATCGACGACGTGCGCGGCACCGCGAGCTACCGCCGCCACGCGGTCGGCGTCATGGCCCGCCGGACCCTCGGCTGGACCTGGGAGGCATACCGGGGCAATGCCCACGGCACAAAGGGAGGCGCACAGTGCGCGTGAACTTCACGGTCAACGGTCGTCAGCAGGAAGCCGACGACGTGTGGGAGGGCGAGAGCCTTCTCTACGTACTGCGCGAGCGCATGGGCCTGCCTGGCTCCAAGAACGCGTGTGAGCAGGGCGAGTGCGGCTCCTGCACGGTCCGCCTGGACGGCGTGCCGGTCTGCTCCTGCCTCGTCGCCGCGGGTCAGGTCGAGGGCCGCGAGGTCGTCACCGTAGAGGGCTTGGCGGACTTCGCCAAGCAGCGCGCCGAGCACGGCTGCGGCACCGGAGCCTGCGGTACTTCCCTCCAGGACGCCCAGCAGTGGGCGGCGCTGCCGTCCGACAGCGGGCTCCGCCCGCAGGCCCAGGACTCGCAGACCGGCGAGGGCGCAGAACTCTCCCCGATCCAGCAGGCGTTCATCGACGCCGGTGCCGTCCAGTGCGGTTTCTGCACCCCAGGCCTGCTGGTCGCCGCAGACGAACTGCTCGAGCGCAATCCCGAGCCGTCCGACGCGGACATCCGCGAGGCGCTCTCCGGCAACCTCTGCCGCTGCACCGGTTACGAGAAGATCCTCGACGCGGTCCGCCTCGCGGCGGCCCGCCAGGAAGAGGCGGTCTGACGATGGCACGCAACACCAGAGTCGCCACCGCTCCGGCCGGCACTCCCACCAACATCTCCCAGGGCTCCCAGACCAAGGGCGGCATTGGCGAGTCGACGCTCCGGCCCGACGGCACGCTCAAGGTCACCGGTGAGTTCGCGTACTCCTCGGACATGTGGCACGAGGACATGCTGTGGGGTCACACGCTCCGCTCCACGGTCGCGCACGCCGAGATCAAGTCGATCGACGTCTCCGAGGCGCTCGCGACCCCCGGGGTCTACGCCGTGCTCACCTACGACGACCTCCCCACCGAGGTGAAGAACTACGGCCTGGAGATCCAGGACACCCCGGTACTCGCCCACGGCAAGGTCCGCCACCACGGCGAGCCGGTGGCCCTGGTCGCCGCCGATCACCCGGAGACCGCGCGGCGCGCCGCAGCCAAGATCAAGATCGAGTACGCCGAGCTGCCTCTCATCACCGACGAGGCATCCGCGACAGCGCCCGACGCGATCCTGGTCCACGAGGGCCGCACCGACCACCACATCGGCCATGTCCCGCACCCGAACATCGTGCACCGCCAGCCGATCGTCCGCGGCAATGCCGAGGAGGCGGCAAAGCGCGCCGACGTGATCGTCAA
This sequence comes from Streptomyces sp. NPDC002870, assembly GCF_042888505.1. Lineage (NCBI taxonomy): Bacteria > Bacillati > Actinomycetota > Actinomycetes > Kitasatosporales > Streptomycetaceae > Streptomyces > Streptomyces sp. NPDC002870. Next base: position 92,459 of record NZ_JBIAPW010000023.1, read on the forward strand.
GGGCGAGTACACCTTCGGCATGCAGGACCAGGCCTTCCTCGGCCCGGAGTCCGGCCTCGCGGTCCCCTCAGAGGACGGCGGCGTCGAGCTGTACGTCGCCACCCAGTGGCTGCACTCCGACCTCCGCCAGATCGCTCCCGTCCTCGGCCTGCCAGAGGAGAAGGTGCGGATGACGCTCTCCGGCGTCGGCGGCGCGTTCGGCGGCCGCGAGGACCTGTCGATGCAGATCCACGCCTGCCTGCTCGCACTCCGTACCGGCAAGCCGGTCAAGATCGTCTACAACCGGTTCGAGTCCTTCTTCGGACATGTGCACCGGCACCCGGCGAAGCTCTACTACGAGCACGGCGCCACCAAGGACGGCAAGCTCACGCACATGAAGTGCAGGATCGTCCTGGACGGCGGCGCGTACGCGTCGGCCTCCCCGGCGGTCGTCGGCAACGCCGCGTCCCTGAGCGTCGGCCCGTATGTCCTCGACGACGTCGACATCGAGGCGCTCGCGCTCTACTCCAACAACCCGCCCTGTGGCGCCATGCGCGGATTCGGCGCGGTCCAGGCGTGCTTCGCGTACGAGGCGCAGATGGACAAGCTCGCGGCCCGGCTGGGCATCGACCCGGTCGAGTTCCGTCAGCTCAACGCCATGGAGCAGGGCACGCTCATGCCGACCGGGCAGCCGGTCGACTCGCCGGCTCCCGTCGCCGAGCTGCTGCGCCGTATCAAGGCCAGGCCGTTGCCGCCCGAGCAGCAGTGGCTCGCGGCCGGCGAGCAGGCGGACGTACGCGCCCTGCCCGGCGGGCTGTCCAACACCACGCACGGCGAGGGCGTCGTCCGCGGCGTCGGCTACGCGGTGGGCATCAAGAACGTCGGTTTCTCCGAGGGCTTCGACGACTACTCCACCGCGCGGGTGCGCATGGAGGTCGTGGGCGGCGAGCCGGTCGCGACCGTGCACACCGCGATGGCGGAGGTCGGCCAGGGCGGAGTCACCGTCCACGCGCAGATCGCCCGAACCGAGCTCGGCGTCACGCAGGTGACGATCCAGCCGGCCGACACCCAGGTCGGCTCCGCCGGTTCGACGTCGGCCTCCCGCCAGACGTACGTCACCGGCGGCGCGGTCAAGCACACCTGCGAGAACGTCCGCGAGAAGGTCCTGGAGATCGGCCGCCGCAAGTTCGGCTCGTACCACCCGGCCTGGGCCACCGCCGAGCTGCTGCTCGAAGGCGGGAAGGTCGTCACCGACGGCGGCGAGGTTCTCGCCGACCTGGTGGACGTCCTGGAGGGTGAGGCGGTGGACTTGGAGCTCGAGTGGCGCCACCGCCCCACCGAGGCCTTCGACCTGGTCACCGGGCAGGGCCACGGCCACGTCCAGTACTCCTTCGCCGCACACCGCGCGGTGGTGGAGGTGGACACCGAGCTCGGCCTGGTCAAGGTCGTCGAGCTGGCCTGCGCCCAGGACGTCGGCAAGGCGCTCAACCCGCTGTCCGTCGTCGGCCAGATCCAGGGTGGCACCACCCAGGGCCTGGGCGTCGCGGTCATGGAGGAGATCATCGTCGACCCGAAGACCGCGAAGGTGCGCAACCCGTCCTTCACGGACTATCTGATCCCCACCATCCTCGACACGCCGACCATCCCCGTCGACGTACTCGAGCTCGCCGACGACCACGCGCCGTACGGACTGCGCGGCGTCGGCGAGGCCCCGACCCTCTCCTCGACTCCGGCCGTCCTCGCGGCGATCCGGAACGCGACGGGTCTGGAGCTGAACAGGACACCGGTGCGCCCCGAGCACCTCACCGGCACCTGATCCCCATCCCCCACAAACTCTCCGGGCGGTCCCCACCGCCCGGAGAACTCAAGTACCGCACCGCTCGCGGTCCTTGCGCAACACCAGCAACACCAGCAACACCGCAGTACCCCAGCTTCACCCAGTTCGTCTCGGGCCGTCCCCCGGGTCGTGCAGCCCACGCACCATCCCAAATCCCGCAGCTACAACGCTCACGCGGGTGCCCCTGTGAACCTTGGGAGTAGGCACCATGACCCAGCAGTCCCTTGAGACCAAGACCACGGCGGAGGACGCCGGCGCGGGTACGCGCCTGCCTGCCGGCCGGTCTTGGCTCGACCGGTACTTCCACATAACCCAGCGAGGGTCGACCATCGGCAGGGAGGTGCGTGGCGGCATCACCACTTTCATGGCGATGGCGTACATCATCCTTCTCAACCCGGTGATCCTGTCGGTGCCCGATGCTGCCGGCCACAGGCTCGACGGTGATCAGCTGACCACCGCGACCGTCTTCGCCGCCGCCACAACCACCATCGTGATGGGCCTCCTCGGCAATGTGCCGCTGGCCCTCGCCGCGGGACTCAGCGTCTCCGCCGTCATGGCTTTCCAGGTCGCGCCGGAGATGACCTGGGAAAACGCGATGGGCATGTGCGTCATCTACGGTCTTGTGATCGTCCTGCTCGTCGTCACCGGCCTGCGCGAACTGATCATGAACGCCATCCCGCTGGCGCTGAAGCACGCGATCACCATGGGGATCGGTCTCTTCGTCTGCCTCATCGGCCTGGTCCAGGCCGGCTTCGTCACCTCCATGCCCGGAGACGGCGGCATCGCGGGAGCCAAACCGATCCAGCTCGGTACGAGCGACATGCTCACCGGCTGGCCGGTGCTCTGCTTCGCCGTCACCGTCCTGCTCATCTTCCTGCTGCAGGTCCGCAAGGTGCCCGGCGCGATCCTCATCGGGATCGTCGGCGGCACGGTGTTCGCCGCCGCGGTCCACCAGTTCGCCGGGCTCGACAGGAAGGCCTGGGGCGGACTGAACGCCCCCGAGATCACCGGCTCCATCGTCAGCACGCCGGACTTCGGCCTCTTCGGCAGCGTCTCGTTCGACGGCATCGGCAGCGTCGGCGGCATCACCGTCGGCGTCATCGTCTTCACCCTCGTACTGGCCGGCTTCTTCGACGCCATGGGCACCATCATCGGCATCGGCCAGCAGGCGGGCCTCGCCGACGACAAGGGCAAGATGCCCGGACTCAACAAGGCCCTGGCCATCGACGGCGCGGGCGGCGCGATGGGCGGCCTCGCGGGCGCCTCCGGCCAGACGGTGTTCGTCGAGTCCACCGCGGGCGTCGGCGACGGTGCCCGCACCGGCTTCGCCAGCGTCGTCACCGGCCTTGCCTTCACGCTCTGCCTGTTCTTCACCCCGCTGGCCCAGGTCATCCCGACGCAGGTGGCGGCCGCCGCGCTCGTCGTCATCGGATCGATGATGCTGACGAATGCCAAGCACATCGACTGGAACGACCAGGCGACCGCGATCCCGGTCTTCCTGACCACCGTGCTGATGCCCTTCACCTACTCGATCACGGCGGGCATCGCGGCGGGCGTCCTCGCGCACGTCCTGATCAAGGCCGTACAGGGCAGGGCGCGTGACGTCGGCTGGCTGATGTGGGTGCTGTCCGTCGTCTTCCTGGCCTACTTCGCCCTTCATCCGATCGAGGGCTGGCTGGGAGTCAAGTAGCCCCGGGAGCCGGGCGGGCCCGGCAACTCCCCCCGCCTCACACACACTTGAGGAGACCGACATGCTGGACATCGCCGAAGAGCTGAACCGGTGGGTCGAGCAGGGCCGCGAGTTCGCCGTCGCCACTGTGGTGGCCGTCGGCGGGAGCGCGCCCCGGCAGCCGGGCGCGGCTCTCGCCGTGGACAGCGAGGGCACGGCGATCGGGTCGGTCTCCGGAGGGTGTGTGGAAGGCGCGGTGTACGAGCTGTGCCGGCAGGCGCTCGAGGACGGCGGGACCGTCCTCGAGCGCTTCGGCTACAGCGACGAGGACGCCTTCGCCGTCGGCCTGACGTGCGGCGGCATCATCGACATCCTCGTCACGCCGGTGGGCGCTCACGCGCCCGCGAGGGAGGTGTTCGCCGCCGCGCTGTCCGCCGCCGCCGGAGGTGAGGCGGCGGCGGTCGCGCGGATCACGGACGGCCCCGCGGATGTGATGGGCCGCGCGCTGTTGGTCCGTCCCGACGGTACGTACGAAGGCTCCCTCGGCGGCCACCCCGGACTGGACCGCACGGCGGCGGGGGAGGCCCGCGCCCTGCTGGACGCCGGCCGGACCGGCACGGTCGTCATCGGCGAGGACGGCAGCCGGTGCGGGCAGCCGCTGACCCTCCTCGTGGAGTCCTCGGTCCCCGCTCCCCGGATGATCGTCTTCGGTGCGATCGACTTCGCCTCCGCGCTGGTACGGGTCGGCAAGTTCCTCGGCTACCACGTCACGGTCTGCGACGCACGCCCCGTCTTCGCGACGAGGACCCGCTTCCCGGAGGCGGACGAGATCGTCGTCGACTGGCCGCACCGCTACCTGGAGTCGGCTCAGGTCGACAGCCGCACGGTCCTCTGCGTCCTCACCCACGACGCCAAGTTCGACGTCCCCCTCCTCGAACTGGCGCTCAAGCTTCCCGTCGCCTACGTCGGCGCCATGGGCTCCCGCCGCACCCACGAGGACCGCAACACCCGCCTGCGCGAGGTCGGCGTCACCGAACTCGAACTGGCCCGTCTTCGCAGCCCGATCGGCCTGGACCTGGGGGCGCGCACGCCGGAGGAGACGGCGCTCTCGATCGCGGCGGAGATCGTGGCAAACCGCCGTGGCGGCAGCGGGGTCTCCCTGACGGGAGCACACACCCCGATCCACCACGACGCCGAGCAGGAGCTGACGGGGCGGATCGGGTCGGTCGCCTGACGACCGCCCTGCCAGGGCGGTCCGCGTCCGGCCCGGCGCTCCCGGGCCTCACCCGCGGCGTGCCACCACCAGCCGGCAGCGCGGGCTGCCGTCCGGCAACCGGCCCAGATCCTTCATCGGCCGCAGCTCCACCGAGAACCCCGCCCGCCCCAGGTCGGCCAGCACATCCGGAAGCCGGAAGGTGCGGTAGTACATGACGAAGCGCGGCCGCCACAGCAGGTTCCGTACGCGCATCGCCGCATCGAAACCCCACAGCGTCCAGTAGAGCCGCGAGCCGATCCGGGGCGGCGCCGGAACGGGAAAGACGAACCGGCCGCCCGGCCGCAGGGCCCTGTGGACCTGGGCGAACAGCAGCGGCCGCTCCTGGGGCAGGAAGTGGCCGAACGCCCCGAAGCTCACGGCCAGGTCGAAGGCCCGCTCGAAGGGGAGAGCGCGGGCGTCGGCCCGTACCCAGCTCACCGCCGGACCGTCCGGCGCGCCCGGCCGGCTCAGCGCCGACCGCCTGGCCTCTGCGAGCATGCCCGCGCTGAAGTCGACACCGGTGACCCGGTCCTCGCACAGCTGCGACAGGACGCCCACACCGGCGCCGGTGCCGCAACAGACGTCGAGTCCCGACGAGAAGGGGCCGAGCGGCCGGACGGCGTGAACCACCGCGTCCAGCAGGCGCTCCGACGTCCGGAAGGGCGTCTCGTCGAACTTGGGCGCGAGCAGGTCGTAACCATGCTCGGTGGACGAGAGCGCCTGCACGGCGAGCTCGCGGAAGGAGGGGCCCGAGGGAGTGAACATCACCCCATCTTCCTCCGTATACGTGGAGGGTCCCTGCGCATCCGTACGGGCCGTTCCATGCAGGGGAGGCAGGGTCAATGGCCGGCAGCAATGTCACCGCACTCTTCCGCGCGTCCACCGCGCACAGCCCGTCGTACTTCACGCTGAACCGGGCAGGCGGTGGCCCCGCCGGTGAGATCACCGACTTCTGTATCCCGTGCAATCCGTACTTCCCCACCCCCGCGATGTTCGACCAGCTCGGCCGCAGTCTGCGCGAGATCCTCACCTACTACCCGAGCGGCGCCGACACCATCACCGCCGAGCTGTGCCAGGTGCTGGGGCTCAACCCGCAGACCGTCGCCATGGGCAACGGCTCCACCGAACTGATCACCTGGATCGACCACTTGCTGGTGCACGAGTCGCTGGCCGTGCCCGTCCCCACCTTCGGCCGGTGGACCGACCAGCCGATGGAGACCGGCAAGCGCGTCGACATGCTCCTGCTGCCCGAGGCGCACGGCTTCCGCCTCGATCCGACGTCCTTCGTACAGTTCGTCCGGACCCGTGGCTCCCGGGCCGCGGTCATCTGCAACCCCAACAACCCCGACGGCGGCTTCCTGCCCAAGCAGCAGGTCATCGCTCTGCTCGACGCGCTCCAGGACCTGGACCTGATCGTCGTCGACGAGTCCTTCCTCGAATTCTCGGACGCAGAACAGGAGCCGAGCGTCGCAGCGGAGGCCGTCCTGCGGACGAATGTGATCGTGCTGCGCAGCCTGGGCAAGAACTTCGGGCTGCACGGCGTGCGCTTCGGCTATCTCGTGTCGAACCCCAGCCTGGCCGGCAAGGTGCGGGCCGCACTGCCGAAGTGGAACCTCAACTCCTTCGCGGAGACCGTGGTGTTCATGCTGAAGGAGCACCGCCAGGAGTACGCCGAGAGCCTTCAGCAGGCCGGCCGCGACCGGCAGGAGATGACCTGGCGGCTCTCCCAGCTGCCGGGCCTGACCGTCTACCCCTCGCAGGGCAACTTCCTCTACGTACGCCTGCCGGAGGGCGTGGACGGGACGGTCCTGCGGGACCGGCTGCTCGCCGAGCACGGGGTGCTGGTGCGCGAGTGCAGCAACAAGATCGGCAGTTCGAGCCGGTTCCTGCGGCTGGTGGTGCGCCCGCAGCAGGATGTGGTGCGGCTGATGTCGGCGATGGAGCAGGTGCTGTACGGGCAGCGCACCCAGGTGCCAGAGCCGCTTCCGGAGCCGCTGGCGCCGATGCTGGCCCAGGCGCCAGAGCCCAGGCGGCAGCCGCTGCCGCTGCCGCAGCCACAGGTGCAGGTGCAGCAGCCGGGGCCGATGCCGATGCTGGCGCTGGCCCAGCCGCCGGTCGAGGCGCGGGGCCTCGGGGCGGTCCGTTCCACGGGCACGGCGGCGGTGGACCGCCTGATCGCCCAGGCATAGTGCCCCGTCCGTCCTGGCTACCGACGGAACGTCGGGTTCCGGGCCGGGCATTGTGCACAGTGGAGCAGGACCCGCCGCGCCGCCGCCCCTAGCCTCGCCGGAACACCACCAACGAGGGGCGGTACCGATGAAGTGGCTCATCCACGACTACCGCGAGAGCGATCTCGCGGCGGTGGTCCACCTGATCGACACCACGGCCGAACTCGGCCAGGAGTCGGTGTTCTCGCTCGCCGAATGCATCGGCGCGCTCACCTCGCGGCAGCCCGCCGTGGTAGCCGTCCACCAGGGCCTCCCCATCGGCGCGGCCCTCGCCTGCGTGGCCGGTGAGCGCGCCTGGGTGATGCGTATCGCCATCTCCTCGGCCTGGCGCGGCCGGGGGCTGGCGAGCGCCCTCCTGGTGGAGCTGGAGCGACGGCTCGTCGCCGCCCGGGTGAGCCGTGTCGCCTACGTACTGCCCGAGGAGGAACTGCTCGGCGAGGGGCTGCTCAACGCGGGCTACACGCGGCAGCCCGCAGTGGCCTACTTCGAGAAGGTCGAGCCGCTCCACGGCCCTGCGGCCAGTCTGCTGGAGGACCTCGGCGGCCGGTTCCTGCCGAACGACCTGTGGGCCAAGGTCGCCGGCATGGAGGCGGAGAAGGACCTCATCGAACGGCGCGTCGTGCTGCCGCTCGCGGAACCGGAGCGAGCCGCCCGGCACGGGGTGCGGCCGCCGCGGGCCATCGCCCTGTTCGGCCCGCCCGGCACCGGGAAGACCACGTTCGCCCGGGGTATCGCCTCCAAGCTCGGCTGGCCGTTCGTCGAACTGCTCCCGTCCCGCCTTGCCGACGAGGGCAATCTGGCGGCCGCCCTGCGGAGCGCGTTCGCCCGGATCGCCGAGCTCGAACGGGTCCTGGTCTTCATCGACGAGGTCGAGGAGATCGCCCCGGTACGCACCGAGCCCGCGCAGCCGGGCGGGATGCACGGGGTGACCAATGAACTGCTCAAGCTCATACCGGGCTTCCGGGAGCGGGACGAGCGTCTGCTGGTGTGCGCCACCAACTCCATCCGCTCGCTCGACCCGGCGTTCCTGCGCCCCGGCCGATTCGACTACCTGATCCCGATCGGCACCCCGGACACGGCGGCCCGAGCGGGGATCTGGTCCCGGTACACGGACGGCCGCCCCGACGTGGATGTGACGGTCCTGGTGGCGGCCACCGAACTGTTCACCCCCGCCGACATCGAGCACGCCGCCCGGATCGCGGCCCAGACGGCGTTCGAGCGCGACTTGGAGACGATCGGCAGCGGCATGGGGGACCAGCGGGCTTTCGGCGCGAGCACGGAGGACTATCTGTCGGCGATCGCCCAGTGCAGGCCGACGGTGACGCCCGCGATGATCGAGGAGTTCGGCGCGGACATCACGGCTCACGCGCGGTTCTGACGCAAGGGCCTTTGGAAGTGCGAAGCCCTCCACGGGGTGCTGCAATGACCTGGAGGGCTGTCCGCCACCGGCCTGCCGTGGCGAGCGCCGCGGGACACAAGCGGCGGGCGAGTCCCGGACCCCTACCCGCTCGTGAGGAGTGGCGATGAGCGACGACTTCGAAGCGATGGGACCCGTCGACTACATGATTGTCGAGTTCCCCGGCAATCGCATGACGGGCGAGGGCTTCCCCCTGCTCGTCGATCTGGTCGATCGCGGAATCATCCGCATCCTCGACCTCCTCTTCGTCCGCAAGGACAGCGACGGCTCGGTAGCGGCGGTGGAACTGACGGACCTCGGCGACGGGGTCGACCTGACCGTCTTCGAGGGCGCCTCGTCCGGGCTGCTCGGCCAGGACGACATCGACGAGGCCGGGGCCGCGCTGGAGCCGGGCAACTCCGCGGGAATCCTGGTGTACGAGAACCTCTGGGCGGCACCTTTCGCCCGCGCCATGCGGCGCAGCGGTGCGCAGCTGGTGGCGGGCGGCCGAATTCCCGTCCAGGCCCTGCTGGCCTCGCTGGACGCGGTAGAGGCGGCGCCCGACAGACCGGTCGCAGGCTGAGAGAGCGACGACCCGCGGACCGCCGCCGTGGCGGTCCGCCCCGTACGCACCGTGGGAGATGAGTGAACATGCCCGGACTTCTTCGTGGCGTCGCCCGCACCGCCGTCGTTGCCGGCACCGCAACCGCGGTGTCCAATCGCGTGTCGCGGCGACAGGCGGGCCGATGGGCACAGCAGGACGACCAGCAGGCCTCGGCCCCCGTCTCCCAGGCCCCTGCCACCCAGGCCGCACCGCCGCCGGCTCTCCCCGACGACGACATGACCAACAAAATCGACCAGCTGAAGCAGCTGAGCGACCTGAAGGCCCAAGGGGCGCTGACCGCAGAGGAATTCGAGGCGCAGAAGCGCCAGATCCTCGGCTGACACCGGACATGGGGGACTGGGAAGGGACGACCCCATGACGGAGCCGAGCCCGCGGCCGGCCGCATCCGGCGGCGCAACGCAGCCGGAGGAGGCGGACCGGCTGCGTGGCATGCTGCGCGACCCGAGCTATCTGAAAACGCTCGTGTTCTGCGCCCTCATCGGTATTCCGGTGTCGTTCGCCGCGTTCTGGTTCCTCGTCGCGCTCCACGAGCTGGAGCATCTGATGTGGGCCGATCTGCCGCAGGCCCTGGGCTGGAACACCCCGCCGTGGTGGTGGCCGCTGCCCCTGCTGCCGGTGGCCGGCATCGGCGTCGGTCTGGTGGTCACACATCTGCCCGGCGCCGGCGGTCACATCCCCGCGTCGGGACTGCATGCGGGCGGTGCCCCGGCCAGGGCCCTGCCCGGGGTGGTCCTCGCGGCCGTGGCCAGCCTCCCGCTGGGCGCGACCCTGGGCCCGGAAGCTCCGCTGATCGCCTTCGGCGGTGGCCTGGCGATCCTGTTCCGGGACCTCGCGCGCGCGCCGGCCACCCCGGCGACCACGGCGCTCCTCGGCGCGGCAGGGGCCGCGGCGGCTCTCTCCGCCATCTTCGGGAACCCGCTGATCGCCGCGGTGCTGCTCATGGAGGTGGCGGGGATCGGCGGTCCGCAACTGTTCGCGGTCATGCTGCCGGCGCTGCTGTCCAGCGGGGTGGGGTCGCTCGTGTTCACAGGCTTCGGCCGGTGGACCGGTCTCTCGACCGGTGGTCTGTCCCTGAAGCTGGGCGAACCGTTTCCGCGTCTCGACGCCGGAGACGTGGTCTGGTCGGTGCTGATGGCCGTCGCGATCGGTGCCGCTGTGCATCTGGTGATGGTCACAGGCCGACGGGTCGCCGCGTTCGTCGCGACGCGTACCGTCGTCCACACGGCCGTCTGCGGACTGGCCGCCGGCGCCTGCGCAGCCGTGTACGCGCTCGTCACCGACCGGTCGCCCGTGGACGTGGCCTCGTCCGGTCAGGCGATGATGGCAGGGCTCGCCGCCGATCCGCACGCCTGGGGGGTCGGCGCCCTGATCGCCGTAATGCTCTGCAAGGGCGCGGCCTACGCGCTCTGTCTGGGCAGCCTGCGAGGCGGACCCGTCTTTCCCTCGCTGTTCCTGGGCGCCGCGGCGGGCGTGCTGCTCGCGCCCCTTCCGGGTCTGGGGCTCGTACCGGGACTGGCCGCGGGCATGGCGGCCGCGGCCGCCAGTGCCCTGCGACTGCCCGTCAGCAGCGTGGTGCTCGTCGCCCTGATGCTCGGCAGTGCCGCCATGAGCCCCGTGGTGATCCTGGCGGCCGTCGTGGCCTTCGTGACCGCCGAGCTGCTTCCTCCCGGACGCGCTGTTGCGCCGGTGGGCAAGCCCGCCGGAGCTGTGCCCGCCGACGCGGCCGACCGGGCCTGAGAGCGGCGTCGCACCGCCGCGGAACAGTCCCCGAGGTGCGAACCCGATCACTTGGACCGATGTTGGAGGTAGCCCGATCGGCGGTACGGGAGTCCGTCCAGGCCGGTCGTACGAGATGAAGGAGCGCACCATGACGAGTCATGTGAGCGGAACCCACACGGGCGCCCAGGCGCGCAGTACGGCGAAGAGCGGCCTCGGGAGCGGGTGGCTGGTCTTCGCCGGCATCCTGATGGTTTTCGGCGGCTTCATGACGCTCTTCGCGGGCATCGCCGCCATCGCCAACGACGACGTGTTCGTCGCCACCGACAACTACGTCTACGCGTTCAACCTCACCGGGTGGGGCTGGATCCATCTGATCCTCGGCATCGTGATCGTCCTCGCCGGATTCGCCGTGTTCCAGGGCGCCACATGGGCCAGGGTCGTCGGTGTGGTGCTGGTAGGTCTGGGCATGATCTCGAACTTCATGTGGCTGCCCTACACGCCGTTCTGGGCGATCGTGCTGATCGCCATCGACGGTTTCATCATCTGGGCGCTCTGCGCGGCTCCGAGTCCTTCGGAGAGCTGACGCGCGGGACTCCACCGGCTCGGCCGGCCCACGGCCCACGGCCCGCGGTTCGCGGCCCACGGTCCACGGTCCACGGTCCACGGTTCGCGGGAGTTCATCCGCTCCTGACCGGCCGCCCGCACCGCACCGACCCAGGAGCCGCCCATGCCCCCGTTCGCGACCGGAGAACAGTGGCAGCTGCGCCACGGCGGGCAGAGGGCCGTCGTGGTTCAACTGGGCGGCGCACTGCGCCACTACGAGGTGGACGGCCGGCAGCTGCTGGACGGGTTCACCGCCGACGCGCGGATCACCGGCGGCCGAGGGCAACTTCTCGTCCCCTGGCCCAACCGGATGGGCGGCGGGCGCTACCACTTCGGTGGCCAGGACCTGCAACTCCCGCTGACCGAACCGGAGAAGCGCAACGCGATCCACGGACTGCTGCGCTGGACCCCGTGGCAGCTGCTCGCCCGCAGCGACCACGGCGTCAGGGTGGGCACCACCCTCTTCCCGCAGCCGGGCTATCCCTTTCAACTGGAGGTATTCGCCGACTACCGGCTGGGGCCCGAGGGCCTCGAGGTCACCGTCACCGCGACCAACGCGGGGGACACCGCGGCGCCCTTCGGCGTGGGCCAGCACCCCTATCTGACCGTGGGCACCGGTCCGGTGGACACGGCACTGCTGACCGTGCCCGCCAGCCACCGGCTGTGCACCGACGAGCAGGGCCTGCCGACCGGCCGCGAACCCGTCGAGGGCACGACGTACGACTTCCGCACCGCCCGCCCCATCGGCGACCAGCAGCTGGACACCGCCTTCGCCGGACTCGACCGTGACGGCTCCGGCCGGGCCGTGGTGCGGCTGGCCCACCCCTCGGGCCGCCATGGCATCGACCTCTGGCTCGGCGAAGGCACCCGGTACGTCCAGGTGTTCACCGGTGACACGCTGCCCGAGCCCGAGCGGCGGCGGCGCGGCGTCGCCGTGGAGGCCATGTCCTGCCCGGCGGACGCGTTCCGCAGCGGCAGGGATCTCACCACCCTCGAGCCGGGCGGCAGCCATGTGCTCCGGTGGGGACTCGGCCCCTGGGGGACCGGCGGCTGAGGCCCGCGCCGCTGTCGCGGCCCCGGACCGGCCGATCGACAATGAGACGGCCGTATGCACAACTCGTCGGCGGGAGGCACATCCTCATGGCCACGCGCACGCAACCACCGGCCCCGCAGTCCATGACCACGGACGCCTTCCGGGCGCTCTACGAGCACCTGCGCGACGGGGCCCGGCGCGGTCCCGGCGACCGGCGCGGGGCGCTCGGCCATCTGACGCCCGAGCGCGTGGTGGCGGCGGCCGCCGAGGTCCGGTCCGGCCGTACGGTGTCCCTCGCCGCGCCCATCGAGACACGGCCCGGACCGGACAACCCTGAACCCGCCGACCACCGGATGACCGGACCCGCTGCCGGTGCCATCGGCGCGGGCGGCCTGCACTTCGCCCTCGACCGGTTCACGATGAACGTGCACGGGGACGCCGACAGCCATCTCGACGCGCTCTGCCACGTGCTGTTCGACGGTGAGCTCTACAACGGCGTTCCCGCGCGCAGTGTGACACCGGACGGCGCCGGTTCACTCTCCCTCGACACCGTCCGGGACGGCATCGTCGGCCGCGGGGTGCTCCTGGACATCCCACGGCTGCGCGGCGTGCCCTGGCTGGAGCCCGGCGATCATGTGACGGCCGCCGACCTGACCGCCGCCGAGGCCGCCCAGGGAGTCCGGGCCGGTCCGGGAGACCTGCTGTTCGTCCGGGTGGGTCACCGCCGCCGACGCAGGGAGCTCGGGGCCTGGAACGCGGCGAAGGCCAGAGCCGGCCTTCATCCGACGGCGATGCGGTTCCTGGCCGAGCGGGAGGTCGCGGTGCTCGGCGGCGACGGCAACAACGACACCGCCCCAAGTGCGGTTGCGGACATCGCCTTTCCCGTGCATGTGCTGGCCATACACGCCATGGGACTGCACCTGATGGACTATCTGCAGTTCGAGGAGTTGGCTCCCGCGTGCGAATGCGCGGGCCGCTGGAGTTTCCTGTGCGTGGTCGCCCCACTGCGGCTGCCCGCCGCCACCGGCTCTCCGGTGAATCCGATCGCCGTCCAGTGACCGCGGCCCGACGGCCGCGGCAGCGCCTCTCCGGTCGCCGTGAACCGTAAGGGCCGCTAAGTTCGAATGGGTGGGACGGCTGCTTTTCCGCAGCGCGCAGTGACAGGTCCCGGCGGGGAGCGCAGGGCCGCGAGCGCAAGGATGGTGGTCCCCGTGGGCGATGCCCCTCACTACGACGTAGTCATCATCGGCAGCGGCGCCGGCGGCGGTACGCTCGCCCACCGGCTCGCCCCCTCCAAAAAACGCGTGCTCATCCTCGAGCGCGGTGACTTCCTCCCGCGTGAACGGGACAACTGGGACTCCACCGCCGTATTCGTCAAGGGCAAGTACCGTGCCCCGGAGTTCTGGTTGGACAAGCACGGCAACGAGTTCCCGCCCGAGGTCAACTACTACGTCGGTGGCAACACCAAGTTCTACGGCGCCGCCCTCTTCCGGCTGCGCCCCGAGGACTTCGGCGAACTGAGCCACCACGACGGCATCTCGCCCGCATGGCCCATCCGCTACGAGGACCTGGAGCCGTACTACACCCAGGCCGAACACCTCTACCTGGTGCACGGACGGCACGGCGAGGACCCCGGCGAAGGGCCGGTGAGCGCGCAGTACGCGTACCCGCCCGTCGACCACGAGCCGCGCATCCAACAGCTCAGCGACGACCTCGAGAAGCGCGGACTTCACCCGTTCCACCTGCCCATCGGCGTCAATCTGACCCAGGACGGAGACGGCCGGGCGACCCATTCCAGCGTCTGTATCCGCTGCAACCGGGTGGATGGCTTCCCGTGTTTGGTGCGGGGCAAGTCCGACGCCCAGGTGATCTGCGTCGAGCCCGCACTGCGGCACCCCAACGTCGAGATGATCATCAACGCCCGGGTGGTCAGGCTGGAGACCGACCCGTCCGGGCTCAGCGTCAGCACGGTCGTCACCCGGATCGCGGACGGTTCGGAGGCCCGGTTCGAGGCGGACATCGTGGTCGTCGCCTGCGGGGCGGTCAACTCCGCGGCCCTGCTGCTGGCATCGGCCAACGACCGTCACCCCCAAGGACTGGCCAACAGCTCCGACGTGGTGGGCCGGCACTACATGCGGCACAACAACCTGGCGTTGATGGCCGTGTCGAAGGAACCCAACGACACGCAGTTCCAGAAGACCCTCGCGCTCCACGACTGGTACCTGGGAGCGGACGACTGGGACTACCCGCTGGGCGGCATCCAGATGCTCGGCAAATCGGACGCCGAGCAGATCCACGGCGAGGCCCCGCGCTGGGCCGGAGCCGTGACCCCTGACATGCCGTTCGAGGTGCTGGCCCATCACGCCGTCGACTTCTGGCTGTGCGGTGAGGATCTTCCTCTGCCGGACAGTCGCGTCACCCTGGACGGGGACGGCAGAATCCACCTGTCCCTCGACGAGAAGAACAACGTCGCCGGGCTGAAGCGCCTGCAGCACAAACTGCAGGGAATGCTCGGCCACTTGGGCATGCACGAACACCATCTGCTGTCGCACAGCATCTATCTGCACAAGGGCATGCCCATCGGCGCCACCGCGCACCAGGCAGGCACCGTGCGGTTCGGCGACGATCCGCACAGCTCTGCCCTGGACGTCAACTGCAAGGCGCACGACCTCGACAACCTCTATGTGGTGGACACGAGCTTCTTTCCGAGCATCGGCGCGGTCAACCCGTCGCTCACGGCCATCGCCAACGCCATGCGGGTCGGCGACCACATCATCGAGCGGCTGACCTGACCGGCTGACCTGACCGCCTGGCGATGGCCGGGGGCCGATGGCTGGGCCGACCGGGCGAAGATCGTCGGCCCAACGGCCCAACGGGAAGCCGGAGAGCGTGTCACCCCCCACCCGTCGGTGATTCTGTGACGAGCCGGGCTCGACCGGCGCTGCGGCCCGCGGGACCGGGGGCCATGCACCGAGGAGGCAGGCAATCGTGAATCCCAACACCGGCGCGGCACAGGGCGTGATCACCGCGCAGCTGCTGAAAGGCCAGAAGGCGCTGGTCACCGGTGCCAATTCCGGTATCGGAAAGGCGACGGCCATCGGTCTGGGCCGGGCCGGCGCCGACGTCGGCGTGAACTACGTGGCCGACCGGGACGCGGCCGAACAAGTCGTCGAGGAGATCAAGGCGTTCGGGGTGCGTGCCGCCGCGTACGAAGCCGACGTCTCCCAGGAGGACCAGGTCGTCGCCATGGTCGAGGCCATGGTCCAGGAGCTCGGGACGATCGACATCCTGGTGGCCAACGCGGGCCTGCAACGGGACGCCCGGCTCACCGACATGACACTCGCCCAGTGGCAGAAAGTGCTGGACGTCAACCTCACTGGACAGTTCCTGTGCGCCCGGGAGGTGACGAAGGAGTTCCTGCGGCGCGGTGTCGTCCCCGAGGTGTCGCGGGCGGCCGGGAAGATCATCTGCATGAGCTCGGTCCATCAGCTCATCCCCTGGGCGGGGCACGTGAACTACGCCTCGTCCAAGGGCGGCGTGCACATGATGATGCAGACGCTGGCGCAGGAACTCGCGCCGCAGAAGATCCGGGTGAACGCGGTCGCCCCCGGAGCCATCAAGACGCCGATCAACCGCAGCGCCTGGGAGACGCCCGAGGCCCAGGCGGATCTGCTGAAGCTGATCCCCTACGACCGCATCGGAGACCCCGAGGACATCGCCTACGCGGTCGTCGGCCTCGCGTCCGACCTCATGGACTACGTGGTGGGGACCACCCTCTACGTGGACGGCGGGATGACCCTCTTCCCCGGATTCGCCACCGGCGGCTGATCCTCTCCTGAACGTCGCGAGCAGCAAAGGCATGTATGCACACCACGTTCCTGCTGGCGGACGCCCCGGCCCAACTGCTGCCGGCCAGGCAGCTCATGGCCTTCACCCTCGCTTCCCACATCATCCTGGTGCCCTTGGGGGTGGCGCTGCCGCTCCTCACCCTGGTGATGCACTATCGCGGCCTGCGCCACAGCGACCCCGTCGCCCTGCTCCTCGCCAGACGCTGGTCGGCCGTCATGGCGGTCCAGTTCGCGGTCGGCGTCGTCACCGGCACCGTTCTGTCCTTCGAGTTCGGCCTGCTCTGGCCGGGCCTGATGGGCAAGTGGGGTGACGTCTTCGGGATCGGATTCGGCGTCGAGGCGTGGGCCTTCTTCCTCGAAGCGGTGCTCATCGCCATCTACCTCTACGGCTGGCGCAGACTGAAGCCGCGTACCCACTTCCTGCTCGGCCTGCCGCTTCCCGCAGCCGCACTGCTCGGAGCCTTCGGCATCCTGGCGGCCAACTCGTGGATGAACACGCCCCAGGGTTTCTCACTCGACTCCGACGGCAACCCCGTCGACGTCGACATCTGGTCGGCCATCTTCACCCCGATGTTCGGACCGCAGTACTGGCACTTCGTCGTGGCGATGCTGGTGACCGCGGGATACGTCGTCGCCGGCGTCTACGCGGTCGGCTGGCTGCGGGGCCGCAGGGACCGCTACCACCGGCTGGGTTTCACCCTTCCCTTCACCGTTGCCGCGGCGTTCACCCCGGTGCAGCTCATGCTGGGAGACTCCATCGCACGGTCGGTCTTCCACAAGCAGCCGGTGAAGTTCGCCGCGATGGAGATCGTCTGGAAGACCGACACCCATGTGCCGGAGTACTTGTTCGGACGCCTTCACCCGGACGGAACCATCTCCGGCGGCATCAAGGTCCCCCAACTCGACTCCATCCTCGCCGGGTTCAGACCCGACACCAAGGTGACGGGGCTGACGTCCGTCCCGGCGAACGCACGGCCGACGGCCACTCAGGCCACCATCGCCCACTGGGCCTTCGACATCATGGTCGTGATCGGCTCGCTGCTGGTGCTCCTCGCAGTCTGGTACGGCCTGGTCTGGCTGCGGCACCGCCGGCTGCCCGCCTCCCCGTGGTTCTTCCGCGGCGCGGCCTGTGCGGGAGTCGCCTCGGTCGTCGCCGTCGAATGCGGCTGGATCACGACCGAAGTGGGACGCCAGCCCTGGATCGTCTACCAGAACATGCGGGTCGCCGAAGCGGTGACTGCGACCCGGTCCACCAGCCTGTGGATCATGCTTGGGCTGGTCATCGTGGTGTACGTGCTGGTCTTCGGCTCACTGCTCGCCGTACTGCTCAATATGCGTACCCGCTGGAGGCTTGCCGACGAGCGCCGGGAGGCCGGGGAGCCGGGCGAGGGACCGGAGACGGACACGCCCTACGGGCCCCGCTCCCGGCCGCCCGCCGACGACGCGCTCGTCTCACGTGGCGCCGGGCCGGGAGCGGGCAAGGACGGGCTCTCATGACCGCGAACGTCATCGCCGCCGTACTGCTGCTCGCGGTGGCCGCCTACGCCTGCGCCGGCGGCACCGACTACGGGGCCGGGTTCTGGGACCTGACCGCCGGCGGCGCGGAACGCGGCAAGCGCCCCAGATGGCTGATCGACCACGCCATGGCACCCGTCTGGGAGGTCAACAACGTCTGGCTGATCTTCGTCTTCGTCATCATGTGGACCGGATTCCCGACGCTGTTCCAGACCGTGTTCTCCGCCATGTGGCTGCCGCTGGCGCTCGCCGCCATCGGCATGGTCCTGCGCGGCGCCGGGTTCGCGCTGCGCAAACCCGCCCGGCGACTGGCCCGTCGGCGCATCTTCGGGGCGGCGTTCGCCGTCGCCTCGCTGCTCACCCCGTTCTTCCTCGGCGCGGCCGTCGGCGGCGTCGCCTCCGGCCGGGTGGCGCCGGGAACCGAAGCCTCGACGGAAGCCTGGTCCAACCCCACTTCCATCCTCTTCGGGCTGCTCACCGTCGCATCGACGGCCTTCCTCGCAGCCGTGTTCCTGGCCCAGGACGCCGTACGCTTCGGTGCGCCCGACCTCGTCGGCTACTTCCGGCTGCGGGCCCTCGGCAGCCTCGCCGTCGTAACCCTGCTGGGGGTGGCCGCGCTCGCCGTCACCCGCGGCGACGCCCCCTATGTGTGGAACGGGCTCACGGACGGCCTCGGCCTCACGTTCGTCGTCCTGGCCGCAGTGTGCGCCGCCGCCACGGGCTGGCTCCTGCTCCGGGCGTCCGGCGCCTGGTCCCGCGTCACGGCCGTCGGCGCGGTCGCGGCGGCCGTCATCGCCTGGGGAGTCGCCCAGCGCCCCTACCTCATCCCCACCTCCCTGACCGTGGCGGAAGGCGCCGGCGCTCCCACGACGCTGCGCTGGCTCGGCTTCGTCACGCTCGTCGCCGTGGTGCTCATCGGGCCCGCCCTCGTCCTGCTCTACTGGCTGGACACCCACGGAGAGCTGGAACCCCTCACCGACGCCGACCTGCAGCGGAACGCGCCCGGTCTCGGCGGCGCGGCCGACGGCGACTGACCGTCCGACGCCCGCGGCAGGGTACGGAGGTTCGCGGCGACCCGTGTGCAGCGGGGTGTCACGCGGGTGTCACGCGAATGCGGCTGCCACCCGTCCTGCCTGTACCGCGTCGACCAGGGCCTGGTGGTCGCGCTCGTTCTGGTCCGCGTAACTCTCCGCGAACTCCGTCAGCGCACGGTCGAAACCGTCGCCGCCGCCCAGGTACGCGGCGATGGCGATCCGGTCCCCGGAGCGGGCGTGGGCCCGGGCCAGGGTCGCGCCGCAGAACTCGCCGAAGACGCGCATACCGTTCGGCGCCATGTTCTGGGGATCTGCGATGCCCTTCCAGTCGTGCAACTGGCGGACGTAGAAGTCCCGTCGGCGGCCGTCGTCTCCCAGAACCCGGTCCCAGCCCAGGAAGATGTCGCTGGCGGCCTGCATGAGACGCTGCCCCGCGACCACGCGCTGTCCCTGGTTGTCGTACCTGCTCTGGCCGACGTGTGCGGCGAGCACCGACCGGTCGGCCTCCTTGGCCTGCAGGATCAGCGGATCCTCGTCGTCCTTGCCCAGCATCAGGAGGATCCAGCAGCGGGTCCCGACGCTGCCCACGCCGACCACCTTGCGCGCGATGTCGACCAACCGGTACTGCCGCAGCAGGTGCCTGCGGTCTGTCGTCAGGGTCCGGGCATACCGGTCGAGGAGCTCGCGGAGCTCGTTCTGGATCCAGTCGCGTTCGACGCCGGGCATGGTGTCCTCGATCGGTACGACCAACGGCGGATCGGCGGCGAACCGGCGTTCACCGCCGACGATCTCGGTGAGCTTCTCGTACGCCTTGAGGTTGTCCCGGGTCCGCGCCTTCGTCATGGCCGCCGACAGACGTTCCCGGCCCCTCTTGGTGAGCTGCGGGCCCGCCAGGGTTTCGAGCTGCTCCATGTCGGCGCGGGCGTACCAGACTTCGAGGTTGCTCATCCCCGCGAAGAGGCGCATCCGCTCGCGGTACGACCCGACGGCCGCCCGGACGATCGTCGCGCGCTCCTGATCGGTGTAGCCGTTCTCCCGGCCCGCGATGACCAGGCTCGCCGCCAGCCGCTTGACGTCCCATTCCCAGGGCCCGGGCAGCGTCTCGTCGAAGTCGTTGATGTCGAACATCAGCCGTCGTTCGGGGGAGGCGAGCAGCCGGAAGTTCAACAGGTGGGCGTCTCCGCACAGTTGGGCCGTGATTCCCGAGCGGGGGGTGGAGGCCAGGTCGCCGGCCATGATCGCGGCAGCACCCCGGTAGAAGCGGAACGGCGACTCCGTCATGCGTCCGTAGCGGATGGGAACGAGTTCGGGCACCCGCGCGGCCGACTGCTCCTCGATCACGTCCACCGGATCCGGCCGCCCCGCGGCGGGGGAGAAGCCGGCATGGCTCGACCTCGGCACCTGCTTGCGGGCCGCCCTGCCCCTGTCCGCCCGCTCCTGGGGCGACAGGTGCGCCACGTCGTCGGAGGTCCGGCTGCCTTTGTTCATCGCATGCCCTTCCCGTCCGGCAGCGTCAGTCCAATTGTCCGGGTCCACGTACAACCCGCATCTCGGGGGAGTGCCGGAGCGGGTGAAGGCGCGTGAGCCGACCGGGTGGCCGGACCGGTGTCAGCCGGACGGAGGCGCGTGCCGTCCGCCCGGAGCCGGTTCAATCCCGAAGGCGCCCGGAACCCGGAAACCAAGGAGAGAACCCGCTCTGACTGACGACGAGATCCTTCTTGGCATCGGCCTGACCGTGGTTCTCGCGGTCGGCTCCCAGGTCCTGGCAAGCCGTCTGCGGGTCCCCGCGCTGATCGTGCTGCTGCCGGTCGGCTTCGCCGCGGGAGCCCTGACCGACGTCATCCATCCGGACCGGCTGCTGGGGCCGGACTTCTCCGCCCTGGTGTCGCTCTCCGTGGCGGTGATTCTCTACGACGCCGGTCTCGGACTGGAATTCCGCCATCTCACCGGCCCTGTCCGCAGCGTCGTGGCAAGGCTGCTGCTGCTCGGTGTGGTGCGCGCATCCGGTCCGAACGCGGCGGAGCCATCCAGGCGTTCGACCTGGCCGGGCTGCGGGTCGCCGCGGTCCGCCACGACTGCACCTTCGTTCTCACCCACCCGGTCGGGGACTTCGTACCGCCTGGCACGACCCTCGTAGAGGTCCACGGCGGGACCTCGGCACCCGACCCGCGGCGGGTGACCGGACTCGTCGCCCTCGGCGCCGAGCGGACCATCGAGCAGGACCCCGCCTTCGCCCTGCGCGTTCTGGTCGACATCGCCATCCGCGCCCTCTCCCCGGCCGTGAACGACCCCACGACCGCCGTCCAGGTGCTGAATCACATCGAGGCGTTTCTGTACACCGTCGGCAGGACCGAAATCCGCCGCCGCTATGTGCTCGGCGACGACGGTGGCCGACCGCGACTGGTGGTGCCGGGCCGGGACTGGGAGGACTACCTTCAGCTCGCCGTCACCGAGATCCGTGAGTACGGGTCGAGGTCCACCCAGATCTGCCGACGGCTCCGTGCGCTGCTGGAGGGCCTGTTGGACACCCTTCCGGCCGAACACCTTCCGGCGGTCCGTACGGAGCTGGGGCTCCTGGAGGTGGCGGTCGAGCGGGAGTTCACCGACCCCGTACGCCGCGCCACGGCGCGGACGGGCGACCGTCAGGGCATCGGCGGCGGGCCCCGGCCGGAGGCCGCACCGTCCGGATGAGCGGGCCGCCGCGGCTGTGCTGCGGCCGGCTGGCAGCGCTTGCGCGCGCGGTGTGTGCCCGTGTGTACCCGACTGGCCCTGGACAGCTCGCGTGTGCCCGGACCGCGAGGTCTGCTGGTATCCACCCATCCGTACGGGAGGACCCGCAATGCCCGAGAACGGACCGACCGGCCCAAGCGCGGGCGCGGAGCACGCCGGAGCGCCGGGCGCGGACGACGGGCACGCCGCGGTGGAGCAGCTGCGCACACGCGTCGCGGCGTTGGAGGCCGATCGGGCGTCCCGGGTCCCCCACCACCGGTGGAAGGCTTTCTTCGCGGCGCTGCTCATCGTCATCGGCTGCGTCCTCGCACCACTCGCAGCCGTTGCCGCGTGGACGGCGGACGAGGTCGGCAACACGGACCGGTACGTCGACACGGTCGCACCTCTCGCCTCCGACCCGGACGTCCAGGCGGCCGCGGCGAACCGGGTCACCGACGCGGTGATGAAACACATCGACCTGCCGACCCTGCTGGAGGGTGCGTCACCTGCGGACCGGCCCCTTCTGCAGAAAGCGCTCGGCAAGCTGGGCGGCGCCCTGGAGAACGCCGTCCGCAGCTTCGTCCACGACAAGGCGCAGGAAATCATCGCCTCCGACACCTTCAAGAAGATCTGGATCGACGCCAACCGCCAGATCCACGCAGCCGTGGACAAAGCCCTGACGGGCAGCGCCGACAGCGCGGTGAAGATCAACAACGACTCGGTCACCGTCGACCTCGGCCCGGTCGTCGACCAGGTCAAACAGCGCCTCGTCGACGAAGGAATGACGGTGGCCGGGAAGATCCCCGAAGTGCACACCGACTTCACGGTCCTGCGAGCCGACAACATCGGCAAGGTCAAGACCGGCTTCCGGCTCCTGGAGATCGCCGGGTTCTGGCTGCCGGTGATCGCGGTCGTGCTGATCGCTGCCGGCGTCCTGCTCTCCGTCCACCGCCGGCGTACGCTCGTGATCTCCGCACTGGCCTTCGCCTTCGCCATGCTGATCCTCGGCGTCGGCCTGACCGTGTTCCGCGTGGTGTATCTGAACGCACTGCCGGGCAGCGTCTCGCAGCCCGCCGCCGAGTCCATCTACGACGCACTGACGCGCTACCTGCGCACCACGGTCCGGATGACGGTGGTGCTCGGCGTGGTGATCGCGCTGGCCGCCTGGCTGACCAGCCAGGGCCGAGTGGCGACGCTCGTGCGGCAGTTGTGGAACTCCGGCATCGGCGCGGTCCGCTCCACCGCCGACCGCGCGGGCCTGCGAACGGGGCCGGTCGGCCCGTTCGTCCAGCGCCACCGGACTTGGATCACCTGGGTGCTGGTCGCCGCGGCCATCCTGACGTATCTCCTGTGGAGCTACCCCACGGGCTGGGTCGTCGTCGGCATTGCGCTGGTGCTGCTGCTCGCGCTGGCAGTGGTGGAATTCCTGGCAGAGGGGGAGGCGAAGAGAAGCACACCGGAGGCGGCATCACAGCAGTCGCCGCCACGGTGAACGGGCGGTCGGCAGTTGACCGCCCGACGCTCCGGCTCAGCCGTGACGCAGGTCAGTGCTGGTAGCTGGGATAGTCGAGGTATCCGGTGTCGCCGCCCTGATAGAACGTGTCGGGGTCGGCTTCACGCAGCTGCGCTCCGATACGGAATCGCTCGACCAGGTCGGGGTTGGCGAGGAAAGCGCGACCGTAGCCGATGAGGTCCGCGCCCTGGGCGAGCCAGTATTCGCCCTGCGTCCGATCGGCTTGCTTTCCGACGATCCCCGCGGACGGGTTCACGATGAACGTGTGCGGCCATGCTTTTCGCAGCGAGGCGAAAACGTCCTCCTCGGCGGAGTTCAAGGTGTGGACGTAGGCGAGGTTGAGCTGGGCGAGCGCGCCGAGCAGCGCTGCGTAGAGCTGCGGGACATCGTCTTCGACGATCTCCCAGATCTGGCCGGCCGGCGACAGCCGGATGCCCACGCGGTCGGCGCCGATGGCGTCCGCGACCGCCTCGGCCACCTCGACGGCGAAGCGGATGCGGCCGGTGACGGAACCGCCGTAGGCGTCGGTGCGCTGGTTGGCGTTGGAGGACAGGAACTGCTGGATCAGGTAGCCGTTCGCCCCGTGCAGCTCGATACCGTCGAAGCCGGCGTCGATCGCGCGGCGCGCCGCGTCGGCGAACACCTGTACCTCGCCCTTGACTTCCTGGGTCGACAGGGCGCGGGGGACGGGAGCGGGCAGGAGGCCTTTGGGGCCGGTGAACAGTTCGGCTTTCAGCGCGATGGCGGACGGCGCGACGGGGTGGTAGCCCACGACCTCGGGGTGCCCGACCCGCCCGGAGTGCATGAGCTGGGCGAAGATCCTTCCACCGTTGGTGTGCACGGCGGAGGTCACCGGCCGCCATGCGGCGACCTGCTCATCGCTGTGCAGGCCAGGGGTGTAGGGGTTCGACTGACCCTGCAGGCTCGGCTGCACTCCTTCGCTGACGATCAGCCCGGCGGTGGCCCGCTGGGCGTAATAGGTCGCCTGCGATGCGGTCGGCATACCGTCTGCTGTCGCCCGGGCCCTGGTCATCGGGGCCATCACCACGCGGTTGGGGAGCCGGAGGCGTCCAAGCTGGTGGCTTTCAAACAAGCTGGTCACAGTCCTGTCCTTCGCTTCTGAGGGATGCTCGAGCCGTTCGGCCGTTCGTGAGCCACGCTAAAACTTGACGTTGACGTCAGAGGCAAGTTCGGATGTGGGCAGTGTGGTCCGGATCACCAGGAGGCGCTGTGCGCACCGGCGAGCTAGCGAATTGCTGGGGGGAGAGAGCAGCGGCAAATGGGGTGAGATGGAGGCGGAGTGAAACCAGGCGAATTGTTGACGCGTCCTGCATGACGTACTGGCCGCAGGAGACAGGAGATGCGATCTTGGAGATCGTAGGAGCGCGCCCAACTCGCCGCGCGATGCTGACCATTGGAGCTGGGGCAGCGCTGGCCGCCGCCATCTCCACCGGTGGGAGCGCATACGCTTCGGCACCTGGCGCAGACGAGATCTCCAGGCAGCTGAGGGAGCTTGAGCAGGAGCACTCCGCCCGCCTGGGGGTGTTCGCCCGCAACACCGCTACGGGCAGAAGAGTGTTGTACCGCGCGGACGAACGCTTCCCTATGTGCTCGGTGTTCAAGACACTCGCCGCCGCGGCCGTACTGCGGGACCTCGACTGCAACGGCGAGTTCCTGGCCAAGCGCATCCGGTACACCGAAAAGGACGTCAGGGACTCGGGATACGCCCCGATCACAGGTAAGCCCGAGTATCTCGCGGGCGGCATGACCGTCGCGGAACTGTGCGCCGCCACCATCTCCTACAGCGACAACGCCGCGGGAAACCTCCTGCTCCGCGAGCTGGGAGGCCCCACCGCCATCACCCGCTTCTGCCGCTCGATCGGGGATGGGGCAACCCGGCTCGACCGGTGGGAGCCCGAGTTGAACTCGGCGGAACCGTGGCGCTTGACCGACACCACCAGCCCCCGTGCCATCGGACAGACCTACGCGCGCCTCACTCTCGGCGACGCGCTCACACACCAGGACCGGGAACGGCTGACCGGGTGGCTACTGGCCAACACGACCAGCGGTGAGCGCTTCCGGGCCGGCCTTCCCGCGGACTGGACCCTGGCGGACAAGACCGGCGGCGGGAAGTACGGGACCAACAACGACGTGGGCATCACCTGGCCTCCGGACCGGCCACCGATCGTTCTGGCCGTCCTCACGACCAAGCACGAACCCGACGCGCCGGCGGACAACGCGCTCATCTCCAAGACCGCCGCACTTCTGGCCGCGGCACTCACCTGACCGGGCCCCCACCTCGGCGACCAGCGGTTTCGGCGAGCGGAGTCACGCCTGCGTACGGGCCGCCGGGCCTGACGGGTCCGCGCAGTCATCGTTGGACGCAGCCCGTCCTGCGGACACGGTGCGGATGCGCCGGCGCCGACAAGGTGTCGGTGGGGGTCGCGGCGTGCTCAAGAGCGGCTAACACGCGTTGGCCGTTGGATTCGTCCTGGAAGTTGTCGGAAGGTATGGATTGTTCCGGACGGTCTGTGGGGGTTCGCGCGGCCTTTGCCGTCGGCGCTCGCCGGGTGCGAACGCAGGGCGGTTCTGGTTCGGGACGGCGCCGGGCAGGATGAAGCACATGTCTGCTTTCCCGCCGCGGTACCTGTCCCTGCCCGAAGAGTTCGTCCTGCTCTCGCATCTGGACTCCGGCAGAGTGCACGACTCCGCGCAGACGGCGGTCGGTTGTGCGGCTGCCGAACTCGGCGAACTCGCGCTGCGCCGCAAGCTACTGGTCCTGGCCCGCAAGTCCAGGAAGTTCGGTTTCGAGGTCTACCGCCTGCAAGGCGATATCCAGCTGCTCGACACCAGTCCCACCGGCCTCGCCTGGGCCGACGAACTGCTGGCCGAGCCGGCGCTCCGGTCCGCTTCCGAGAACAAGCCCATCGCCCTGAGCCGGTGGCTCCGACAGCGCGGCCGTGAAGCGTTCTCGCTGCACCGGGACGCGCTGACCGATCGCGGCGTGCTGCGCTACAAGCCCGGCGGTTTTCTGGGGAGGGAACGCCATTACCCGGACCTCGCTGTACGCAACGCGCTGATCAACGAGGTCCGCGCCGCCCACGGCGGGCAGAGTCCGCTGTCTGAGCAGATGCTGTTCCTGTGCGACCTCGTGGAGGGCGCCGAACTGACGAAGGACCTGGGTCTCAAATCGAGCTGGCGCCAGAGGCTGGAACGCGCCCGCGGTGTCGGGGCGGTGGAGTCACTCCCCGAAGACCTGCGGGACACCAGTACGGCCCTCGGCTTCTCGGTGCCGACCAGACACGACGGGGGCTAGGGGCTAGCCAAGAGCGCGGTCGAGGTTGAACGCGGCGCTGATCAGTGAGAGGTGGGTGAACGCCTGCGGGAAGTTGCCCAGTTGTTCGCCGGTCAGTCCGATCTCCTCGGCGTACAGGCCGACGTGGTTGGCGTAGGTGAGCATCTTCTCGAAGGCCAGCCGGGCGTCCTCCAACTGTCCGGCGCGGGCGAGCGCCTCGACGTACCAGAAGGAGCAGATCGAGAATGTGCCCTCGGTCCCCCGGAGGCCGTCCGGGCTGGATTCGGAGTCGTAGCGGTAGACCAACGAGTCGGACACCAGGTCCGCGGTGAGCGCGTCCAGGGTCGCGAGCCATTTAGGGTCGGTGGGTGCGATGAATTTGGCCATCGGCATCATCAGCACAGAGGCGTCGAGTACGTGGTCGTCGAAGTGCTGAACGAACGCCCCTCGTTCAGCAGACCAGCCGCGTTGCATGATCTGGCGGTAGATCGCATCACGGTTCTGCCGCCACCGGCGGTGGTCCGCGGGCAGGCCGCGGCGGTTCGCCATCCGGATGGCCCGTTCTATCGCCACCCAGGACATCAGCCGCGAATACAGAAAGTTCCTGCGTCCCCCGCGCGTTTCCCACACGCCGTCGTCGGGTTGGTCCCAGTGGTCGCAGAGCCAGTCCACCAGTACACCGATCTCCTCCCACCGATCGCTGCTGATGGGCTGTCCCCACTTGTCGTACAGATATACGGAGTCGATGAGCGCTCCGTAGATGTCCAGCTGGAGCTGGCCCGTGGCGGCATTTCCCACCCGCACCGGGGCGGACCCCATGTAGCCCTCGAGGTGTGGCAGCTCGCGCTCGGGCAGCTCGCCGCGCCCGTCGATTCCGTACATGATCTGCAGCGGACCCGCGGGGCCGCTGCCACGCATGATGCCCCGCTCGGACAGGAAGCGCATGAACGCATCGGCTTCTCCGGTGAAGCCCAGCCGGAGCATGGCGTAGACACAGAAGGCGGCGTCACGGACCCATACGAACCGGTAGTCCCAGTTGCGCTCGCCGCCGATCCGCTCGGGCAGGCTGGTCGTCGGGGCAGCCACGATCGCACCGGTCGGCGCGTAGGTGAGCAGCTTCAGGACGAGCGCGGAGCGGTGCACCATCTCCCGCCACCGTCCGTGGTAGCGCGAGCCGGCCAGCCAGTTGCGCCAGAACCTGACTGTTGTCTCGAACTGGTCCTCCGCCTCGGCCTGGGGACAGGCTCGCGGAATGACGTCATCAGTGATGTGGTCGAGGGCGAACACCGCGGACTCGCCTTCGAGGAGCTTGAAGCGCGACGTCACGTCCAGGCCGTCGCACTCCAGAGTCGCGGTGGAGGTCAGCGCCAAGGTCAGGCTCTCGGACCGAAACAGTGCGTTGTTGCCCTGCAGCTGGGCGGAGTGCGGTTCGGCCCCGTAGCCGAAGCGGGGAGCCACCCGCGCTGTGAAGGGAAGCGATCCCCGGACGCAAATCACCCGCCGGATCAATCGGTGCCGGGCCGCCGCGCCCGAGTCGTCGGCGACCGGCATGAAGTCCTGGATCTCGGCCACCCCGTCGGAGGCGAAGAACCGCGTGATGAGAACGTTGGTGTCGGGAAAGTAGAACTGCCGAGTCCGCGTCGGCACGTCGGCGGCCAGCTCGAACGATCCGCCCCGGTTCGCGTCCAGAATGGAGGCGAACACACTCGGTGAGTCAAAGCGCGGGCAGCAGTACCAGTCGATGGTGCCGTTGGTGCCTACGAGCGCCGCCGTATGAAGATCGCCGATAAGGCCGTGCTCGGCGATCGGCAGATAGGGCGAGGAGTCGCCCACTTGTCCGAATCCGGCGTTCGCCATACCGGCCTCCTTACGGCCGCAGGGCGCACTGTGCGTACACGCGATAATAGATCTCCACGGCGGCGGACGCCATCGCGGTCCGGCAGCGCTCCAGAGTGAGATCACACGGTCTGACCTGGCATGACGTACTGCAGGACAGGGGGCGCGAGGCGCGGACGACGCATCGCTGAGTCATGTCGGAACGCACGCGGCGGGGCCAACGCCTGGCTCCACGACAGGAAAGCAATTGCTGCGTCAAGCAATTAAGATGTTCGTATGTCAACCACTGAGCAGCCGCCGGAACCCATGAGTGCGGACGAGGAAGCGCTGGTGCGCCAGCTCGGCCGGGTGATGATCGTGCTGCCCCGCGTGGTCGACGCCGACATGATGCGCGAGCAGCATCTGCCGCTCTCCGAGTACACGACGCTCATGTATCTGTCAGAGGCCCCGGACCGGCTGATGCGCATGAGCGAGCTCGCCGCCGTCTGCAACCTCTCCCTGAGTGGGATGACCCGCGTCGTCACCCGCCTGGAGAAGCAGGAACTGGTCGAACGGACCAGGTGCGACGAGGACGCCCGCGGCTGGAACGCAGTCCTCACCGATGCGGGCCTCGCCCGGCTGAAACAGGCATGGCCCGCCCACCTGGCCAGCGTCCGGCGCCACGTCCTCGACCACGTCGAAGGCGCCGACCTGACCCAGCTCGTCCGCGTACTGCGGCGCATCGCGACCTGACACAGCTGGTGATCCGAGGGGTACGGCATGACCAACCCTGCAATCGGTCAGGGCGGTGGGGGAGGCATCCGGCAGCCTGCGAGCGGGCGCTGCAGGCCAGGCGTGTGATCGGCGGGGAACCGGAGCGGATCGTCGTGGCCGACGGCAGGGCCCGTGGCGGCCACGAGCGGGAGGCCTTGGGCGTCAGTGCGGGTAACCGTTCGCGCCCCGGGTCAGCGGTCGGCGATGTCCTCGCGGAGGCCGTCGGAGAACTCCCACCACGACAGCGGAAGCCAGTCGCCGTCGACGAAGGCATCGACGGTAGCGCCGCGACCGCGTACAGCCACCGTCGTCCCGGGCGGGTACGTGGTGCCGGACAGGCCGGGTACTGGGACGAGCAAGGTCCCGAGTCGTTGTGCTGCCACTCCTCGCCCTGCCTTCCATTTCTCGGTGTCACACCAGAGCGGATATTCCTCCCGAGGTTACCGGGTTGTCTGTCGGCGTAGGTCGGAGAATCATGAGAGATAGGTCACGCGGATTATGGCAGGTGGGGGCATAAATCGCATGTGCTTTGCCGAGCGAAGGAGGCAGCCATGAAAGCCGTCGTGTACAAGGGACCGTTCACCGTGGCGGTCGAAGATGTTGAAAAGCCCAAGATCCAGCACCCCAACGACGTGATCGTACGGGTCACCTCCACCGCGATCTGCGGCTCTGACCTGCACATGTACGAGGGCCGTACCGCGGCTGAGCCCGGCATAGTCTTCGGCCACGAGAACATGGGAGTGATCGAGGAAATCGGCCAGGGCGTCACCTCGCTCAAGGACGGCGACCGCGTGGTCATGCCCTTCAATGTCGCCTGCGGGTTCTGTACGAATTGTGTGGAGGGATTCACCGGATTCTGTCAGACCGTCAATCCCGGCTTTGCGGGCGGCGCTTACGGATATGTCGCCATGGGACCCTGGCCGGGCGGCCAGGCGGAATACCTACGCGTTCCCTACGCCGACTTCAACTGCCTGAAGCTGCCGCCGGGGAACGAGCAAGAGACCGACTTCATGCTGCTCGCCGACATCTTCCCCACCGGCTACCACGGCTGTGAACTCGCCCAGGTCCGCCCGGGCGAGAGCGTCGCCGTGTACGGCGGCGGGCCGGTCGGGCTCATGGCCGCCTACTCGGCCATGCTGCGCGGCGCGAGGAAGGTATTCGTCGTGGACCGGGTTCCCGAGCGGCTGGAGAAGGCCCGGGAGATCGGCGCGGTTCCGATCAACTTCGCCGAGGGCGATCCGGTGGCGCAGATCAAGGAGCAGACCGAGGGCATCGGCACGGACAAGGGCGTGGACGCCGTCGGCTACCAGGCGATGGCGCACGGCACCGACCGCGAGGAACCGGCGACCGTCCTGAACTCGCTCGTCGGCACGGTCCGTCCCACCGGAGCGCTCGGCGTTCCCGGCCTCTACGTCCCGGCCGACCCCGGAGGCCCCGACGAGCAGGCCAAGAAGGGCATGCTCCTCGTCTCGATCGGCAAGCTCTTCGAGAAGGGCCTGAAGGTGGGTACGGGGCAGTGCAACGTGAAGCGCTACAACCGGTACCTGCGCGACATGATCATCGAGGGCCGGGCGAAGCCGAGCTTCGTCGTCTCGCATGAACTGCCCCTGGACCAGGCGCCGTCGGCGTACGACAAGTTCGACAAGCGGATCGAGGGCTACACGAAGGTCGTGCTGCACCCGTAGCGGCACGTCCGACGGCAGAGCGAATGTAGCGGGGCTCCCGCGCCCGGCTGAGTGCCGGGCGCGCGGGGCCCCGTCCTACCGTGGCGATGAACCAGCGCCCGCGTCCTTCGGGTCGTGCGGCGGGCTGTCTGCTGCGGGCTGGTCTGCTGCGGGTCAGCAGACCCGGGTCGCCAACAGGTCAGGCTGCGGCTTCTGCCAACTCCCGTGCCGGCTCCTCAGCCCTGTCGTGGGTGATGGCCGAGTAGAACACTGTGCTGCCCTGCTTGGTGCGCTCGGCCTTGCTGCGGGCGACCAGCGTTTCGCTGGCTGTGCGCACAGCGTTGCCGTTGACCTTGCGGTTCTTCTGGGTGTCGGTGAGGGCCTTGGTGATCTCGGCGTTGGTGCGCGGCTCTGACTGCTGGGTGAGGTATTCGAAGACGAGGGTCGTCATCGCCGGCCCGGTGTCCGACTTCGCTCCGCTGCCCGCCTTGCCCGCCTCGGTGTCCTTGGCCGCCTTGGTGTCCTTGGCGCCCTTGGTCTCCTTGGCGGGAGTGCCTGCCTTGGGCGCCCGGGCCGTAGTGGTCTTCCTGTCCGCCTTCTTGGGGGCGGCGGCGCTGGTTTTGTTCGCCCGGCGTGGTGCAGGCATCGCGGACTTCTTGGGGGGTGCTGTGTCTCCCAGGGCTTCACTCATGCTCTGCAGCAGTGCGTGGTCCTGCTCCAGGTTGGTGAGCTGAGCCTGCAGGGCTTCGATGTCCGCCCGGATGCGCTGCTGTTCGGCGGTGTTCTGCTCCAGGTCGGCGGTGACTCTGGCGGCGTACTGGGTTTTGAGGTTGGTGTTCTCCGACTCGGACACAATGACTCCTCGCTGCGGGGGCTTTGGTGCGGGACTCTACTCACCTATGGCCAGTGTGTATGTGTCCGTCGGCAATACGTCACCTCAGGGGGGCCGCGAGCCGGGCCTTCTCGCGGCGCAACGTACTCTGTTGACATGATCGAGGGAATACATCTTCGGCCGGTGGCAGAGGAAGACCTGCCTCTCCTGAATACGCTTCACAACGTCGGCCCCGAGTCTGCCTCGTCCTACGCCTGGTTCGGCTTCTCCGATCCCACGCAGAGGCGGCGCCGCTGGGCAGAGAACGGAATGCTGACCACCGACTCCGGAACTCTCATCGTGGGAAGTCCTCAGGAGACCATGGGTTGCGTCTCATGGCGCCGGACCGCCTACGGACCGCTCAACCATGGCTGGAACATCGGGATTGGCCTGCTCCCTGAAGCACGCGGCCGCGGAATCGGCACCCAAGCCCAAATCCTGCTCGTCCGTTACCTCTTCGCCCACACTCAGGTGAACCGTATCGACGCGCACACCGATGCCACGAACGTCGCCGAGCGCCGCGCCCTGGAGAAGGCAGGCTTTACCCGAGAGGGCATCATGAGAGGCGCCCAGTTCCGCAACGGCAGCTTCCGCGACATGGTCCTTTACAGCATCCTGCGCCACGAAGTCACCCTCGGCTGAAGCCAGATCCTGCTGACTCGGATCTCCGGCCTCCCGGGTTCCGGGCTCGCTCCTCGTCGACCCTTGGCGCCTCGACCAGTGCACAGGAAAGAACAAGGCCTTCATGCCCACCCCGACGACCCGTCGCTGCCTTCTCGCTCTCGCCGGTCTCACGGTGTTTGTCGCCGGATGCTCCAGTCACGCACCAGACTCCGGCAATCCGTCGTCCCCCGCTGTGTCCGCGCCCGCCCAGAAGAGGGTGCTGCAACCGACACCGGACGCCGCATTCGACTACCAGTTGGGTGGCTCCTACCCACCGCCGCAAACGGCCAGGGCCCTGTCCCGCGACCGTACTGCCAAGCCGGTGCCTGGCCTCTACAACATCTGCTACGTCAACGCCTTCCAGACGCAGCCCGGTGACGCTGTCGCCTGGTGGAAGACCAAGCACCCCGAACTCCTACTGCGCACCGAAGAAGGCGAGTTGGTTGTCGACGAGGACTGGGACGAGCCCCTTCTCGACATCTCCACTCCGAACAAGCGCACCGCACTGCTGAGCATCGTCGGCCCCTGGATAGACGACTGCGCCACTGCGGACTTCGACGCTGTGGAACCCGACAATCTCGACTCCTACCAACGATCCGACGGACTGCTCACCGAAGGCGATGCCATAGCCTTCGCCCAGCTCCTTGCGCAACGCTCCCACAAACAGGGTTTGGCGATCGCGCAGAAGAACACCACCGATCTCCTGGACGATCACGCGCGGATCGGCTTCGACTTCGCTGTCGTCGAAGAATGTGCTCACTACGACGAATGTTCCGACTTCGCAACTGCCTACAAGGGCAAGGTCTTTGACATCGAGTACAAGGATCAGGATTTCCGCGATGCCTGCCGCAGCTGGGGCAGGCAACTGTCGATCACGCTGCGCGACCGCGACGTCCGCCCGGCAGGCCAGAGTGGATACATCTACCAGCACTGCTGAGCACCAGTGCCACTGGCACTCGTTGGCGCCGGCCTTCGCGGCTGGCCCCGCGTAACCGCGCACGGGGCGGGACGACGGATCGTCGGTGAGGTTGCTGTACTTCTCTGCTGTACTGCTGGCCCTGGATGTGGGGCGACACGGGGTGGTGGAGGGATGAGCGTGGGCAGTCGGGGAGTGCTCGGAGTGCTCGGAGTGGTGGGTACGGCGACCGATGGAGTCGAGACGCTGCGTACCGGCCTGGTGGAACCGGCGTTGGCCCTTGGATGGCAGGTGGCCGTGACGCTGACTCCGAATGCCGGCCGATGGCTGAGCGCGAACGGTGAGCTCGAAAGACTTGAGGCGGTGACCGGGCTGCCGGTGCGGGACACCCCGCGCCTGCCCACTGAGCCCCGCCCCCATCCTGTCGCCGACTGCTTCGTTGTCGCCCCTGCCAGCGCGAACTTCGTCGCCAAACTCGCCACGGGGATCGCAGACAATCAAGCGCTGACGCAGGTGGGCGAGGCTCTTGGCACGATCGGTGTGCCGGTGGTGCTCTTCCCCCGGGTCAACGCTGCCCACGCGCGTCATCCCGCGTGGGAGCAGCACATCAACGCCCTTCGCATCGCGGGCGCGGATCTCGTCCACGGGCCGAGTGTGTGGCCACTGTACGAACCCCGCGAGGGTCCGGCTGACCGAGAGCTGCCCTGGTCGGCCATCCTGGAGACCCTGACCCGCGCTGTACGGTCTCCGACCAGGAGACCCGCGCCGTCCCGTCTCGCCCCGCCCGCCCCGCAGACGCCTGAGCGGCCGGTCCGTGGCCCGGGGCACCCGCCGACCGGCCCTGGCATGCACCGGATCGGGCTGCATGGCGGTCCTGCTGTTCGGTGCGGTCAGGTGATGGCCCTCGTATGCCTTTCATGTGCCTTTCATGCCGTGTAGGGCCGCCGGAGGTCGAGGAGGAGTTCGCCGGTGACATCCCACAGAGCGCGCTGGACCGCTTCGTCACGGCCGACCTCTGGGCACTCCAGGGACTTGGCGTCCTTGGCGGCGAAGTAGCCTCCGGTGCTGCCTGCGAACGCCGGGTCGGTCGCTAGCCGCACGATGATCCCGGCACCGTGCCGGGGATCGCCGATCTTCAGGCGGGTGAGGACTTTCTCCAGGGCCCCGGAGAGCGGGAGTTCACGTCCGAGGCCGGTGGTGTTGAACCCCGGGCTGCAGCAGGTGACCGCGACTCCCGTCCCCTCCAGCTGCCGACCCAGTTCCTGTGTGAACATGATGTCCATCAGCTTGGTCCGGCCGTACAGCCGGGCCGACTCGCGACGGGTGTAGTCCGCAGTGCTGGTCAGATCCCGGAGCGGGTTGACATCACGGGCCCGGCGGGAGGCGCGGGAGGCGACGGTGACGATCCGGGCAGGCGCCGAGGCCGTGAGCTTGTCGCGCAGGACATCGGTGAGCACCCAGGGCGCGAGATAGTTCACCGCGGTCATCTCGGCGAATCCCTCCGGCGTGACCCGCTGCGAGAAGGCGTGCACACCCGCATTGTTGATCAGTACGTCGATGCGCGGGTAGTGGGCGTCGATCTGCCGACCTACGCGGTGAACGTCGCCGACCAGTGACAGATCGGCAAGGAAGACGTCGACCGGGGTCTGCGGCGCGACTTGCTCGATCTCCCGCCGCAGGGCGTCGGCCTTCTGCCGGCTGCGGGCGACGAGGCCGAGATGGGCGCCACTGCGGGCCAGGTCGAGAGCGGCGAGTCTGCCCAGGCCATTTGTGGCACCGGTCATGACGATGACGGGCCGAGTGTCCACGGGGGTTTCCCTCCTCATCTTCGGGGCAGTGGGAGGCGAACGCCTGGCCGACCTGGACAAGCTTCCCCTTACCCATGCTCCACCGGCGACCTGAGTCTTTCCTGGCAAAGGAACTTAGCGCCCTTCACGAGTAGCAAGTCGATGCCGGGGGACGGGCGGTCCTCGGGCGCCGGGCCGGGCCGGCGGGTGGGGTCCTCCATCTGCACGACGGCCGCATCCACCTCGGCGGTGAGCACCAGCAGATCCGGGACGCTCTCCGCGTCGCCTGCCCCAGTCACCCTGTGCAGGCTGTGTGCTCGGAACACGGGCGTCTGGCTCTCACCGCTGCCTCCCGCCCCGGGGTCTGCCGCGGGGCAGGCGGGTGATCGTCCGTCAAGCTCCGTTGAGTTCCTAACGGACGTCAAGTAGCTCGTGGTGTTCTTGAGGGCTGGTTCGTAGGGTGGTTGTCGACGGGCCGGTTGCCGGAGCACTTCGTGACTCC